>JAFYUH010000164.1 GCA_017549605.1 Bacteroidales bacterium
ATCCCTGGTGAAGAATAAGATAAAATATGACCCTAATAAATATATGTTATGTAAAGATAGACTTGATCAAAAATTTGTAACAATATAGATTTTAAAAAATAATTGTAAATTAATTTGGATTTTAACATAGAATACGTATCACACGACACAGATGAAATAAACAATATGTCGTTGATGCGTCTTTTCAGTTAGGAATTAGGAGTTAGGAGTTGTGTTTTTTTTGAGACGCATCAGAATATGGTTTGGAAAATATTACGTTGTTTTTAAAACAATAATGCTCAAACCATATTCGTGATACGTCTCTACATTGGATTAATGAAATTCATCTTCTTTCCAATTGGAAATATTATTTTGTATGTAATTGTGAGTTTCAATAAATTCATTGTAATTTCTGATGATTCTGTCGTGAAATCTTGTTTGCCAAGCAAAATATATGTTATTCTTTTTGGCGAAATTACTAACAGATCTTTTGAAAATGCTTATTATGTAAGAAAGTCGTCCACATTGTTTGGAAATATCTCTCATCATTTCATTGACCTCAATGTTATTGTATGTATCTTGCTTTTTGCTTTTGTTATGAGCGTCAACGCTAATGATAAGATGAACATGATTAGGCATTATTACATGCGATATTATCTTAAAGTCATCGTATTTTGAATTGAGATAATCAATATACGATTCGGTGTAAATGCCTAATTTAGACATTGAGATTTTTTCATTGGAAATCTCTCCGAAGAAGTGTTCTCTTTTGTCCGTACAAATAGTTATGAAATAACATCCGTGGTTATAATTATGCCAATCAGCTCTGGAAGAAGGTATTCTGTATATACCCTTAAAAAGATCATTTTTCATAAATTTTAATTTTGGATTGCAAATGTATAAGAATATCCCCATGTAGAGACGTATCACACGATACAATGAAAAATAAACAATATGTCGTTGATGCGTCTTTTCAATTAGGAATTAGGAATTTAAGTCACCGAGTCTTCTATATTGTGTCCAATTTAATTGCGAACGCACTGCGTTCGCAATTGGATAAGTCCTATAAAATTGTCGACTTTGTTCCAATTGCCTGATTGAAAATCCGCTGCCATATTCAGGTACTAATTCTGTTGCTAGATTCTTTAATAGATAAGAACCATAGTCAGCTCGTTCTTTGCCGTCTTGTTCTTCTTCAAAGATACGTTTGCCGATGTTCCAATACATTTGAACACGGCAAAAATCCACACTTCTTACAGCATTTTGTCGGGCATTGTTTATAATGCTCTTAATGTCATCAAGAAATTCTTGATTGATAGAGATGTTTTTGTTCATAAAAAATAGTTTTTTAAGTTCTCCGCAAAATTAAAATATCGGTTTCAAATAAAAAAGTTAAAAAATGTTAAAAATTACCATGTAGAGAATACGTATCGCACGACACAATGAAAAATAAACAATATGTCGTTGATGCGTCTTTTCAGAATTATGCATTATGAATTATGAATTAAAAAAAAACTTTAGCCTTTAGTCATTAGCCTTTAGTCTTTTTATTATATTTGCCACTTTAATAATTAGCATTAATTTATCTAAAAAATAACAGATATGTTTACCATAGTTAGAAAAGAAGAGTTAGCTCAAGAAACTTATTTGTTTGAAGTTGAGGCTCCACGTTTGGCAAAATCAGCATTGCCAGGTCAGTTTTTAATCGTTAAGATGGAAGAGAAATCTGAACGTATTCCTTTAACAATCAGTGATTACGATGTTGAAAAAGGCACTATCGTCATCGTGTTCAAAGCCATCGGCAAGTCAACAAGACAAATGGCAGAATATAACGTAGGCGACAGCTTCGCTGACGTAGTAGGTCCTTTAGGCAAGCCATCAGAATTCGTTCATCTCTCAGACGAAGAACGTAAGAACAAGAAATTCGTTTTCGTTGGCGGCGGCGTCGGCATCGCTCCAATCTATCCACAGGTCAAGTGGTTATACGAACACGGCATCAAGGCTGACGTCATCATCGGCGCAAGAACAAGAAGCCTCCTCGTTTATGAAAAAGAACTCGAGTCTATTTCTAACTTATACGTCACAACAGACGACGGTTCATCACCATATAAAGGCTTAGTTACAGAGATGTTGCAACGTCTCGTTGATGAAGGCAAGCAATATGACGAAGTCATCGCTATCGGTCCGCTCATCATGATGAAGTTCGTTTCACAGCTCTCAACAAAACTCGGCATCAAATGTACAGTAAGCTTGAACTCAATCATGGTTGACGGTACAGGTATGTGCGGCGCTTGCCGTGTCACTGTTGGTGGTGAGACAAAATTCACATGCGTTGACGGTCCAGAATTCGACGGCGCACAAGTCGACTTCGAAAACGTGATGAAACGCCAGGCTATGTATAATAATGTAGAAGGTCACAAGATTCTCGAGAGAGAAGAAAAAGAAGAAGGACACGTATGTAACATCGGCGGCATCGTTGAGGAAATGCGCGACAACAAGAAACGCGTTCCAGTCCGCGAGCAAGATCCAAAGGTAAGAGCAACAAACTTTGAAGAAGTATGTTACGGCTACGACGCAGAAGAGGCTATCATCGAAGCACAACGCTGCTTGAACTGCAAGAACCCTCAATGTGTCAAGGCTTGTCCTGTAAATATTGAAATCCCACAATTCGTTAAATTCGTCGCTGAAGGCAACTTTGAAGAAGCAGCACGCGTCATCAACAGAAACTCAGCTCTTCCATCAGTATGCGGCCGCGTATGCCCACAAGAGTCACAATGTGAAGGTTCATGTATCATGGGCAAGAAGTTCGAACCTATCGCTATCGGCAAACTCGAACGTTTCGTCGGCGACTGGGCTCGTGAAAACAAAGTCGAGTTTGAAAAGCCAAGCGCAAAGAACGGTCATAAGGTAGCTGTCGTTGGTAGCGGTCCTGCTGGTTTGACATGTACAAAAGACCTTCTTATGATGGGTTACGACGTTACAGTATTTGAAGCGCTCCACGAATTGGGCGGCGTTTTGTCTTACGGTATCCCTTCATTCCGTCTTCCAAAAGAAACTGTAGTGCGTCATGAAATCGAGAACCTCAAGAAACTCGGCGCTACATTCGAAAAAGACGTCATCATCGGTCGTACAGTAACAATCGACGAGTTGATGGAAAAAGAAAACTTCGAAGCTGTATTCATCGGCTCAGGCGCAGGTC
>JAFYUH010000165.1 GCA_017549605.1 Bacteroidales bacterium
ACAAAGGCAGATTGCGGCTGCTCTTGATATAGACACTGCAACATATTGTAAGATAGAAAAAGGTGAACGCAGAGCCAAGAAAGAACAAGTCGCAATATTGTCGGAGATGTTTCATGTAGAAATGACAGACCTCCTTACATTGTGGCTTGCCGACAAGGTAACTGATATGGTATCTGATGAACATATTGTTGCATCGGAAGCTCTGTCAATGGCTGCTGAAAATTTAAGAAGAATAGGTTAATATGGCTAAAGTGAAATTATACCCAGAGTTAGAAGTCCCCGAAATGCTATTAGCAGATCGGCGTTCTGCATATGGATTGAGGACATATGTCAGCCTATTCAGCAGTGCAGGAGTTGGTTGCTATGGCTTCAAGGAAGAGGGCTTCTATTGTGTCGCCACAGTAGAGTTGTTGGAACGCAGATTGAAAATTCAGAAATTCAATCAAAAATGCGTTTATAACAGCGGATATATTTGTGGCGATATGACTACGCAAGAAACGAAAGATAAAGTTTTTGCGGAGTTAGCAATGTGGGAAAGAGGTTTTAATCTAACAGATTTGGATGTGTTGATTGCAACGCCTCCTTGTCAGGGTATGTCTGTTGCTAACCACAAGAAGAAAGATGAGTTAAAACGCAACTCGTTGGTTGTTGAGTCTATAAAAATGACACAACAGATTAAGCCTAAGTTCTTTATATTTGAGAATGTTAGAGCTTTCCTTACATCTGTATGTACCGATGTTGATGGTCAAGACAAGTCAATTAAAGATGCTATTGAGGCTAACTTGTCGGGAGCATACAATATTCTCTATCAAGTCGCAAACTTCAAAGATTATGGTAACCCATCAAGTCGAACAAGAACATTAGTTATTGGTGCTCGTAAAGATTTGAAAGAGGTTACCCCATATGATATTTTCCCTGACAAGCAGCCTGAGAGAACACTAAGACAAATTATTGGTCATTTGCCATCGTTAAAGAAGATGGGTGAAATTTCCGAAGATGATATTTATCATAACTTTAGGAAATATTCGCCTCGTATGGAATCTTGGATTGCAGATATTAAGGAGGGACAATCGGCATTTGACAATACCGATATTACAAAGATACCGCATAGTGTAAAGAATGGTGTTATTGTGTACAACGCCCGTAAGAATGGCGACAAATATACTCGTCAGTATTGGGATAAAGTAGCACCTTGTATTCACACTCGTAATGATATTATGGCAAGTCAGAATACTGTTCATCCTGTTGATAACAGAGTGTTCAGTATTAGGGAGGTTATGCTTATGATGTCTGTTCCTTCATCTTTTAACTGGAGCGACATTCCTTTTGATGAGTTAAACAGAATGTCATTAAAAGAGAAAGAAGCATTCCTAAAGAAAGAGGAAATGAACATACGCCAAAATTTGGGCGAGGCGGTACCTACCGTTATATTCAAACAGATTGCAGCTAAGGTTCGTAAAATATTATGCAAGCCAACTTTGTCTGAACAGGATATAAAGGTGTTGATTGACAAAAAGAAATTGGCTACACATTCTTGTTTGGTGGACTATATTAGAAGCAATAGCCATTATGACTTTGCTGAATTGTCTAAAATTGC
>JAFYUH010000019.1 GCA_017549605.1 Bacteroidales bacterium
AGCGACAATGTTTATTTTCTTGCCAAAGAATGTGTCATATACTCCATAGACATCCTTGATTGAATATTCGTATCGTGAGCGTTCGTAGTCAAGACGGAGACGAAAACTGTATCTTTTTTTGTGTGCCTTGTCCAATTGAATGCTGACATCGCTCTTGAGTTCCATCTCTATGAGACTGCCGCCACCGTACATTGAACTGAACATTCCACAGGTGTTGCCTTTGGGAATAATTAACTCTTTTATTTTGAAGTCGGCATCGTAGAGGTCTCTGAGGTTTACAAGACCGATATAGGTAAGCAGGTTGGCTCCGCAACATGACTCCTCCAACTCCTGGCAAAAATCCTCGTAGGATACTTGTTCCTTGCCGTTACGACATTTTTTGTTTGGGAATTTGCCATATACATTATAGCCTTTATCCATCAGTGTTTTCTTTACTTTCGCTGGATTGAGATGAAGTGCATCTATCATATCACCAAAATAGCTTTTCATGTAACTGAAACCGCCTTGCGTTTCTATCCCGATGGAGTTTATACAATCGTAATTGGATAACATCTCCACTCTGACAGGTATGTCACTGGTGTTATTGATAAGGTCATTTATTGTTGTAGAATCATCACGTTCCAGAATTTCATCCCTTATCTCATCATCATGTTCTTCAAAGAAAGTTTCTACATCTTCCTTCTCAAACAGGTTGTTGCTTATGCAGTCGCGTTTCAATTTGTTCATGATGTCATCGGTTGACTGATATTCGGCATCATTGTAGCATTCACTCACTTTTGAACATATATCTTCGCAGCTTTGTTTTTCAATGCATTGCTGTATCAGGTCGTGATTGTTGTCGAAGTTTTCCCTGTAATCCACCCATACGAGGGTATAGTTGTTATCCATCAGACTTTTGACGTATTCCATTGTCAGAGTCTTCTTTTCTTCGTGTTTATTCTTTGTGTTTTCCATGGTATTAGTTTAGTTGTAGTTATCATCCAATATCTTGCATAGAAGAGTCCGCATATCACTGATATTGTCAGACATGTCAGCGTATAGCGTGTCATCTTCAAAAATATCTTCTGGATATACCTCCACTTCAGGTTCTTCCGCTTCGTATATATCCTGATAATGCAGCACCATCATGTGCGGGTCGTCTATTGTGATGTCATATCCGAAATATTCGCTCCAGATGATGAAATGTTCTATTTCATTCTCATTGAGCATCTCAAGAGCGTCGCGTATCTCGAAGAAGTTAGGACATATCCATTCGATGTTTATAAGGTTGTCAGGGATATGTTCCCATTTCGTATATCTATATTCTGGATTTTGTTCATCTGGAAAGAGATCGGAACATGCGCATAGAAATTCATCCATATCGCTGTATTCTGACATTTGCATATTGTAGTCTCTGTATTCATTCCCGTCCATGATATGTTGGGTAGTGACGGTAATCTCTGCATTGCTTAAATCAATATATTCCATACTATTCTTTGTTTAGTCTGTTATTCTCTGGCTTCCCCAGCTGATATGTATTTTCCCTTCGCTGTCTTTTGCGCGTATCAGCAAGCTGTCTATGACCGACATTGTGATGTCGAACTCTTCGAAAATTTCCGACTGTTCCTTTACTTCGCCGGTCTTGATAAACTCGTTAAGCCGTTCTTTAACCAATACCAAAGCCATCAGGTTCTGTTCAACGGAATCCTCGTATGTGACATAATGCACATCCTTCATCTCTTTGGAATCAAGACGTATGAAACGGAAGTAAAACTGTTCCATCTTGGGTATGTTCCATTGCAGCGATTCAAGAATCACGTCATTGCAAGACGGTATGTTCACAGAACTGCTCAGACTCTGCTGTGTACAAATCAGTATGCCATTGATGGTGGAATCAAACTCCTTTACAATG
>JAFYUH010000166.1 GCA_017549605.1 Bacteroidales bacterium
AAAACTAATTTTTTAAATGTTAATAATAATTTAACTGTTAAACCTACCCGAGGTTTGCGGGTGCAAAAGTACAAAATTTTTCTTTACGAATTACGTCTGTACAAAATTATTTTTCAATTAGTTAATTTTTATTTCGTCAACGAAAATCCATGCTGGATAACCATAGCCAGAATGTCCTTCTGGACACATGTGTGGTTCTATCACTACATTGACAAAACGTGCGCTTGCCTTCTCAAAATCAACGCTATATGAAATGAAACCGTCTTCTCTTACTGTCTCAATAGGGAACTCTTGGTAATGAATCTCTTCAAAAGTGTTACCGTCGTTAGATGCTAATATCTTTACAGATTTAGCGTTGAAGATCCAGTCGCCTTTGGTTAAATTGCAGTTGAATTGCAAATTGCTGATCTCTTGTTCCTCGATTAAGTCAATTGTCGCGTCGAGATTTTCACCGAAGAAGGCAATCCAACGGCCTGTTTTGTAGTTGTTGCCGCCAGACAAACCGTCGATCAAAGTATTGGCTCCGTCAAAACGATAGTTTTCGTGTGGCTCGTTCTTCAAGCTTATTGGCTTCATAGAAGATTTGCTGAGTTCTATGTCTGTTCTGAACTCTTTGCCAACGCTTCTGGTTCTTTTGACGATGGCTCTCAACTTGGCGTTTTCTGTAAGTTTGAGCGCTTCTGTGTATTTTGTTCCGTTTGTCAGAGGATCAGTTCCGTCTAATGTGTATAAAATGTCGCCTTCGCCGAACTTCGACATTGTCACGTCGATGCATTTTGCCTCTACGTTAGGAACTATTTCTACGTCGATGTCAAAAATGTGTTTTGCGTAGTTCCAGCCTTTGATGTCGTATAACTCAACCATCTTATATGTGCGCTTGCGGAAGCTGTCGTAGTCTTTTTGTTCTGGAGAGACCCATTGTACTTCAGTGAGTGCATCCATTCTTGGCAATACTCTGTAGAATACAGTGCTCATGTTTTTGATGTATTCAACCCAGAGGTTAGCCTGAGGTCCAAGGATGTGTTTCGCTTCGTCCTCTGTCAAGTCTGATGGTATTGGCTCGAATTCATAAACTCTGCTTACTGGAATATAGCCGCCGATGGCGAGTGGCTCGTCGTCAGTGTTGTCTGTTTGGTAATAGTCGAAGTAGAGGTGGGAGCAAGGTGTCATGATGACGTCGTGATGTTGTTTTGCGCCTTCTTTGCCGCCGTCGATGCTTCTCCAGCTCATGACTGTCACGTTTGGTCCGAGGCCGCCTTCTAGGATTTCGTCCCAGCCGATGACTTTACGTCTGTGGTTTTCTACGAATTTCTCCATTCTTGTCATGACGTAGCTTTGGAGATATGCCTCTGCTTTGAAATGGTCATCGTCTTTAAATCCTAATTCCTTGATCTTGGCTTGGCACTTAGGACATTGTTCCCAACGTACTTTAGGGCATTCGTCGCCGCCGATGTGGATGTATTCGCTAGGGAATATGTCCATTACTTCAGTCAAGACGTCTTCCAAGAAACGCATCGCGTCTTCGTTGCCGGCGCAGATGACGTCGTCTGAAACGCCCCATTGACGCCATACTTCATAAGGACCGCCTGTGCAGCCGAGTTCTGGGTATGTTGCCAAAGCTGCTAATTGGTGTCCTGGTAAATCTATTTCAGGAATGATGTCAATATGACGGTCTGCTGCGTATTGTACGAGATCGCGGAGCTCTTCTTGTGTGTAGAAGCCGCCGTGACGAATTGTGTCGTAAGTCTCACTCTTTCCTATTTTTGTTCCTGAACGCCATGCGCCGATTTGTGTCAACTCTGGATATTTCTTTATTTCAATGCGCCATCCTTGGTCGTCGGTGAGGTGGATGTGGAATTTATTCATATTGTGCAATGCCATGACGTCGATGAATTCCTTGATGGAATCGAGATCGAAGATGTGACGGCTGACGTCAAGCATCATGCCTCTGTGACCGAAACGAGGGTAGTCATAAATCTCTGCTGCTGGCATGATGATATTTTCGCCTTTTGCATCGAATGGAAGACTCTTTCTTAATGTCTGAATTGCAAAAAATGCACTTGAAGTTTCACTTGAGATAATGTTTATATTATTCTCATTTACAATAATTTTATAAGAGTCTTTTTCTGTAAAAACAGTAGGGTCAATGCTTAAGTTTATCGCTCCTGTTTTGAAAGAATCTGAAGCCTCTACTTTTAATGAATATCCTAAAATTTCATTAAGGAATTCTGATAGGAAATTGGCTTCTTTTGCTAATTCGGCCTGTGATGTTGGGTATGTGATGCAGACATTCTTTGAGAGAATGAATGGTTTTTCAGTTGTGTTTTCGGTAATGTTTTTGGGCAATGGAATAACCTGGTAGTCTGCCTTCTGTAATTCTCCGGAACATGATATTAATGTCATTGCAATAATACCAATGGCGATGATGTTTTTTACTCTAATTTTCATATTTATTTGAACAAAATTTTAGTCTGCGAAATTATGAAATTTAGACAATAAATTCAAGTATTTTTTTTAATTTTACAGCTCGATTTTAAACTTATGAAACGGATTTTAACTTTGCATTATATGTTGATTGTCACGATATTTTTGCTTGTTGCAATGGTGTCGTGCAAGACAATAAAAGATATTCCTGTTGAGGAGGGCGGTTTTTTGTTTGAAAACCTAACTGATGACGAGACTTATTTTGTAAAACTCAATCGTGTCGGCGATCTGTGCATTGAAGGTAAGTGTTATTTTTTCGATGATGAATTGATAATAGAGGCGGAGCATTTTAAAATAGAATTGCCTAAAAAAGGTTCAAAAATAGTGTTATCTGATACTATCATGATTACTTGTAAGGTGAAAAGGCAAACCTCGGAAGGCTGTCGTGGATGGTTTATGGTTGATGGGACGAAAGATAAAAAGCAATTTCGTTTGGTTCCTTATGAAATAGATGGATATCATGCTTTTAAGAATAGGTATAAGGATGAGATGTTTGAAGTTGAACGGTTGTCAGATGTTACCTATGCTAACGTGAGAGGCTTCTGGTCGTCAATTCCGGATGATACTATTGACATTGGTAACATTGTTAAGATAGGTTTGTTTAATTCTTTGAAAAAGAAAAACTTGAATCTTAATATGGATCTGTATATACCTAAGGGCGACACTATTGAAAAGCGTCCTCTTATGATGTTTATTCATGGCGGTGCCTTTTTTGTTGGTGATAAAGCGACTTTGCCATATCAAAAATGGTGCGCTCATTTTGCTTCTTTGGGATATGTCTGTGTGTCAATAAATTATAGAATGGGATATGGCATGAATCCTAAGGCTATAGAAAGAACTGCTTATCAGGCGGCGCAAGATGCTCATGCGGCTATGCGTTATTTGGTTTCAAAGAAGGATGTCTATCGTATAGATCCTGATTATCTGTTTGTTGGTGGCTCCAGCGCAGGCGGTATCACTTCCTTGAATCTGGCTTATATGCGTAATGAAAATCGTCCTAAGTCTTCGTATTCTTCTTTGTTCTTGGAGGACTTGGGTGATTTGGAGACATCGGGTAATAAGATTTATAACAAATTTAGAATCAGGGCAGTGGCGAATATGTGGGGCGCTGTGAATGATTTGGATATTCTTAAGAATTCCAAGACTCCAGTGATATCTTTTCATGGTGATGAGGATGTTGTCGTGCCATACGGCTACGGCTATCCGTTTATGGTAATCGGTGATTTTCATAAGGTTCTGTTTGACAAGATGTATGGTTCATCGTGCATCCATGAAAAGGCTTTGGAATTGGGAATTCGTTCGAAGTTGCATACGTTTTATGGGCAAGGACATGCGCCGTATCTGGACGCAAATCGTAATCTGAATGATAATTTTTATACGATCCAGAATGAAATAGTGGACTTCTTTTATGAAGAATTAGTTCCGCATCCTGTTTATATAATTCAAGATCCTCTTGATGATCAGGTGTTTGTGATAGATACTTCCGATGTTGTGTCGTCTGATTGGTGCGTGATTGGCGGTGTCTCAATAGAAGAGTCAAGGGGTTCTATACGGGCTTCTTGGTTTGATGATGAGTCTGTTCAAGAGTTAAGAGTGTCAGGGTGTTATAGAAATGGAGCTGGGTTTGAGGATGTTTATGTAATAAAAAATATTGTGAAAAATGAAGGTAATACATACGAGTGATTGGCATATTGGACAGACTTTGTACCAATATTCGCGTGATGAAGAGCATAGGTTTTTCTTTAATCAATTGAAAGATATTATTTTAGAGGAAAGACCGGATGCATTGATAGTGTCTGGTGATATCTTTCATTCTGCGACGCCTACTGTATTGTCGCAGCGTCTTTACTACCATACCTTGGTTGAATTGTCTCGCTTGTATGATGGCTTGCAGATAATTGTGACTGCAGGCAATCACGATTCTCCTTCAAGACTTGAGGCGCCTCGTGAGCTGTGGGAGGCTTTTGGCGTGACGGTGGTAGGTAATCTTGACTTCTACAAAGATATTGAAGATGGCAAGTTGACATACGATGCCTCTAAGATTGAAATTCCTGTCAAAAGAGATGGCGAAATTGTTGGTTGGGTGCTGGCGGTTCCGTTTCTGAATTCTGGCAATTATCCTTCTTTGAAGGAAAATGACAGCTACTCAAACCGTGTTTTTTCTTTTTATAATGACTTAAAGGATAACTTGAAGTTTAACGTGCAATATTCGGAAAATCATTCTGTTATTGCAATGGGACATTTAATGATGTCTGGCGTTAATTCAAATGCTAATAATAAATTGGTCGGTGGTTTGGAATTTGTCGATGTCGAGAGCGTTACTCGGTTGAAAGGGATAGATTACTGGGCTTTGGGTCATGTTCATCACCCTCAGGATTTGAGCGAAAATATGAGATATTCGGGTTCTCCATTCGCCCTTACATTCAATGAGGACTATCCTCATTCGGTGTCTGTCGTGACGATAGAGAATCATAATCTAGATGTGAAGATTAGGGAAATAAACCCGCTTGTTCCAATTTGTGATTTTCCATCTAAACCGCAATCGTATGATGATGCGATCTCTATAGATGATGTTTTGAAAAGAATGGATGAAGTGCTTGATAATGATTGTTATGTGAGATTGCATGTTAAATCGGAAATGCCTCTTACTGATTTGGCAAACGCTGCTATCATCGAGAAGTTTGAAGGTAAAAAGGCAAAATATTGTGGCGTACAGGTTTATCTTCCAGTCAAGAATGTGGAGCAAACGGATGTTGTTGTTCGAACTTTGGATGATTTTAAAGCCATATCTCCTTATGAATTAGGGCGTTCTGTGTACCAGAAGAAAAATAATGCAGAAATGCCAGAAGAGATGAAAGCAATGTTTAAGGCGGTTTGTGATGAAGTGATGAACTGAAAATTAACTAATTGATTATGAAGATTGAAAAGCTGATAATACAAAACCTTAATTCTATTGAATACGCAGAAATTGATTTTGCCAATGGCATTTTGGCAAAGGAGCCTCTTTTCTTGATATGTGGTGAAACAGGTTCTGGAAAGACTACCATTTTGGATGCGATAACTCTTGCCTTGTATGACAAAGCTTCTCGTTATGAGAGCGTTGTGAATGATGCCAAGATGGAAGATGGAAAGAATAGTACTGGAAATACTAATAATATTTTGCGTAAAGGTACTGTGGAGGGTAAGGCGGAACTTTACTTTACGGTTCAAAATGTTACATATATTGCAACCTGGTCTGTTGGTAAGACGAGAAATGGTACTTATAAAGCATCTAAAGATAGAAGGAAGCTGGAAGTGGTTGATGGTGATAAGAGAACCGTGCTTTTCACTAATGTCGGGGATGTCAATAAGAAAATCGTTGATTTTATAGGGCTTTCGTATGACCAATTCATTCGTTCTGTGATGCTTGCTCAAGGGGAGTTTAGCACGTTTCTGAAGTCGGAGAAGAGCAAGCAGTCTGAGATATTGGAAATGCTTACTGGAACCGAGGTCTATTCTCGGATAGCAGAAGGTGTTAAGGCTAAAAAAGGCGAGGCTTTTTATAAGAAGAAAGAAGTTGAGGCTTTATATAATAATTTGAAGGATAATGTTTTATCTAAAGATGATGCTGTAGCTCTTGAGGCTAAGAAGACGGAGATAGAGGTGCAAAGTGTAGAGCTGGAGAGTTGCTTGAAACAGGTTGATGCGTCTTTGAGCTGGACTAAGAAGAATATTGATCTGAATGGTGAATGTGATAAGGCTAAATTATTGTATGATAGTATTTTAAATCAAATAAACTCTGCTGAATATAAATCAAATAAATCTCTTGTAGAGGATTATTTTTCTACTGTTAAAGTGAGGGAAAACTTGAAGGAGTTGAAGCGTCTTGAAGCTGAGATGGGCAAAATAGGTGGTCAATTTGAAGATGATGCGACTTTGCTTTCTGGTATTAAGTTTTCGTTACAGAATGAAATAGGGAAAAAGAAGGAGTTGGAGGCTCTTAAGGTTGAAACTTGGAATTGGGTTGATTCTCATAAGGATAAGGAGGTTGTGTATCAAAATGTGAACTTGATACATGGACTTTTAAAGGAAATGACACAACTTTCAAGTCTTAAAATAAATAAGGAGCAAGAGCTGGTCCAAATTGATGTCAAAAGAAATGAGATTTCTGATCAGTTGAAAGGTGTCGCGGAGATAATAGAGAATCTTAAAAAAGATAAGTCTGAAATTGATAAAACTCTCGATGATCTTCTTCAAAATTTCAATTCTGAAGAACAAGACAGGCTGCTTAATGAATACCAAGGTGTGAATAGGCAGAAACAAATTACTGTAGATAGAATCGCTCAGTTGAATGTTATTAGAACTGTCTTGGAACAATATTTAAAACTAAAGCAAAAGCTTGAAAATGATAATTTAACACTTAATAGCTTAAAGTTATCGTTTAATCTTAAAAACGAGGCTTTAAATCTTGCAAGAATCGATTTCGAGAGGAATGATGTGGAGTTCCAGAAGCAGAAAAACATGGTTGAAGATTGGGCTAAGACTCTTAGAAATAAATTGAAAGAAGGCGAGCCTTGTCCTGTTTGCGGAAGTCGTGAACATTATTATAATGACGAAAGTGTTGTGGATTCGTTGTTTGCAAGTCTGGAAAAAGAGTGGAATAGATTGAGGGATGTCTTTCAGAATGCGCAAAACGAACTTAATAAGGTAGAGTCGGAATTGAAGGTTGTAAATAGAAATATTACTTCTGACGAGAATAGGCTTCAGTTGTTGTTTAATGACCTTAATGAGAAGTGTAAAGGTAAACCTGTTTTTGAGTTGGAACGTATTGATGCGACGATAAATGGACATAACGAGTCGATTGTAAAGTGTGATAATGAAATTGAGGCTATCAATTTGAAATTGAAGGAAATGGCCTTGGTTAAAAACAAAATCGACGGGGCTCAGAAGAATAAGAAATTTTTAGAGGATAAGGTGCATTCTCTTGAACAGCAACTTGTTGTGAAACAGAAGGAATCTCAGGATCTTGATTTGTCAATGGTCGCGATTAAAACAAGTATATCGGCTTCTGAATCTAAGTATCAGGAGAAGAAATTATCTGTGGATGAATATCTTACAGGTGATGATTGGGAAAAGTCGTGGCGTGAAGATTCGTTCGGATTTGCGGAGTCGTTGGATGAATCGGCAAAGATTTGGAATCAGAAGTTGGAATTGCTTAGAAATATTGAAAGTCAGAGTGTTGTGATTGATAGTGTTATTTCGCAATCTGAGCGATATCTCGAAGATATTTATGCAATTATTCCAGAATGGAGGAATCTTGATATTTGTAAGGATAATATTGATTCAGAAAGGTTAATTCCTTATTTATCTGCTGTTTATGAAAAGATAAAGGATAGGATTAAGCAAAAGTCTCTTCTGGAAAAAGAGCAGAATCTTAATAGAAGTGAAATTGACGTTTTCTTGAAACAGTCTTCAGCTATAGATTGCGAAAGATTGAATCTTCTTAATCAGATAAATGATATTCAAGTTGTTAGTCAAAAGAATAAGGCGCTTGATGACGAACTTATCAAGGCTGAAAATACATTGGCGATTAAGAAAGAAGAGTTGTTGCATCACCAGGATGATGAAAATAAGCCTTCGGAAGAATTGACATTGGATGTCTTGAATGAAAAGAGAAAGTCTTTGTTAGAGGAAAAGAATGCTAAGGAAGAACAGCTTTCTGAGATTAAGACCAAGCTGGCGATGGATAAGCAAAAACAATCAGAATCAGAGGCTTGCATGCGTGAGTATGAGAAACGCTCTGATGAATATAATCTTTGGGATCAGTTGTCAAAGGCTATTGGCACGACAGAGGGGAATAACTTCCGTGATGTGGCTCAGGCTTATACAATGGGGATATTACTTGATAGGGCTAATTATTATATGTCGCAGTTGAGTTCTCGTTATAGGCTGGCTAATTATCCTGATACTCTGATTATTATGGTGCAAGATATGGAAATGGGCGGTGAGTTGCGTGCTGCGAGTTCTTTGTCAGGTGGCGAAACATTCCTCGTTTCTTTGGCGCTTGCACTCGGTTTGACATCGCTTAATGATCAGCATTTTAATATAGATATGCTCTTCATTGATGAGGGTTTTGGAACTCTTGATAGTGACTCTTTGGATATGGTTATGAATACTTTGGAAAATCTTCGCAATTTAGGCAAGAGAGTCGGTATCATATCTCACGTCGATACTTTGAAGGAAAGAATACCTGCTAAGATTCAACTTGTTAGAAACGGAAAGTCTGCAAGTAGGGTTGAGGTGGTTAAGAATTAGGAATTGTTTGTAGAGACGCGTCAATGTTACCTGAAAAAATAAACACACATTGACACGTCTCATTAATAAATTTGATTATGAACATATTATTTTTTACAATCGGTTTAATAATTGGAGCTCTTTTAGTTGGTTTTATTTTGAAATCTAAGAATAGCAGTCTGCAGACGCAGATTTCTATGATGAAAGAGCAGGAGGTTAAGAATGAAGATCTTAGAAATAAACAGTTCGAAACGCAGATAAAAGCGCTTAAATCAGAACTGCAGAATACGACGGAGAAGTTGTTGCAACAAAGGGAGGAGTCTTTGTCTAAAGCGAATAATATTCAGTTGGATGCGCTTCTTAATCCTTTGAAAAACGAGATTGAAGGTATGCGTAAGTCGATGACGGACAATATCAAGACTTCTTCTGAAAATAAGGCGAGCTTGGAGAAGGCGATAGAAGAATTGATGAAACGTACTCAGGATATTGGCAACGACGCTAACAACCTTGCGAAGGCTTTGAAAAACGAGACGAAGACGCAAGGTAATTGGGGTGAGCTTATTCTTGAAAACATCTTGGAGAAATCTGGCTTGACAGAAGGCGAGCATTATGAGAAACAGACCGCCATAAAAGACTCTAAAGGCAATACTGTCTTCCATGATGAGACTGGCAAGCGTCTTATTCCTGATGTCGTGGTTCATTATCCGGATAACAAGGATCTTATTATAGATTCTAAGGTCTCGCTTACGGCTTTTGTGGATTATTGTAACTCCGCTGATGATACTGAGAAATCGTTTGCTTTAAGACGTCATTTGCAGAGTCTGAGAAATCATTATAGGGAATTGCAGAAGAAGAACTACTCTTCATATATAAAGGCGCCTCGTGTGAGTCTTAATTACGTCATTATGTTTGTTCCTAATGAATCTGCGATGCAGCTGGCGCTTTATGAGGATGCGTCCTTGTGGCGTGAGGCTTTTGAAAATGGCGTTTTCATTACGAGTGAGCAGAATCTGCTTGCGTTGTTGCGTATGATACAGCTTGCGTGGTCGCAGGTGAAGCAGGCGAGAAACCAGCAGGAGGTCTTTGATGAAGTGAATAAACTCCTTGATAGAGTCGGAGAGTTTATGAAGCGATATGAGGATTTAGGAAGGAAAATAGAGGGCTTGCAGACGAGTTATGTTGATACTCGTAAGAAACTTTACGACGGTAACCAAAGCGTCGTTAAAGCGGCGGAAAAACTCGTGGAAATGGGAGGGAAGAGTGAGAGGTTAGTTAGGAGTTAGGAATTAGGAGTTAGGAGTTAGGAAGTAGGAATTAGGAATTAGGAATTGTTTTTGGTTAAGGGAACGCCCAAAAGAAAGGAGCTAAGGGTATGAGGAATTGTGGATCTGAGGGGTAAGAGATTGAGTTGGTTCTGTAGAGACGTCACTCCTGTGGCGTCTTTTGAGATGCTAAGTTGCTAAGGCTTTGTATTTCTTTGCGTATTTGCGAGAGGGAAGAGTGTTTCGTGCTATTTGGTGCTTATTCGGGATGTCTTTGAAAGTAAAAATCCGTGGAAATGCATAAAACGAAAAAAGGAAACCGATTTCTCGATTTCCTTTTGTGAACTGGGCGGGAGTCGAACCCACAACCGCCTGATCCGTAGTCAGGGACTCTATCCAATTGAGCTACCAGTCCAACTGATTTCAAGTGCAAAGATACGGCTTTTTCTTTATCTGTCAATACTAAAATAAACTTTTTTAAAAATATTTTTAATTATTTTATAAATAGTTGATAGTTAAATAAATGTAATGTGTGAAAATGTTGTTTTTTAATATTTTTTATCTTAAAATGCCATAAAATTAACCTTATTTACTTAAAAACGATCTTGAAAATATCACAAAATTCATTATTTGCCTCTAAAAACAGATAACTTTTAATGTGTTATTTTAAATAAAAATCCACAGAAAAGTACTAAATAGACACACAAAATCTTCGTGATTTTTCGTGCAGATTCGTGGATGACTGATAGTGGAACGAAAAAAAGACGCCATGTTAAAATGACGTCTCTTGTATCTCTGTGACTCGGAGTCTTGGAGTCTCGGTGACTTTACCAAACAACCGCATCTCTATGTAACGGCATTGTCATACAACGTGCGCCGCCGCCACCGCGTGAGAGTTCGTTGCCTTTGAAAGCAACAACGCAGTTCTTATAATCGTCAACACTGACTTTGCCTGAAGCTACGTCAGCAGCTGTCAAGACTTCAAATCCGTGTTTGTGGAGGTTTTCTATTGTGTTATAGTTTCTTTCGTAACCTAAGATCTTGCCTGGCGCGAATGTGAAGAAATTTGATCCGCTGTGCCATTGCTCGCGAAGCATATTGTATTCGTCGTCGCCGCCACAGAAGATTGGTTCTAAGTCCATGCCGAGTTTTCTCAATGCAACGATGAGGTTTTCTTCTTCGTAAACCTTGACTTCGCCATTCTCAAATATTTCGTAATGAACTGTCTTGTATTGTGGATTGAGGATGACTGGCTTGAATACCATACATTTGTTTACATCCAACAATGTGAATACCATGTCTAAGTGAATGAATGACTCTGGTTCTAATGGTAATTCTTGTGAGATGAGATGTCTGTGGTCGCCTTTGGTCTTGAGGTGTTCCACCATTGCCAAGATGCCTTCTTCGCTTGTTCTTGCGCCTTTACCGCTCAAGATGATGTCGTGACGTGCCATCAAGACGTCGCCGCCTTCAACTCTTCCGATACCGTTTGGAGCGTATTGCTCGACTGGGTTGACGGTCTTTACGTCGAAGATAGGAGAGTTGTTATAGATAGCTTGAAGGAGAATGCTTTCTCTGTCGCGCACTGTAGTTGCCATCTTGCTGATCATGATGTTGTCGTACATTGTGAATGACGCATCTCTCATGAAGAAGAAGTTTGGTGCTGGAGGCAAAATATATCTTTCTTTGAAGCTGTCGTTTTCGAGACCTTCAATGAATGCTTTTGCTAAGTCGATGTTTGATAATTTGTCTAACTCGTCTTTCAAGAATTCTACGTTTTCTCTCTTGCAGATTTTCTCTACGAGTTCGTGTTTCAATTCTTGGTTTTTGAGAATATCTTCAAGAAGTTCTCTTACTGTAAGAACGTTAGTTACTTTTCTTAAAGTGCCTTGGAAATCTTTGTAGTCGTTATAAGCCTCACGTTGATTTAACATATCGCTGAACAGGAACTTATGAGCGTTTTCTGGTGTCATATGTTCGATTTCAGGACCTGGAGCGTGTAATAATACGTAGTTTAATTTACCAATTTCTGATTCAACACAAGGTTTTATACGTCGGGAACAATCCATAAAAATATAATTCGTGATACAATTGAAAAGTGCTTTTTTAGGCCTTTTCGATAACGTGTGCAAAGGTACGATTTTTTAGGCAAAGAAACAATCCATTAATTAAAAAAATTATTCTTCGTATAAATCAATGAATTCGTAGCCGTTGCCCATGGTGTCTAAAAACTTTATCAAGTCGTCTTTGCTTATGACGCATGTCGCTGTGTTGTCGTTAGGATGGAAGCTAAGTCTCTCTGATTTAAGAAGGTTTTTGTCGATATAAAGATAGACGTGATGCTCTTCGTCGTTGATGATTCCGAAAGGAGAGACGCTGCCTGGTTTTAGTCCTAAATACTTATCCATTCTTGCTTCAGATGCGAAGCTCAGCTTGCCTTGTTTCAGTCTTTGCTCGAGTTCGTGGATGGCGAGTTGTTTCATGCAATCAAATATCACGAGGTAATGTCTGTTGCCTTTGTGATTTCTGAAAAACAAGTTCTTGCAATGTGTCGAGTCGAACTCTTTCCAGTAGTTGAGAGCTTCTTCAATAGTTGGAATCGGAGGGTGGAAATGAATGTCAAAAGGTATCTCCAATTCATTTAGTTTATCTACAACTTTCTTCTGTCTTTCTGATAGTTCCATTTTTTTAAGTCAATAAGTCAATAAGTCAATAAGTCAATAAGTCAATAAGTCAATAAGTCGATAAGTCGATAAGTGCTTTAAAACTCATAGACTCATAGACTTATTGACTCATAGACTCATAAGTTGGGTTATTTATTAAATATGTCTTTTATAGATCCCAACGAAGCGAGCATGTTTGATGCTTCGTATGGCATATAGATGGTCTTGTTGTCTTTGCCGCTGACCATTTGTTCCAATGTCTGGATGTATTTGGTTGCCAAGAGGTAAGATGCAGGATCTGTCTTGGTGTTCTTGATGGCTTCTGCAATCATAGCAATTGCTTGTGATTCTGCTTCAGCTTGTAATATCTTTGCCTTGGCTTCGCCTTCTGCTTTTAGAAGTACCGCTGCTTTTTCTGCTTCGGCATTGTTGATTTGTGAAGTCTTTTCGCCTTCTGACTTAAGGATCGCTGATGTCTTTTCACCTTCTGCCTTCAAGATCTCGGCGCGTCTGTTGCGTTCTGCCTGCATTTGCTTTTCCATGGCGATGCGTACTGACTCAGGTGGTGTGATGTCTTGTAACTCAACGCGGTTTACCTTGACGCCCCATTTGTTTGTAGCGTCGTCCAATACAGCGCGCAACTTGGCGTTGATGGTGTCGCGTGATGTCAATGTCTCGTCTAACTCCAGCTCGCCGATGACGTTACGTAATGTTGTCTGTGTGAGCTTTTCAATAGCGACTGGGAGGTTTTCAATCTCGTATACTGATTTGATTGGGTCAACGATTTGGAAGTATAAAAGGGCATTGATTTCTGTCGTTACGTTGTCTTTTGTGATTACGTTTTGTTTTGGGAAGTCATAGACTTGCTCTCTGAGGTCGATGCAGCTTGTCATGTAAGATCTGCCTCTTTGGTCTCTGACTGCTATCATTTTAGGACGGTCGATGATTGGCCAGATGATGTTAAGACCAGCTGGAAGCACGCCGTGAAACTTGCCTAATCGTTCAATGACTTTTGTCTCTGATTGAGGAACGACTTTTAAACCATTCAATGCAAAAATGATGACAATGAATGCAATGATGCCAAAAATTATTAATGAGCCCATAGTAATTATTTTTTAACTGTTAATATAATGCTTTCGTTTGATAATATTGTCACTTTTTCTCCGACTTCGGCCTCTCCGTCGTCTTCGAGACGCGCTTTCCAGTCGTCGCCGTCGATCTTGACGCGGCCGTATCCGTCTTTCTCGATTCTTTCTGTGACAACTGCCTTGCGACCGATGAGGTTGTCCATGTTTGTCGTTACGGTGGTTTTAGATTTCTTGCCCATGAGTTTCAACACGAAAGGACGGATGAAGATGAACGCGAGGAAGGTTCCTATCGCAAACAATCCGACTTGCCATGAGATTGACAACTCGAATGCTGAACCTACTGCTGAAAATAAACATCCTACTGACAAACATGCTATTGCGAAACCGCTAGTGCAGATTTCAATGATGAAGAATAAAAGGGCTGCGATGACCCAATAATGCCAAATTTCCATGATATTTGTTATAGTTAATTGTTAATGGTTTAAGGATTAAGGTTTAAAGTTGTTTTAGTGCGTGTAGTTTGTATTGTAGGGACACATTTAATGTGTCTAAAACTTGTATCGCAAATTTAAAATAAAATTATTGAAAAAACAATGGAAAAAATTAAAATTTTGAACTAAGGCTGTTGAACTAAGAACTCTGACCGCTAACTGCTGATAGCTAATAGCTA
The DNA here is from genome assembly GCA_017549605.1 of Bacteroidales bacterium. GTDB lineage: Bacteria > Bacteroidota > Bacteroidia > Bacteroidales > F082 > Limimorpha. Next base: position 14,441 of record JAFYUH010000166.1, read on the forward strand.
ATCTGGGCGTTCCGGCTCCGCTTCGCTCCGCCGTCGGGCTTTCCGCTATATCTTTGCTCGCCATGTTTCCGTCTCGCTTCCCAAAATCAGACCTCGGCACTTCGACAGGCTCAGTGACCTCGTTCCCGTCCCCGAAACTCGTTCCCGATTTGCTCGCAAAGGATGCCGCTCCAATCCCTAACGCAGTCGGAGTTGAAAACTGAAAGTGGAAAATTGAAAATTAACTTTCAGTTTTCAGTTTTCAATTCAAAAAACTCCTAATTCCTAATTTTTTTACACTCTCTGTCTAATTTTTTTACATCATATTTAAAAGATAAAATCATAATCCGTTGATAATTAACAAATCATGATTTTGGCATTTCTTTGGCACGTTATAAAACGTAAAATGTTAAAGAGATGATGATTATAAGGACAACAGACAACAGACAACGGACAACAGACATTGTCCACAATTTAATAATAAGTCATAAAGAATATAAAATTCAAAGTTCAACAGCCAAGAGCCAAAGTATTATAAGAACGATTTTCATTTATGTAGTGTTAAATTTTTTGACACTTCCGCTTGTCGCGCAGTCGCTGCCTATGACTTTGGACGACTGCATGGCATACGCGGTGGAACATTCCACTTCGGTAGGCAAGAAAATAAACGCTCTCGATGACGCTCAGCAGGATTATAATTCCTCGGTGGCTTCTCTTTTCCCTTCCTTGTCGGCAAGCGTTTCTGGTGCGACAAACTTCGGTCGCTCCATCGACCCGGAGACAAATAATTATACCAATGTCTCAACATTCAGTAACTCATACGGAATATCTGGTTCTATGCCTTTATTCGCCGGACTTCAAGGCGTGAATACGGTACGTGCCGCTAAGGTGGCTCGCGAACGTGGCGTCAACGAATTGCAATTGTCTCGTGACGAAATCGCGATGCAGACCATGAAAGCTTATATTGACGTATTATATTATATAGGTACTACAGAAATAGCTGCCAAGCAACTGGAAGACTCTCGTCTTATGTTAAAAGAAATTAAGAAACTTTATGAAATTGGACGTAAGAGCGCAGCGGAAGTGGCAGAGGTTGAGTCGCAGGAAGCTAACTACGACTATCTTCTCACTGAACAGCAGAATAATCTCGCTCTCGCGAAGATAAGATTATGTGAGATTATGAATTATCCTCAAGATGAAGAACTTAATATAGATGAAAACATAGACATTGAATTTGTCAATATGCTTACGCCTATGGAAGATGT
>JAFYUH010000167.1 GCA_017549605.1 Bacteroidales bacterium
AAAGACAATTAAAGAAATACATTCATTATTATAACAACGATCGAATCAAACTTAAATTAAAAGGAAAGAGTCCGGTGCAATACCGAACTCTTTATACGTAAACTGTTTTATTAATCCGTCCAACTTTTTGGGGTCAGATCATAATGCGTCTTTTTTTATTGTGATATAAATCTATTATTTGTCAATTGTTGCTAAGAATTCATCGTTCGAATGAGTCTTGCTGATTCTGTCTTTGAGGAATTCCATTGCTTCTACAGGTGTCATATCGGCGAAGTGATTTCTGAGAGCCCAAACTCTTGCCAATGTACGTTCGTCAACGAGTAAGTCATCGCGACGTGTACCGGAAGCAACGATGTCGATAGCAGGGTAGATGCGTTTGTTAGAAAGACGACGATCGAGTTGTAGTTCCATATTACCTGTACCTTTGAATTCTTCGAAGATAACTTCATCCATCTTAGAGCCAGTGTCAATCAATGCAGTAGCGAGGATTGTGAGAGAACCGCCGTTTTCTATATTACGCGCTGCACCGAAGAAACGTTTTGGTTTTTGAAGTGCATTGGCTTCCACACCACCAGAGAGAACTTTTCCTGATGCTGGTGACACTGTGTTGAAAGCACGTGCCAAACGTGTGATAGAGTCGAGGAGGATGACAACATCGTGTCCACATTCTGTCAAACGTTTTGCTTTTTCTAAAACGATGTTTGCAATCTTAACATGTTTCTCTGCAGGTTCGTCGAATGTTGAAGAAATGACTTCAGCATTTACGCTGCGAGCCATATCAGTAACTTCTTCAGGACGTTCGTCGATTAATAATATAATAAGGTATACCTCTGGGTGATTTGCTGCGATTGCGTTAGCAACTTCTTTAAGCAATACAGTTTTACCAGTTTTTGGTTGAGCAACGATCAAACCACGCTGACCTTTGCCTATAGGAGCGAAGAGGTCCATGATTCTGGTAGATACAGAGCTGCCTTTATGACCAGTGAGGTTGAACTTTTCTGTTGGGAATAATGGTGTAAGGAAATCGAATGGAATACGATCTCTGACTTGTTCAGGTGTTAATCCGTTGATTTTATTAACCTTGATAAGTGGGAAGTACTTTTCTCCAGATTTTGGAGGACGTATTACACCTTGTATGCTATCTCCAGTCTTAAGACCGAATAATTTTATCTGTGATTGAGAAACGTAAACGTCATCTGGTGAGTTGAGGTAATTGTAGTCAGATGAGCGCAAGAATCCATAACCGTCTGGCATTATTTCCAATACGCCTTCAGCATTTACAACAGCATCAAATTCGGAAATGATTTCTTCTTTCTTTTGATGATTGATTCTTTCGGATTCAGCCTTTTCGTTTTTCTCGTTTTTATTGATGTTTTCTGTATCAGTGCTTTCTGTTATTTCAACAGTAGTACTGCTTGCATCAACAGCTTCAATAACTTCGTTTGATGTATTGACTGCTTCAATGTCTTTGCGTGAATCTTTTTTCTTTCTGCCAGGTTTGTTTCTTTTTGTTTCGTAAACCTCTGCTTTTTCTTCAACGACAGCAACAGTTTCTACATTTGTTATAGTTTCGCTTGTAGTGATGTTAGTATCTTTAGTTTCAGCGTTTTCTTTTTTGCCGAATGAAACATGTTGAACATTGTTTTGTTCATCATTATTGTTGATTGTTGTTTTGACAACATCTGTTCTTTTGCCTATTCTAGGTCGTTTTTCACGTTTAGGTTTTGCTTCAGACGAATGACTGCTATCTTGGTTATCAGTAGATTCGCTCTTCTTCTCGGTCTCTTTGGCTTCTTTTGCTTCAGCAAGAAGTTCTGCATTTTCTTTTTTGTCAGGACGAGATGTGGCTACTTTTCTACCTCTTTTAGGTTTATCAGCGGCGACGTTTTTATTGTCGTTACTTTTAACTTCTTTAATAATATCAGGATGAACAGCTTGATGATCAATAATACTATAGACAAGTTCTTCTTTAGGAACATTGATATTTTCAATTCCTAACTTAAGTGCAATTTCTTTTAGTTCAACTAACGATTTTTCGTTTAGTCCGTAAATGTCGTACATAGAATTTTATTTTGAAATACATGAGATAGAATTATCTCACTTGTTAATAACAACAACGATAGATGTTTGTTCAAATGTCTTGCAAAGATATATAAAAATATTGAAAAGTCAAAGGCTTTAAATATTTTTTAAAAAAATAATTTCGTTAGGATCTAATCGTTATATTTGCAGAAAATAATAATAAAATCTAATATTATGATACAACGAATTCAAACTGTATTTTTGTTTTTTGCGGCTGTTTTTGCAGGCGTTTTGTTTTTTACTCCAATAGCATCTTTTACTGTTGGTGATGAAATGGTAAAATTGTCGGTATTTGGCGTTGAGAATCATACTAACGCATTGTTTCTTTTGGTTTTGGCAATATTGATGGTAATAGTTCCTTTTGTAACTATATTTATGTATAAGAAGAGAGAGTTCCAGTTGAAATTATCATCTTTAAATGTGTTGCTTAATGCAATGCTATGCGGATTGGTATTCTTGTTTTACGTTAACAAAGTTCAAGCAGACTTGTCTGCAGAGACCGTAACATATCTATTTGGAACATATATCCCATTGATAAATATGGTGTTGTCTATTTTGGCAATGAGATGGATAAAAAAAGATATAGAGTTGATAAAGTCTGTCGACCGTTTGCGTTAAGAGATTTGAAGTGATAAAAAAAGCTGCGATTGCAGCTTTTTTTGTTAGTATTTGTCGGCATCGTAAATTTCCATATTGCTTATTTCCTTGCCATCTATTTGGAATCTTAGCATTGTGACTTTTTTGTGGAATCCTTTCAGGCCTGCTGCTCCAGGGTTGAGGTGTAATAATCCTAGTTGTTGGTCGCGCATGACTTTAAGGATATGAGAATGCCCGCTGATGAAAATGTCCGGTTTCTCTTCTAAAAGCAGCTGCTTGATGCCAGGAGCGTAAGCGTTTGGATAACCTCCTATATGTGTCATCACGACTTTGATTTTCTCTATGTTGAAGATTTGAAACTGAGGAAAATCGGTTCTGATCTCCCAACCGTCGATGTTGCCGAAGACAGCTCTGAGTTTTTTGAAAGCGGCAAGTTCTATTGCAACGTCATCGTTGCCAATATCGCCGGCATGCCAAATCTCATGGCAGTCTTTGAAAAACTCGTATATGTTTGGATTTACCCAACCGTGTGTGTCTGATAACAAGCCGATTCTAGTCATGATCAAGGAATTCTGTATGAGAGACCTACGCTTAAGACTTCTTTGAATTGCAAGAATGATTCGCCTTCAATAGGTTTGATGTCTTCGTCATAAACCAAACGTGCTGTTACGTTGCAGTTTAACCAATCGTTGACTTTCATAACCAAAGCGTTGTCCCAGTCAAAGTCGAGACGGCAGCCATATTTATTACCTAAAGCATTCAAATCTCTTGTTTGCATATAGTCGTAGAAAACAATGAGTCTTGAGGTGAATGTGACATTCTTGAATATTTCGTAACTGACGTTTGCAGTTAATTGTGCACCAAGTTCCATACGGAATTTGCTTCCGTGTTCCAACATTTCGCCTGTTTCAGGGTCTATCAAAGCGGCTTTGACGCCGAATGCGCCAGCATCAGCTAATGTTTGATCATTGACGATTGTTAATCTGCCAGAAGCAGGAGCGAGGTTCAATGAAAACCATTTGGCTGGAGTGTACTGAGCACCAAGACCTACTGTGAGATATGCAGGAGCGAGGAATGCTGAAATTCTATTGGTACTGTCGTTTTTGTAGTCGTATCCGTTTGCAAACTGTGATTGGAAATTAAGGTTTGCTGTAACGAATAATTCATCTTTGACAACATCGTAACCATATAAAGAACTGAAGTTTATACGGTCGTCAGTCTTTAATGGTTTCTTGTCAAGATCAAAGTAACTGTAACCTAATGCTAAATCTAAAGTGTTGTCCCATTTTGACTTACCGTTTAAATAACTCATGTTGTACTTGAATGTTCCAAGACCGTTGACATTGTCTTGTCCGCCTGAAGTCCAGTTTGAGAAATGGCTTTGAGAAATGTTAAATCCAACAAATCCGCCATGGTTCCAATTTTTTTCAGCGTCTTGTGCAAATGTCATTTGAGATGCTGCAAACATGATGCTTAATGCTAGTAATAATTTTTTCATAATAATATTATTAATGTGTTAGTGTATATGCGAAATCGTTTTGCAAGTTAGTAAAAACTTTTTAATGAGTTGTTGTTTTTGTTGGGAAAAATAAGTTTTAATTATTATTTTTGTACGTTTGAAATTAATAATATAAGGTATATGGATAATAATATGTTTTTTGGCGTTCATCCGGTGGAGGAATTGATTAAGGCGGAGAAGGAAATAGAGAAAATTTTTGTACAAACGGGTTTGCGTTCTCCTCAAATTTCGGAAATAGTTCACTATGCTCGTACGCATAATGTTACAGTTCAATATGTTCCATTGGAGAAGTTGAATAGATTGACAAGGAAGAACCATCAAGGCATTGTCGCTTTTGTATGTCCGATTTCTTATCAGTTGATAGAGGAAGTGGTTCCTATGGTTTATGATGAAGGAAGAATGCCTTTTATAGTTATCTTGGATAGAGTTACTGATGTGCGTAACTTTGGTGCTATTGCTCGTACTTGTTACGCTGCAGGTGTTGACGCTATAGTTATTCCATCTCGTGGTTCTGCATTGATAAATGGTGATGCAATGAAGACTTCAGCTGGCGCTTTGTCAAATATCAATGTTTGCCGTGTTGATAATATTAAAGATACGATAGACTTTTTGAAGAGTAGTGGCGTTAAGGTCGTTTCTATTTCAGAAAAAGGTCGTAAGAATATTTGGGAGTCAGATATGAAGGTTCCGCTGGCTATTATGATGGGTTCGGAAGAAGATGGTATTAGTGAAGCCTATTTGAAACGTTCTGACGAGCATCTTTTGATTCCTATGCCAGGGGATATTGATTCATTGAATGTTTCTGTTGCAACAGGTGTTGTTTGTTTTGAAGTTGTAAGACAGAGGTCATAAAAAAAAACAGCGTGAATTTCACGCTGTTTTTTTATCGTTAAAGAATTATTATTTGCTCTTGCGAGTTGCTTCTTTAATACGAGCTTTTTTACCACGTAAACCTCTGAGGTAGTAGATACGAGCTCTTCTAACTGCACCTTCTTTATTCTTTTCGATGCTTTCAATCATAGGAGAAGAGATAGGGAAAATTCTTTCTACACCAACGTTACCTGAAATCTTTCTAACTGTGAAAGTTGCATGTGAACCTTCGCTAGCGCGTTGTAAAACTACGCCTTGGAATTTTTGTAAACGTTCTTTATTACCTTCAACGATTTTGTAAGTTACAGTGATTGTGTCACCAGCTTTAAACTGTGGAAAATCCTTAACTTGTACTTGATCTTCAACAAATTGAATTAACGCGTTCTTCATTTCTGATATAATTATATAATTTTTGTTCTTTATTTCTATCCGTAAAAAAGTGTGCAAATATACAAACTTTTTGCATACAAATTACAAATTGTTTGAATTATTTTTTTTCAATATTTCGTACATTTCAGGTCGTCTTTCTTTGGTTCTTTGAATGGCTTGGTTTAATTTCCATTCATTGATAATCATGTCGTTACCGGAAAGTAAAACTTCAGGTACGTTCCAGCCTTTGTATTCCCTAGGTCTTGTATAGACTGGTGGTGACACTAATCCGCTCTGAAAAGAGTCGCTTAAAGCGGAAGTTTCGTCGCTCAAAACGCCAGGAATAAGACGCACCAAGCTGTCTGTTAAAACAGCAGCTCCGAGTTCTCCACCTGATAAGACGTAGTTGCCTATGGAGATTTCTTTTGTGATGAGATGTTCGCGTATACGTTCGTCAATGCCTTTATAATGTCCGCATAAAATGATGATGTTATTATATAATGACATTTGGTTGGCGAGAGGCTGTGTTAACAATTCGCCGTCGGGACTCATATATATAACTTCATCGTATTCTCTTTCTGACTTTAATTTGCTGATGCAGTTGTCAACAGGTTCGATCATCATTACCATTCCAGCTCCGGATGAAAATGCATAGTCATCGACGCGTTTGTGTTTGTCGGTGCTATAATCTCTTAAGTTGTGCAAATGAATTTCAACATGTCCTTTTTGAATGGCCCTTTTAATAATAGATTCTGTAAAAGGTCCTTCGAACATTTCTGGAAAGATTGTGATAATGTCAATTCTCATCTCAAATATTTTTTGCAAAATTAAGAAAATATGTTGTTTGTTAATTGTTGTTAAAAAGAAAAATATTATTTAATTGGTTGAGGTAAAGATTGTAAATTTGCGGAAAAATAAAATTGTTTATTATGAGAAAATTATTGGTGCTTATAACATTATTAATTATTGGTGTAGTAAGTTCTAACGCTCAGGTGGCTCCTGATAAATACTGGGTTCAATTTACGGACAAGAACAATACACCGTATTCTATTGAGAGACCAGAAGAGTTTTTGAGTGAGCGTTCGATACAGAGGCGTGAAAAATATGGAGTGGCTCTGGATGAGAAGGATATTCCTGTTAACCCTTCATATATTGAGGCCGTGAAAAATGCAGGTGCTACAATTTTGCACCCTTCAAAGTGGCTTAATGGAGTGACGATTGAGACTTATGATGTATCTGTATTAAAAACTATTGAAAATTTGCCTTTTGTCAAAAAGACTCGAGCGTTACAAGATGAACCTTTGAAGCAGATGCTGAAGCAGGAGAGTTTTTTGAATGAAATAAATGTTGAAAGCACTGTTGCTGTTGAAGCATTGCGTGGTCATTATGGAAGCGCTGCGACTCAGATAGAACTTTTGAATGGTGTGTCTTTGCATGAAATGGGGTACCAAGGGGAGGGAATATGGATTGGCATTTGTGACAGCGGTTATGAAGGTGCAGATTTCCATGATGCATTCCAAAATATGAGAGACGAGAATCGTCTTCTCGGAACTCGTGATTTTGTATATAAAAATGGTATCGTATATTCCGATCATCATCATGGAACGGCTTGCCTTGGTTTGATGGCCGGATATATACCTAATATATATGTAGGAACAGCGCCGAAGGCTTCATATTTTTTATGCAGAACTGAGAATGTAAATAGTGAGAATGTCATTGAGGAGTACAATTGGGTTTCAGCTGCGGAGTATATGGATAGTTTGGGTATTGATATGATCAGCACATCATTAGGATATATTGGCTTTGATGATCCAGAATCCTCGCATGCTTATAGTGATTTTGATGGTGAGACTTGCGTTATTACAATAGGTTCTGAAATTGCGAGTTCAAGAGGTATATTGTGTGTTGCCGCAGCGGGTAATGAGGGCGATACAAAGTTTCCTTATGTCGGAGCACCTGGTGATGGAAGAAATGTGCTGACAGTAGGAGGCGTGAAGGCAGATGGTGAAAAAACTAGTTTTAGTTCTATCGGACCGACTTATGATGGCAGAATTAAACCAGATGTGATGGCTTTTGCTTATGCTGTTACTGTGGCTTCTCCAGGAAACAATTTTTATGAAGGTAATGGAACATCATTCGCAGCACCATCGGTGGCAGGTATGATTGCATGTTACTGGCAAGCAAAAAAAGATTTTTCAGAGCGTAAAATAAGAGAGACTGTGATAAAATCAGCGGATAATTTCTCGACTCCAAATAATGAATATGGATACGGAATTCCTGACTTTGGAAGGGCATTGGGCATGCTAAATTTGGAAGATTGTGATATTTTTGACGAAAAATCTCTGTTTTCAGTGTTTCCAAACCCATCAAACGGAGTTGTGGAATTGAAGCTGAATAACCATGAAAAAGTCACTGTTTTAGTTTATGATATGATGGGTAAGATATTGTATAATTCTGATAATCATAATGATGGCGTGATGGGTGCGAACGCGTTCTTGTCAGATCTTAAAGGAGGAACATATTTTATCAATGTTATTGGTGGAGAATTTAGTCAGATGGGTAAACTTATTAAGTATTAAGGTGTTATAAAAAATATTCAAAAAAAATAAAAAAAATATTGCAAAAGTGTTGCGCGGAATGAAAAAAAGCGTATCTTTGCAATGTTTTTGAAGCCCAGGTGGTGAAATTGGTAGACACGCCACTTTGAGGGGGTGGTGACGAATGCGTCGTGCAAGTTCGACTCTTGTCCTGGGCACAATACCAAAAGCTTAAAGCCCATGTGGTGAAATTGGTAAACACGCTACATTCAGGGTGTAGTGAGCTTAAGCTCTTGGAAGTTCGAGTCTTCTCATGGGCACAGGCAATCCGGTTAACAACTGGATTTTTTTTATTATGCGAGTCACTTTCTTACATACAATCCCATATCGATACGAGATAAACAATCTGATACTTGATATTTCATTAAATGTAAAAAAAACGGATTTTAAATTCTTTGACTATCCATGCTTGCATACTTCGGGTAATATTCTGATTAATTTATTTAAGTTTAGAAGATTCATTAAAGAGAATATGATAGATATAATTCATGTTTATGATTATATCGATGCTTATTTGGTCTTTAAAATGGTTAAGGGAATGAATGTTAAGGTGGTATTCTCTGATTATTATTACCATGATGATCTTAAGGGTATCAAGAACCATATTTATAAAACCATATTAAAGAAGCTTGATCATATCGTGCTTCAATCTGAGTCTCATAAAAATTATCTTACAAATTCTTTTAATCTCTCATCAGAGCAATGTTCAAAATTATATCATGCCTTTTGTTTTAAAAGGTTTGATGATTTTGAGTATAAGTCTGTCAGAGATGAGTTCTTTATTGATGATCTTAGGTATTTGATTGCTACAATGGGCGACTTTACACCTCAGCGTGATATGATGAGTGTATTTAAAATGGTTAAGAAACTTCGAAGAACTGGAAGAAATTTCACTTGTGTTGTTGCTGGCGATCAGGTCGATGAGTATGATTCAAATTATAATGCGTGTAGATATTATTATATACTCCAAGGCTTGGATAATTATATAACATTTATGGGCAAGAGGGTTGATGACGCTAATGTTTTGAGTCAGCTCGATCTTTTTGTATACAGCTCTGGCAGGGAAACTATTGCGATTCCTGTTATAGAGGCGATGGCATCTGGCGTAAATGTCGTTGTTAATGATTGTGATATGATAAAAGAAATCACGCATAATGGAAAATACGCTATGCTGTATGAAGATAATAATGATCTTGATTTCGCAATGAAGTCAAGAGAGGTGCTGTTGAATCTAGAGGATTATAAAATGATTTCTCAAGTGGTTAAAGAGGAGACAAGACAGATATTTTCTATAGACAAACATATTAACGGACTTAAACGGATTTATTCCAAAATTAACGATTAACTATTATTGCTGATAGTTACGAACATTAAAGAGGACGTTAGTTTTGCGTAACTAGCTTATCCTTAATTATATCTTTGATATTCTTATCGCTTCCAAGAATTTCCTGTATTTTCTTGGTCCTATTCCATACGGCGTTATATGTCTTTCCTGTTACTGCGGATATATGCTTTTCGTCAAAGCCGATGATGTAAAGACAGAAATATAATAGGTCGTGGTATTTTAATCCTTTGTATTCTGAGATTATTTTGTTGAAACCATTGTCTAAAGTTGAATTGAACAGTTCTATCAATTCTTTTTGTTCAAAATCATTTAATTCTAAATCAGGGTATAATGTGTTTGTCTTGATGTTGTTATTTATGCTTATGTCGTAAAGCTTTTTATAGATTGGCTGTTCTTTTATTGAATCAATTTTCTGTTCGAATGACACATAATCAAGTCTGTTTTTCTTTTTGATGTCGAGTATTTCGTCTTCAAGATTTTTGATCTGCAATTTTATATGTTTGTTTTCAGATGAAGTCTTTTCGATTTTCTTTTGTAATGAGTTTATATAATTGCTTTTTTCAGATATTTCTTTGTTGTATTTTCTCTTTCTTAATTTTATTGCATTTAATCCTAAAATGAAAATGGCGATTGTTGTTATAGACAATATGATTAAATGCTTAAAGATAGTGTTGTAGAGGATGTTTGTACTCTTTGTGATGCTGTATTTATGGTATAGTGATGTGAGTTCTGTTTTTATTGAAGACAGCATTATTTCTTTATTGGTTTCCTCAGCCAAAGAAGGCGCGTATTTTGTGATGAGTTCATTGTTACCGGTTATGATGCTGATTTCAATAATATTGTTGGCGGCGTTTATCTTTGAGAACTTGTTGTCTGGAAAGTATTTCTCATAATAATATATAGCAGAGTCGTAGACTTTTTTGCTGTAATACATATCGCCTAATACGCCAGCGGATTCCATGATCTGCTTTGGATCGTCGAGGGTCTTGTATTGTTTTAGGACTGAGTTGAAAGCTTCTTCTTTATAACCGATATTGTACATTACTGAAGCTTTGATTCTTTCGATGTCATTTTTTAAAGATCCTTCTACATTGTTGATTTCCAATATTGAGTCTGCTATGGATAGGTGGTGTAGTGCTTTGTCGTGGTTGAAGTTTAAACCGTAAATTACGGCTAGAATGATGTTGTTTCTAGATAGGGCATTTTGATTGTTTTCTAAATAAAATAAAGTGTTGGCGTTTGTAATACATTCTATAGCTTCATCGTAAACATCATGCCAATAAAGAAGGTCGCCGAGGCGAGTGTAAATCAATGCTTTGAAATGGTGTATCTCGTCAGCTGATTTCTTGTTGATTTTCTTTTTGTTTATATTTATATCTTCTAATAGTTCGAGTGATTTGAGATAACTTTTAAAAGCGTCTTTTGTGTTTTCTAATTCTTCAAAACCAACAGCCTTATAATAGAGCGATTTTGAATATAGGAATGTGATTTCTGTGTTCTGTGGATATAGTGAGTTTAGACTATCGAAGTAATTGCTTGCATTTATGACTTCGTTGTGGTTGCTTTGATTGTAAAAGTTTTTGTAGTTGGCTTCTGATAAAAGTATTTGGTATTCATGGTATTCATGCTCCGAGAAATCATTGTCTATAATTGGTTTGTCGATGCTGTTTAACAATTTCAGAGCTTCTTCTGGGTGTGTTGTAATGGTGTCGTTGATGTCTTTCAAGATACCATAATGATAAGGTGTTTCCGCTTGCGAATATATGTTGATTTTTGAACAGGATACAATAAATGCTCCTAAAATAATTGGTAAAAATGTTAGCAGAAAAAAACTCTTCATTTCAGTCAAAATTATAATTGCTTTATAAATATCACACACCTTTTAGATCTTTATATAGTTGAACAGCATAAAGATCCGTCATATTTGAGATGTAATCCAAAACGACCTGTATGCGGGAATACATATCTTCTTTGTTGTTCTTGAATTGTTCAGGTATTATGGACAAAAGTTTTTTGTTGTAAGTCTTTTCGGGATGTACTGCGGCTTGTACGAATTCGTCAAGCAATTCTCCGATGACGTTAAAACCGGTCAGCTCGACTTTAACTACAGAAGGGTGTTTGTATATGTTTTTCAAAGAAAATATTCTACACTTCTCAAGAGCGTCGTTTTCAAATGCAGGGAGATGATGAACAAGACTGTTTTTGAAAGAGCCTTCCATAATGGTTTCGTAATTGTCTATAAACACTGTTGATACACAGTCAACTAATTTGTTTATCGCAGTTGCTCTTAGGAATGACATTCTCTCGTTATTGTCGGTGACTGTCTCGTAAATGGAATCTTTTCTGTTGAAGAACCATGTTTCGTTTTCTCTGAAGAATGATGTGAAAAAATGGTCTATTGTTTCCGTTGGCACTATGCCTCTTTTATGAGCGTCTTCCATATCGAGGATGAGATAGCAGATGTCATCGGCGGCTTCCATCATATATGAAAGCGGATGGCGTGCGTATGCCAGGCTTTCTTCATCGAGGCAAACGATTCCGCAACCTTCCATAACTTTTTTGAAAGTATCTATTTCTGAGTGGAAGATGTTGTATTTCTTTTTGCCTTTTTTGTTGAATGAAGGGTAGGGGTATTTTATAAGAGTTGCCAGTGTGGCGTATGTCAACGACATGCCTCCTTGTCTTCTTCCTGCAAATTGATGAGTCAGCTGCCTGAATGCATTGGCGTTACCTTCGAAAGAAACCAAGTCGGACCATTGATACTCTGGTATTTGACTTTCGAGATTTTTACCATTTCCTTCTTTGAAATAGCTGCTTATTGTTTCTTCTCCAGAATGTCCGAAAGGAGGGTTGCCAAGGTCGTGTGCAAGACATGCCGCAGATACGATGGTGTCGATGTCGTAAATTTCATTAAGTATGTCGTTGCCATATTTGTCGCATAGTCCTTTTGATACTATTTTTGCTATCGAACGACCTACGCTTGCAACTTCTAGGCTGTGAGTCAGACGATTGTGGACCATCTTGCTTCCAGGCAGAGGGAATACTTGAGTTTTGTTTTGTAATCGACGGAATATGTTTGAGAAGATAATTCTGTCGTAGTCGCGTTGAAAAGCGTTTCTGATGTCGCTTTTCTTGTAGTCGCTGTGTTCTCTCTGTGCTGAAAGCAATGATTTCCAATCCATCGTAATTATTTTTGAGTTGTTGTTCTTGCGTAAGGTGTTTGGTCTTGACTTGCGAACATTCCGTTTTTATATTTGAAATAACCTGCGATGCCGATCATGGCAGCGTTGTCTGTGCTGAATTTGAATTTTGGTATAAACACTTCCCAACCGTAGCGTTTGCCGTTGTCATACATGGCTTTTTGAAGACCAGAGTTTGCTGAAACGCCTCCTGCTATAGCCACTTGTTTGATGCCTGTTTCTTTTGAAGCCTTGACAAGTTTCTTCATCAGAGTCTCAATGATTTCTCGTTGTATAGAAGCGCATAAGTCAGCTTTGTTTTTCTCCACGAAGTCTTTGTCTTCTTTCAGTCTGTCGCGTAAGAAATAAAGGAAGCTGGTCTTTAAACCACTGAAACTGTAGTTTAATCCAGCGATGTTCGCTTTGCTGAAAGAGAATGCGTTAGGGTTTCCTTCTTTGGCTAATCTGTCGATGATAGGACCTCCAGGATAAGGAAGCCCCATAATCTTTGCTATTTTGTCGAAAGCTTCACCTGCTGCATCGTCGATGGTTTTGCCTATTATTTCCAAATCGAAATAATCGTTTACTTTTATGATTTGGGTGTGACCGCCAGAAACGGCAAGGCATAAAAATGGGAATTCCGGTACCTTGGTGGTTTCATTTTCCTCCTGTGCAAACAAGGCCATTATGTGTCCGTTTGTGTGGTTTACTTCAATCAATGGAATGTCCATAGATAAAGCGAAAGCCTTTGAGAATGAGGTTCCTACTAAAAGTGAACCTAAAAGTCCCGGACCACGTGTAAAAGCTATTGCAGATAACTGATTTTTTGTTATATTTGCGTGTTTTAAAGCGGCGTCTACAACAGGTATGATATTTTGTTGATGAGCGCGTGAAGCTAACTCAGGGATGACACCTCCATATTGGCGATGAACTTCTTGGTTAGCAATTATGTTAGATAAGACTGTTGTACCTCTAAGCACTGCTGCGGAGGTGTCGTCGCATGACGATTCAATGGCTAAAATATATTCATTCATAAGCGTTAAAAGAAAGGGCAAAAATACGAAGAAAACAATTATACATAGCATTTTAATTATCATTGCGATAATTTTTGCTCTGTTTGCGAGTATATACGTCGTAATTCTCGACGTAAATGTCCAGAGTATGCTCGCTCGTACAGCCGCAGGAGTCCTTTCTGACCAATTTGAAACCGAAGTTAAAATCAAGACATTTTACATAAAGCCTAACTTTAGAATATATGCTGAAGAGGTACAGTTTAACGACAAGAAACATAATCCAATGTTTTATGTCGGGAAACTTAATGCCAGATTGTCTATTAGGGATATAGCTAAAGAGTTTAGGCTTAGAAATCTTGAAGTGGAAGATCTTCTTGTAAATATTGTCAAATATGAAGGCGATGATATGATGAATGTTTCCGAAATGTTTGC
This sequence comes from Bacteroidales bacterium, assembly GCA_017549605.1. Classification (GTDB taxonomy): domain Bacteria; phylum Bacteroidota; class Bacteroidia; order Bacteroidales; family F082; genus Limimorpha. The sequence goes on from JAFYUH010000167.1 coordinate 14,004, forward strand.
ACCTTCAGGGAAAAAAGAAAAGAATAAAGAATTTAAGACAATTTATCTTGATGAGTTTAAGTTGCGTGATGGTCATGTGGTGATATGGAATCAAAACAAGGATAAACCTGAAAAGAGAAGTATGGATTATGCTCATCTTGATATTGATAGTGTCAATATGTCCATCAGGAGTTTGTCCTTTGATGGCAAAGTCGTTAAGGGCTATATTGATATGCTTTCGGGAATGGATAAATGCGGTTTTGATATAGATAAATTTAGTTCCAGGTCTTTATTTACAATATCATCTCAAGGTTTTGATTTCAAGAACCTTAATCTTGAAGCTCATGCGACGTCATTGAATCTGGATCTGCAGTTTTTGTATAAAGACTATAGAAGCTTCAGGAAATTTGTTGATTCTGTAATGATTGTGGCTAATATAAGACCGTCTCAGCTGACGCTTAGTGATTTGAAGTATTTTTCTCCTACAATGGCGAAGATGCCTGACACTTTGCAAATAGGAGGATTGGTGACGGGATTTGTTAGGGACTTTACCGCAAATAATTTTAATTTTTCGTTCAAGGATAGTACTAATTTTGAAGGTACTATCAAGATGAAGGGCCTGCCTAACTTCTTTGAGACACATATAGTTGGTAATGTCAAAAAGATGAACTTTACATATCAGGATATTGCGGAATTTGCTATACCAACGCCAACGGGAAAGATTCCGCTGCCGGAAAAATTGTCATCTCTTAAAAACGCTGTGCTGTCTGGTGACTTTTATGGCTTCCATAATAATTTCAATACAACATTCAATCTTCATACAAATCTTGGTAACATTTACCTTAATGGGGCTTTGAATAATGACTTGAAGATAGTTCCAACGCCATATTATTTCCTGAAACTTCATACTAATAAATTGAATGTTAAGGATATAATAGGTTCTGAAAAAGATTTGACTATTACAATGTTGTCTGACTTGCATGGTGAAGGTTTGACAAAACAAGATGCAGATCTTGAAATAGTTCTTGACGTAGATAAATTGAACTTGATGGGTGTGGAGTTTTATGATTTTTCAGTGTTGGGAAATCTGGAAAACCAAAGGTTTACAGCATCTACAGATCTTAAATCTAATATGTTGCAGTTGGACTTTGATGGAATGTTGGATATTTCAGGAGATGAACTTTCTTATGATGTGAATGTGGATGTCGGAGATGCGAATCTGTTTAAATTGCATCTTCTTGACTATGATAAGAAGAGTTTGCTGACAACAAGTGTTAAAGCGAATCTGAAAGGCGTTAAGCTGGATGAAATGTATGGTTCTATATCCTTTGATAAAACAACGTATGTTGATAGTCGTGGCAGTTACTTTATGGATAGTTTGGATATAGTGCTGACAGAGAATTATTTTGACTCAAAGGATGTTAATGTGACATCGGATTTCTTTGACGTTGACTTGAGAGGTATCGTTAATTTTGCAAGCATAACAAATTCGTTCAAGAATTATGTTATGAATCATTTTCATGTTAACAAATGGGCCGATAAGGGTGTGAGATTGGAAGACAGCACTCAGGACTTTTATGTTAATATGATGTTTAAAAATACAGAAACCTTGTCGCGTTTGTTCGTGCCTCAGCTTAAAATAAGTGACAATACCAATCTTACAGCGACATATACTTCTAATAAATATCAGTTATACACAACGATAGAGTCGGAGAGGTTGATGTATAATAATTTGATATTCAATAATGTTTATTTGAAGAATAAGACAGATGACAATAAAACCACTGCAAATGTTCGTGTGAGAGAGTTTGTTATAAAAGAGGAAACAGAGTCGAATCCTATTAAACTCTCGATGGAGAATATGGCATTCCTTGTAGACGCACATAATGACAGTCTGTTGCTGAATGTGGCTTGGGATGATGATATTATTGAAGATAGAAATAAAGGTGTGATAGATGCATCTTATGTCCTTAATAAAGGCGGAGGACGGTTGCAAGTTTCGGCGTCTGACGTAGTTGTGAATGATACAGTATGGACCTTGTCGCCAACATGCTATGTTGATTTTAAGAAGAATAAGATCTTCATCAATGAATTCGATATCTATTCGGGTAATCAGTCGCTGAGTGTCAATGGGTATTTCCCTAAGACAAGTAGGGATACGCTGTATGTGAACTTTGACAAATTGGATGTTTCGAACTTCGATCTGCTGACATCAAGCAGGGGCATAGATGTGGATGGAATTATTGATGGTGTTGTCAAAGTGTCTGGCTTGTCGGATAAGTTCACATTGTTCTCAAATCTGGATGTTGAGAATTTATGTGTTAATAAGCATGTCATCGGAAATGCTTATGTGGATGCAAACTGGAATGCTCCTGATACATCTATATTTATTGATACAGAGGTTGTTAGATTAGGATCTAATGAGAAGGTGCTCTCATTGGTCGGTAAGTATTATACTTCCAGAAACGATAATATTGACTTTGACCTTGATTTGAATGACATAGATATCTCTGTGGTGAATTCATTCACTAAAGGAGTTTTAAGCCGTGTTTCTGGAGAACTTGATGGGGATTTGAAATTGGTTGGTTCTTTGAAAAAGCCGGTCATAATCGGTAATGCAGAACTCAATGATGCAGCTTGTCATATCGATTATCTTAACACATATTATGCTGTTAATAAGTCCGGTTACGAAGATAATACTCCAAATCGTTTTATAAAGTTTACTGAAAATAGAATAGATTTAAATGATATTATCTTGATAGATACTCTTGATAATATTGCAGTTGCAAGAGGTGTCGTGACGCATGATTATCTTAAGAACTTCACATTTGATGTAGATGCGACTTTGGATAATTTTATAGGAATGAATATGCTCGGCGATGACAATTCTTCTTTCTATGGTTCGGTTATCGCTAGCGGTGACCTTAATATTGATGGTCCACTGGATGACATTGTTATGAATATCAATGCATATACAATGCCAGGAACTGTATTGGACATTAGGTTGGCAAGTACTTCATCAATCAATGATAATTTTATAATTTTTATGAAAGATGGTGTTGAAAATGATACGCTTTCACAGGTTGTTGAAGAAAAGAAAAAAGATAAAAAGTTTACATTGAACTTAAATGCTGACGTCACGCAAGACGCAAGGGTAAATATCCATTTGCCATCGAATATGGGAAACATTACAGCCAACGGGTCAGGAAACATAAGACTTGGTTTGGTGTTGGATCAGCTTTCTCTTTATGGCGATTATGTTATTGACGGCGGCGCTTTTAACTTTAATTTGCAGAATCTTGTAAGACGTAACTTTGACATCAAGAAAGGTGGTACCATTACATGGACAGGTCGTGCTGATGATGCTGATATCAATGTGATCGGCAGTTATCGTACAAAGTCGTCAATATCTTCTTTAGGTGTTGAATTGGACTCAACGTCAAAGGTTAACAATGTCAATGTTGACTGTATACTGCATCTTAATGAAAAACTTACCAACCCTACAATTACATTCGGACTTTCATTGCCTAATGCGACGGATGATATAAAGAATACGGTGTTCTCTATAATTGACACAACAAACCAAGCGGTTATGTCGCAGCAGATAATTTCGTTGCTGGTGTTGGGCTCGTTCTCTTATTCAAGTTCGAATTTGTATAGCATAGGTGCATCAAATTATTATAATGTGCTGACAAATTCTTTAAGCAGTTGGCTGTCTCAAATCAGTAAGGATTTTGATATTGGTGTGCGTTATACGCCAGAAGATAATCTTACTGCAGAAGAATTGGAAGTCGCACTTTCAACGCAGTTGTTTGATGACAGACTGACGATAGAAGGTAATCTGGGTATGTACACGGGATCTAGAAATGAAGTGGTGGCTGGCGCTAACAGTATTGTTGGCGATGTGGATATTACATTAAAGTTGACTAATAGGTTGAGTCTTAAGGCTTACAATCACTCAAACCTTAATAGTAACTATTATTCTTATTCATACGAGGCTTATTCCGCTTATACTCAGGGAATTGGTATTTCTTATTCGCAAAGCTTTGACAATATTAGGGAAGTTTTTGCGAGAAAAAATAGAAATAAGAAAACTAAAAACAGAAAATGAATAAGAAACAATTTAAAATATATACAGCGTCAGCAGGTTCTGGTAAAACCTATACTCTTGTAAAAGAGTTTCTTACACTTTCTTTGTCTTCAGATTATCCTTCTTGTAAAGATATATTGGCTGTGACTTTTACAAATAAGGCAGCCAATGAGATGAAAGCGAAGATACTTTTTTATCTAGACGGATTCATTGCGAATAATCCCAAGTGTGAAAGTATGAAAAATGATGTCATCAAGGCTTTGGGTATAGATGAAACTATTCTGGTTGAAAGATCTGTGGCTTTGTATGACAATATTCTGCATAATTATTCTGATTTTAATATCTCTACTATAGATAGTTTCGTTCAGCAGGTCGCTCGCGGCTTCGCTAAAGAATTGAATCTCCCGGTTCAATACAAGGTGCTTATCGATGACGATGATCTTCTCGATGGCCTGATTCAAAGTATCGACAGTCAGATTGATAAGGATGATGACTCTATTACAGAGATTTTGACGGAGTTTGTCGAGTTCCAGTTGGATGAGGAAAAATCCTTGCGCATAGATGCTTTATTGAGAGATTTTGTGGCAAAACTTCTCAAGGAAAGCGCATATAAAAAAGGAGAGATACTCAATATAAGCATGAAGGAATTTTCAGGAGATGAGTATCTGAAAATTAAAAAATATCTGAATGCTCTTTATCATAAGAATAAACAGGAGGTTATTGATGGTGTAAAGGTCATTAGAGATCTTGAGGATGAATATGGTATTGAAACGACGGATTATTTTAATGGCAAGAATGGGTTACAGTCTATATTAAGGAAAATAGAGAAGGATATAAATGTCAAGTCGTCATCATTGCTGGGTGCTACGATTCGGAGCATATTTAATGGCGACAAAAACTGGTACGCGGCAAAAGGAAACAAGCAGGCAATAGCAGATATAAATAGATCTGGCGTTGATATAGTTGGTCTTTATAAGAATCTGGTCAAGGACCATGCTGAAAATTTCCTCGTAAATATTGTAAGGAATAACTTGTATCTGTATGCGTTGAGAAGTATGTTGCTGAATATTATAAATCAGCATACGGATGATACAAATAAGGTCCACTTGTCTGAGTTTAACAAGAGAATATCAGATATCTTGGGCGATTGCAGCATCCCGTTCATCTATGAGAAAATAGGATCTCGCTACAAGCATTTCTTTATTGATGAGTTCCAGGATACGTCTCTTTTGCAGTGGCATAACTTTTTGCCATTGGTGAACGACGGACTTTCTGAGGGGAATATGAGTCTTTTGGTTGGTGACGCCAAGCAGGCGATATATCGTTTCAGGAATGGGGAAGTGGAGCAGATCATGAAACTGCCATCCATATATGGTGCTGAGAAAAACGACTTTTATACAGAATGCGAAAACACATTTAATGAGAATTTCCAAAAAGAGTCTCTTGAATATAATTTCCGTTCAAAGAAGAACATAATAGATTTTAACAATTCATTCTTTAAACTTTCAAAATATAGGTTGACATCAGAGGCTTATCGTAGTGTGTATGACGATCTTAAGCAGAAGTGTCCTAAACAACATTCATATGAAGGTTTTGTGAGCGTTGAAATCTTTGATATGGCTAAGTTTTCTGAGAATGAGATAGAAAAGCCAACTAAATTATATAAAGACGCAGTCAAGCAGTCGATGCTTGATGATATATGCGCTCTTAAGGATAAAGGCTTCAGTCTGAGTGATATCGCTATTCTTGTGCGAAGTAATTCAGATGGTTCTGACATAGCAGATTTTCTTTCAAAGAACAATATACCAGTTGTGTCGTCGGATTCTATTTTGCTGAAATCCTCAGATAAGGTAAGGCTTGTTATATATACGCTTAGATGTCTTGTGGATGATAAAAACGATGTCTCAAAACTGGCGCTTTCGTTTTATAGGAATATATGTGCCGATGCTGATCCGTATGATATTCAAAAGGCATTGAAAGATAGTCTCAATATTGATGAGATTTATGATCTTAGGAATAAATCGTATAGTCTATACGATTTGTGCTGTTCAATAATCAAGATGTATAAGTTCAACATTATTGAGGATGAGTTTTTGCAGTATTTTATGAATCATGTTTTGGAATGGCAAAATAATGAGAATAAAGGTATAGAGGCATTTATAGAGCATTGGGATAAAAAGTCGGGAAGTTTAAATGTTAAGATTAGTGCTGAGATAGATGCAGTTCAGATTATGACGATACATAAATCCAAAGGTCTTGAGTTTAAGGTTGTTATGTATCCTTATGCCTATACTAAAGTCCCAGGTGATTTTAAAGGCGGAGAAAAATGGCTGTCGTTGGCGGATTATGATGTGTTGAAGGATATTCCAGAAGTGGATAGCTTTATATTACCTATTAATAAAGATACTCTTGTTGGAACTGATATGGAATGTCATTATGTTGAAGAAGTGGAAAAGGCAGCTTTTGATGACTTTAATATAATGTATGTGGCAATGACGAGACCTGCTGATTTGATGTTTATCTATACTAATTGCGATGGTAAAGCTGATGAAGAGGAAAAGTCGTCAGATTCATATAATTTCTTTGCAGATTATTTCGATACGGATGATGCTGATGAAGAAGATATGGATTTGATTCATAATCGTTTCAGTAGAGTTTCCTATGATAGAAGTGTTAAGCATGAATTGGGAGAGATTGCATTTTTTGAGGATAAAGAGGATGGCGATGCAAAAGAAATTATAGAGTTGGCGGACGGTGATGTTCCGCAATCTAAGGAGTGGATGAAATCGATAAGCATAGAACCGGATCCGACTATGTTCTGGGCAGAAGGCGGTGGCGATTATCTTCCTCAAGAATGGGGAAATCTCGTCCATGATATCTTGTCAAAGATAAACACGATAGAAGACGCTGATAATGTCCTACGTAACTATGTCAATGATGGTTGCGTTGATGAGCAGCAGGCTGAGCTGTTGCGGAAGCAGTTTGAAAGCATTGTCAGCATAAAGGAAATAAGGGATGCTTATTCCAAAGACGCTATAATCAGGAATGAGATGGATATTCTTATATATGATAAGTTCGACGGAAATAAGATATTGCGTCCAGATAGATATGCGGAACTTGGTGATAAGGTGATACTTATAGATTATAAAACAGGAAAGCACCATGAACAATACTATGAACAATTGAAAGATTATGTCGTGGCGTTGAAAGATATGGGCGTTGAAAAAGATATAGAGGCGTACTTGTTGTATCTCGGTGAAAATATAGAGATGGAACGTGTATTTTTAGATAGATTATTTTAGTGACAAAAGCATTTTTTTTGTAACTTTGCTCACTTTTTTGAACTTATAACAAATAAAAAAATATTTAGATGGATAGTATTCGTAATGTCGCAATTATTGCCCACGTTGACCACGGCAAGACTACATTGGTAGATCGTATTCTACACCAATCCAGATTGTTCAGAGACAATCAGGAAACAAATGATTTGATGTTGGATAATAACGATCTTGAGCGAGAACGAGGTATTACCATCTTGTCAAAGAACGTTTCAGTTCGTTATAAAGGTACAAAGATCAATATCATCGATACTCCGGGCCACTCCGACTTCGGCGGTGAAGTTGAGCGCGTGCTTAATATGGCTGACGGCGTTATCTTGCTCGTCGACGCTTTTGAAGGTCCAATGCCACAGACACGTTTCGTTCTTGAAAAAGCTTTATTGTTAGGTCTTAAGCCAATTGTTGTTATCAACAAAGTTGACAAGCCTAACTGTTATCCAGAAGAAACACAAGAAGCTGTTTTCGATTTGATGTTCAACTTAGGTGCAACAGAAGAGCAGCTTGATTTCCCAACAGTGTTTGGTTCTTCAAAACAAGGCTGGATGTCTGATAACTATAAGAATGTAACATCAGATATTTCATATCTCCTCGATACAATCTTGGAACATATCCCTGCAGCAAAATATGAAGAAGGTACTCCTCAGATGCTTATCACTTCATTGGATTACAGCTCATACGTCGGTCGTATCGCTGTCGGTCGTTTGAAGAGAGGTGTCTTGCAAGCTGGTATGAATGTTTCTCTTATGAAACGTGATGGTACAATCAAAAAGAACACAATCAAGGAATTATATACATTCGAAGGCTTAGGAAAAGAAAGAACAAAGAATCCTATCAAAGCTGGGGATATCGTAGCAGTGATGGGTCTTGAAGACTTCGAAATCGGTGATACAGTTGCTGACTTGGAAAATCCAGAAGCATTGCCACCAATCCACGTTGATGAACCAACAATGAGTATGTTGTTTACAATCAACAACTCTCCATTCTTCGGTAAGGAAGGTAAATTCGTTACATCACGTCACCTCCGTGAACGTTTATATAAAGAATTGGAAAAGAACTTGGCTCTTCGTATTGAAGACACAGCTTCTCCTGATTCAATGATGGTATTCGGTCGTGGTATCTTGCACCTTTCAATTTTGATTGAGACAATGCGTCGTGAAGGATATGAATTCCAGATCGGTCAGCCAAAGGTTATCTTGAAAGAGATAGACGGCAAGAAATGCGAACCTATTGAAATACTCACAGTTCAGGTTCCAGAACAATTTGCAGGTCGTGTTATCGAACTCGTTACAGCAAAGAAAGGCGAGATGACAAATATGCAGCCTAAGGGTGACAGAATGAACATTGACTTTGAAATTCCTTCAAGAGGCCTTATCGGCTTGAGAAGTAGTATGCTCACAGCAACAGAAGGTGAAGCGGTTATGTCACAACGTCTTAAAGGTTACGAACCATGGAGAGGTGAGATCGCTGGCCGTAACACAGGCGCTCTCATTGCAATGGAAACTGGTACAGCTGTTCCTTACGCATTGTGGAAATTACAAGACAGAGGCTCATTCTTCGTAATGCCAAACGAAGATGTATACGCAGGTGAGGTCATCGGTGAAAACACACGTTCAAACGATATCGTTTTGAATGTTAACAAGACAAAACATTTGACCAACGTACGTGCTTCTGGTTCAGATGAAAAGATTGTTCTCATCCCACCAAAACGCTTCTCATTGGAAGAATATATGGAAATGATCAGAGACGATGAATATCTCGAAATAACTCCTAAGAGCTTGCGTTTAAGAAAGATCATCTTGGATGAGATTGAACGTAAACGTCAAAGCAAGAGAGAAGAATCTGCTGAATAAAACAACAAAAAAAGTCGCTCAAAGCGACTTTTTTTTGTTTGTATTTGTTTTATTTTCTAGTTCTGTCACGACTGATGATATCATCATAGGTGAAACCTCTGGTATGTTCGTAAGGAATGTAGAATAAACATATATCTTGGTAAGGACCTGCGTCTTTGATTTTGCCTACTAAAACCGTTGCGTTTTCCGGATTTTCGTCATTGAGATAAATGTCGTATGTGATATTGCTGTCAGTATCGGTAAACTTATTTCTATAGAAGAACTTGTTATTTAAATATTCATCGATACGGATTTCAAGGTCTTTTCTTATGTAAAGGTCAGCTTCTACATATTCCTTGTCAATGAAGAAGAAGTCCATCTCCCATACGGCGAATGAGTACCATTCTTCACCGCTGCCATAGACATATAATGAGTCGGTTTTGTGTCTAGGTGTACCGTAAAGATCCTCAATGTAAGAAGGTTTGCAATAAAAGTTAAATGTAGGTTCTTCAAAAAGAGAAACGACAATTTTTATTGTGATGCTGTTCTGTGAATTTGAAGCGGTGATGTTGGCTTCGCCAATGTTCTTGCCTTTGATGACACCGTTTGGGTTGACGGTTACGACAAGTTCATTGTCGGAATAGAATGTTAAATTGTCTTCAGATGTTATGTCTAAATCATATTCTTCTGTTAAGACGATGTTTACGGTTGAATCTCCGTTATACTTGATTTCAAACTTGTCTTTGGGTTTGCAAGATGTCAGAAGAACGGCAATACCTAATAAAATTAATGCTATTTTTTTCATGTCTGATAATTTTACGCAAAAATATAAATTTATTTCGTGGTAGGTGATAATAATAAGAAAAAAAAACTAAATTTGCGGAATAAGTAAAAAGTATTTCATTAAATATCTAATAATATGATTAACAACAATTTCATTAAACGTCACAATGGACCAACAGAAGCTGACGTAAAGAAAATGCTTGAGGTTATTGGCGTTGAATCAACAGATCAACTTATTGACGAAATTATATCTTCAGACATTCGCCTTCCAGAAGGTTTGAATATCGGTAGTGGCTTGAATGAATATGAATGCTACGGCAAACTCAAAGCTTTGGGTGCAAAGAATAAGATTTACAGAAGTTACATCGGTATGGGTTACTATAACGTAATCACTCCAGGTGTCATCACACGTAACATTCTTGAAAATCCAGGATGGTATACATCATACACTCCATATCAAGCTGAAATTTCACAAGGTCGTCTTGAAGCTCTCTTAAACTACCAAACAGTTATCAGCGACATGACAGCAATGCCATTGGCAAATGCTTCATTGTTAGACGAAGCAACAGCAGCTTCAGAAGCAATGTTGATGTTCTGGCACAGCCGTAGCCGCGCTCAAGTCAAAGCTGGCGTTAACAAATTCTTCGTCGCTAACGACGTATTCCCACACACAGTTGACGTTATCAAGACTAGAGCTTATCATTTAGGTATTGAAGTTGTTGTTGACGATGTCAAGAACTTCAGCGCAGGTGAAGAATACTTCGGTATCTTAGTTCAATGTCCAAACCAATACGGACGTATCATCAACTATAGCGAAGAAGTTAAAGCATGGAAAGAAAAAGGTATGCAAGTAGCAGTTGCTTCAGACCTTATGAGCTTGGCTCTTATCACACCTCCAGGTGAATGGGGCGCAGACGCAGTCGTAGGTTCAAGCCAACGTTTCGGTTTGCCAATGGCATTCGGCGGTCCTCACACAGGTTTCTTCGCAACAACAGACGCTTACAAACGTGAAATGCCAGGCCGTATCATCGGTATCTCAAAAGACGCTCTCGGCAATCCTGCTTACCGTCTTGCATTACAAACACGTGAACAACATATCAAACGCGAAAAAGCTACATCAAACATCTGTACAGCACAGGCTCTCCTCGGTATCATGTCAGGATTCTACGCAATCTACCACGGTGCTGAAGGTATCAAAGAAATCGCTCGTCACATCAATATCTTGACATGCGTTCTCGATAAAGAAATGCAAAAATATGGCGTTAAACAACTTAACGATTCTTATTTCGATACTTTACATTTCGAATTGCCAGAAGGATTCTGCACATGCAAAGTAAATGAAGTAGCTCTTCAACATCAGATGAACTTCCGTATCATCGACAAACAACATTTCGCTATCAGCTTAGACGAAACAACTTCTTTAGCTGACGTTAATGAAATCGTTGCTGTTGTATGTGAAGTTCTCGGCAAACAACACGAAGATTTCGTTTGCGACCCAACAGTATGCGGAACATTCAACGGTATCGCTGCTGACATGCAACGTACATCATCATACTTACAAGAGCCAGTATTCTTCAAATATCGCAGCGAAACAGACATGATGCGTTATATGAAACAATTGGAAGACCGCGACTTAAGCTTGAACCGCGCTATGATTCCTCTCGGCTCATGTACAATGAAACTCAACTCAGCAACTTCAATGTTCGCTTTGAG
>JAFYUH010000168.1 GCA_017549605.1 Bacteroidales bacterium
GCCACCAGCAGCAACAGTGTGAGTTGCAGTTAAAGTGCCTGGCATGTAGCAGCTGCCCCAGCATAAGTAGTTAGAACCAACGCCGTTAGGATCGTCTGTCATTTCGCAAACGACATTCATGTCAGCGTCTGTTGTGTTGATGACGTGTAAGTCGAATTGGATTTCGTATGAAGAGTTGATGTCAGATACGAGTTCGATTGTACCTGGTTCTACTGTTTCGCCTTCATATTTGAATGCTAATGATTGAGCAGACAATTGAGCTGCAAAAACCATAACGATTAATGAAAGTAAAAATTTTTTCATTTTCTGTTCTTTAATTTTTTAGTTAATAATTATTTAATTTTTCCTTTTTATCTATTTGATTGTCTTGTTGAAAAAAACACAACAATCGTACTATTTTTTATAGAACTTTGAACGAAGAACTAAGAACCCTGAACTTTAACTTTTAGTTCAAAGTTCAGAGCTCAGAGTTCAAAGTTCTTAGTTTATCGTGTTGTCAATAAGTTTGTCATCAGCGAAGTTAGGCATTGTGACTTTGAGTCTTGGCTCAACTTCCATAGCGCGTCTGATAGCGAACATAGCAGGTTCGTTTCTTGCCCAGCTTCTACGAGCGATACCGTTGTTGACGTCCCAGTGTAACATTGAGTGTAATTTTCTGTCAGCGTCATCGCTGCCGTCGAGTACCATACCGAAACCGCCGTTGATAACTTCGCCCCAGCCAACGCCGCCACCGTTGTGGATACTTACCCATGTAGCGCCTCTGAAACCATCACCGATTACGTTGTGGATTGCCATGTCAGCTGTGAATGAAGAACCGTCGTAGATATTTGATGTTTCGCGGAATGGAGAGTCTGTGCCTGATACGTCGTGGTGGTCTCTACCTAATACTACTGGAGCTGAGAGGCGACCGTCAGCGATAGCCTTGTTGAATTCAGCGGCGATCTTTGTACGACCTTCGCAGTCAGCATATAAGATACGAGCTTGTGAACCAACGACGAGTTTATTAGCGCGAGCGCCTTTGATCCATTGGATGTTGTCGCGCATTTGTTGTTGGATTTCAACAGGTGAGTTCTTTGCGATTTCTTCAAGAACGTTGCATGCGATTTCGTCTGTAACAGCGAGATCTTCTTCATTGCCTGAAGTACATACCCAACGGAATGGACCGAAGCCGTAGTCGAAGTACATAGGACCCATGATGTCTTGTACGTATGAAGGATAACGGAACTTGCCGTCAGCGTCGAGGATGTCAGCGCCAGCGCGGCTGCTTTCCAATAAGAATGCGTTGCCGTAGTCGAAGAAGTACATGCCTTTTGCTGTGAGTTTGTTGACAGCAGCAACATGACGACGTAATGAAGCGTAGACAGCGTCTTTGAATTTTTCAGGAGCTTCTGCCATCATTTGTTTTGACTCTTCGAATGAGTAACCGACAGGGTAGTAACCGCCTGCGAATGGGTTGTGTAATGATGTTTGGTCAGAGCCTAAGTCGACTTGGATGTCGTGTTCTGCTGCATATTCCCAGAGGTCAACAACGTTGCCTTGGTATGCGAAAGAACGTGCTATTTGTTGAGCGCGTGCTTCGTTAACCTTAGCGAATAATTCGTCGAGGTCGCTGTAGACTTCGTCAACCCAGCCTTGGCTGTGACGTTTGTCTGTTGCGCTTGGATTGATTTCAGCTGTGATTGAAACAACGCCAGCGATGTTACCAGCTTTTGGCTGAGCGCCTGACATACCGCCTAAACCAGCAGTGATGAATAATTTGCCAGCTGGAGTGCCGCCTTGTTTTCTTGAAGCATTCAAAACTGTGATTGTTGTTCCGTGAACGATGCCTTGAGGTCCGATGTACATGTAAGAACCAGCTGTCATCTGTCCGTATTGTGTCACACCCATTGCGTTGAATCTTTCCCAATCGTCTGGTTTTGAGTAGTTAGGAATCATCATACCGTTTGTGACGATAACGCGTGGAGCGTCTTTATGTGATGGGAACAATCCCATTGGGTGACCAGAATA
>JAFYUH010000020.1 GCA_017549605.1 Bacteroidales bacterium
GCAGATGTGATGATGCCCAAGATGGACGGATTCACAATGGTAAGGCAGATAAGGCAGACCGACCAGCAGACCCCCGTCCTCTTCCTGACAGCAAGATCTGCCATAGATGATGTTGTGGAAGGCTTTGAGCTTGGAGCAAACGATTATCTCAAGAAACCGTTCGGGATGATGGAACTGATCGTCAGGCTACGCTCATTGGCAGGAAGAAGGCAGGTCCAGACCGCTCCTGCTCCCCAGACATACAGGATCGGTGAATTCACATTCCATCCGGACACACTTCGTCTCGATTATGCCGGCACATCCGAAGAACTCTCGCCACGCGAGGCAAAGATCCTCGAACTTCTATGTGCAAGCAAAGGAGAAACCCTCTACACAAGACCTCTCCTTCTGGAAATCTGGGGCGACGACGACTTTTTCAACTCCCGCAGCCTTCAGGTATTCATCTCTAAACTCCGTCGCCGTCTTGAACCCGACCCACGCATCCGCATCGTGAACGTGAGAGGGGAGGGGTATAAGTTGCTGGTAAATGAATAGGACTTTAGATTGCAACTAATAATCTATCATCTAACTTTTTGAAAAATTGAGTTCTAAACCATTATAACTTCCCCAATTATAGCGTTCCGTATACATTTATGTATTGTTTATATAGTCCGCTAGTATATATAGAAGAAACAAAATGAACAAATATTGGATTGTAATCCTGAGATTTTTTTAGGATTCTATTCAATAAAACAAAATTCATTAATTGCATCTCATCGAAATTAGTTATGTCCAATTCTATAGCATTTGGTTGTCTATCCAGGAATGTGATATATTTTCGGATAATGCATACAACGTAGTCGCTAATTTGTATCATGGCGTTTGATGATGAGTCAACAAAAGAATAATTCTTTATGGTGCTGCCCTCGATTTCAATTTCAAGTTCATCCAATTCTTTATGAACTTGTTTTTCTTCATCGAATATTAAAGTTTTCTTGCAAAACTGCAAAATCTCCTGTCTATAGAATTGAGTGAATTGTTTGACCCATACATGTGTTTCTTCATCTTGTATAAAAGGTAGTTCTTCTTGTAGTTTTGCATCATCAAATCGTTTTCTCAATATTTCAAGTTGAATTCTGATAGGTGCATTACTAGGCAATCCGCCAATATATTGATCTATTATATCTACAATGCCCGACAGGAAATTCACTTTATCTCTTGTTTTCACATTAGGATATTTATATTGTTTGAAGTGTCTAATAGTTCTTATAGAATCAGCCTTCAGTACTTCATACAATAACGATTTAAACAGCATTGGATTATCATTAAAACCGTCTATTGAGTCTACAATATCTACGAATGCATAATACAAAACCTGCACTGCATTAAAGTGAATATGCCAATTTCTATTCAATATCAACTCAAGAATTTGTTTTAAATTATTCTTGCGTAATATGTTAACAAAATCCCCTTTTAGGTCGTCCTTTGCCTTTAATTCGGAGTTCTCGCTTTTACCTAACAAACTTTTCAATTCGCTTGTTGACATTGAATCTTCGGCTTGTATGCCTCCAATAACAAATACCGAATCTACGTCAGCATTTAGGGATTGCCCTTTAACGATAAGATGCTTGATATTCCCTGACTCATCATAATATAATGTTTCATGACGGTCAAGGTATTCTTCTTTGATGCCTTGCATTTGTAGCATCAGCTTTATGTATGCATTGACTTCAGTATAGTCCATAATAATCAGATGTATCTTTAATCCTAATTATCTTTAATTGTTACAGATGATAATCTAAAAGAGTCCTTAAAACAACCTGTGTTTGTTCTATCATCAATACTGTGACAATACACAGTCCAAGGGATATCCTTACCCGTTATTTTGATTATCTCTTCGAAATAGGGCCAATCAACTTTAGATAACGAATGACCTATTACAACTATATGTTTGATATCGTATAATGAATCAAAAAAAGAAGAATGATTAGCAATATTTCTACTATAGTTTTTAGTAAACTCATTCATCCATGTAATAATATTCTCATGAGCCTGTTGCTCGAATATCAAACCTTCTTCATCCCACAGACAGGAAGAGTTACGACGATTATTGTGACCAATTATAAATTCGTCACTATCCATTCTGCTCCCATGAATATGAGTTACCTGATTTTGATGAATTCCATATTCCGTTTCGAGAGTATCAGTATAATTAAATGATAAATATAGAGAATCAGGATTAAGTTTATAAACCTTTTCAATGCCACTTATTTCTATACTATTTACCCAATCTCGAAATGCTTCTCTAAATTCTTCTAACACAGGCAGAAAAATAGCCATAGGAGAGTCTTCCACTCTTGCAGATGCACTTAATGAATGATTGTGGTCAAATTCCTCATCAGGTCTGCAATAGTTTAGAATGCTTTCTTCATTGTACTCTCCCAAAGCTTGTTCGATTCCACTCCATACGTCTCTTTGATTGCTAAAAAAGATATCCATCATTCCAATAAGATTGTTATTATTATGAACAAGCCATTCCCTGAAATCCCAATAACTGGATCTTATACCATGTGACAAGTCAAACCCATTACCAATAATATATAGAATTTCCTTGTCGGATATTATATCTTGAAAGAGTATTAGCTGTTTATTTATCATGGCATTATTATTCGACATAATATAAGATTCCTACCTGAACAAAAGTGTAAACACAGTATAATTCTCATCACTGCGAGTCAGCGTCAATGAACCATTATGCAGACGCATGATCTGACGCGAAAGACTCAATCCGATGCCAGTACCTTCCTGCTTGGTCGTGAAGAATGGAACGAAGATCTCATCCTGGCTCTCACGGCTGATAGGAAGACCGTCGTTTGAAACGCTGATAACTGTCTGCTCAGATGGAGTAAGCTGAGCTGTGATCACTACATTACGCGCCTCTGCCTGAACAGCATTCTTGATAAGATTGATAAGAATCTGAGTTATCTGTCCCTCGTCTGCATATAGGATTATGTCTTCCGACATCTCCTCATATGTGCATACCGCACCGTTCATCGCTGCCTGTTCTCTGGTCAGACTGATGACCCTTTCAGCAAGCTCTTTGAAATAGAACGCTTTCTTCACAGGAGGAGCCACTCGGGTAAGATTTCTATATGAGTCCACGAACTTGATCAAGCCCTTCGAAGACTCTGAAATGGTGCTGAGACCATTCTTGATGTCTTCATCTACACCATCGAAGGTCAGCAATGTATCACTGAGCGAAGCAATAGGCGTAATGGTATTCATGATCTCATGGGTCAGGACCCTGATGAGCTTGGACCAGGACTGCTGCTCGCAGAGAATCTTCTTGTATTATATTAAATCTGATTTGTTCTCTATCTTCTCCATTTATTAATGCTATTATAGATAATATTAATTTTGTTCTTCTAACATGATCCTCTGATA
>JAFYUH010000169.1 GCA_017549605.1 Bacteroidales bacterium
AGATGAGATGCATCGCCAAAGTGAAAAGAAAATTGTAACTTACAGAACGAAAAAATGACAACACGGCGCGCCGTGTTGTCATTTAGAAAACTTTAATTATTTTTGTATCAAATTCTGTAACGATTTTTCAGGACGACACACTTATCTCGCTAAATAAGGATAAAACTTACCGTTTTCTTCGTTAAACGTATTTGTCACTCTAATTCTAAGATCATTACGTTTGTACTTAGTAGCGATAGTTCTCATCTTATCCAAGATAGCCAAGTTCTCATATATGCTCTCCGAATAATACATCAAGAACGGTGTATCCAACTCATAATAATATCTGAGATTGTCGATACAGTTTTCAAGCATAGTATTCATAAATGCATCACCTTTATCTGTAGCTCCGCATGCATAATAGATTTCTGGATAAGAAGTCATTAAAATGTCATAAGGAATCTTGTCATTAGGGAAGAATTCGAGGCATTTATCCAAAACTGCGACAGCATCTTCTTTTCTTTGGCTATTAGCAAGTGTCTGAGCAAGACGCATATATGCTTGTTTTACAAACAAAACGCTACGACGGCTTTCTGGGTCAACCGCTACACCAGGTTCGTTAAGGTTACCCCATCTGATGTCGTCTGCCATAAGCAATTCATAAGAACCGTCAACGAAGACTCCGCCTGCACCTTTATAATAAGAAGTTGCTTCAACTGGCATAAAACGATGAGCAAGACCTTCTTGATGCAAATACTTGTCAATACCTAAAACATTTTCAATATCGCTCAAGCTTGTGAAATAAACAGCACGTGACCAATTGCTTGTAGCCATGAAGTCAAGGAGCATCAAGTCATTCTTATAAAGGTAATTAACGCTGCTTGGGATTTCCCATACGATCTCATCAACAATTTGATCCTTCATACTTTCAGGAACTATACCATTGCGGATAACAGCTTCTTTATCAACAGTAATTTTGAGACGACGTGCTGGAAGATAGTTAACTTTATCACCTGACATCAAACCCACCTTGGTTCTAGGATTATCACTCTTGATGAATTCGATAGCGTCCTTCAATTCCACTGGACCTTCAAAGACGTCTTGAATGAAGATAGGTTCGTTAACGCCATTATCATATTGAGCTGGTGTCAATGACAATGGAAGTCTGTCTGACTCATATTGCTTACGACCCATTTGGTGAACGTACCAGTAACCTGAAGAAAGCATATAGTTACATACGCGGACGTCTGTACGATAACCTTCAACTTCCTGAACATACCAAAGAGGGAATGTATCATTATCACCGCGAGTAAAGATAACTGCATTTTCAGGAAGATTCTTAAGGTAATTCTTACCCCAGTCTAAAGCGGCTGTCTTGTCTGAACGATTATGACCTTCCCATCCAGAAGCAGCCATAACTGTTGGAACTGAGAGACATAACACGAATGCTACTATTGCAACAGCCATCTTGTTCTTAATGATTTTCTGCAGAAGTTCCATAACGCCCATGACGCCGATACCGATCCAGATACAAAATGCATAGAAAGATCCCGCGTATGCATAGTCACGTTCACGAGGTTGGTATGGAGTCTGGTTCAAGTAGATAACGATGGCGAGACCTGTCATGAAGAACAACAAGAACACCACCCATGAATCTTTGATATCTTTCTTGATATGATAGAACAAACCTATCAATCCTAATATTAAAGGTAAGAAGAAGAATGTTGTACGGCCAGAATTCGACATAGATCTTGGAAGATCAGTCTGTTTGCCCAAACGAGCTTCGTCAATGAACTTGATACCACTCAACCAGTTACCGTATTCCAATTCACCATGTCCTTGGATATCATTCTGACGGCCGACGAAATTCCACATGAAATAACGCCAATACATATGATTACATTGATAACCCAAGAAGAACTTGATATTCTGTCCGAATGTCGGACGCATCACTGTCTCTGTAGTATAGCCGCCTGCTCCATTAGGTTTCTTGATTGTCACAGGCACCATCTTAGACTTATCTATATATTGTTCGTAAGTACTTGTATACATGCGTTTTGTACCATTCCACATACGTGGGAATATTGTGGTAAGGTTATCATCGTATACAGGTTCTGTTCCTCTTCTATCGTCTGTGATGACATATTTGCCTTTCTTTTCATCTCTCACATAGACAGGGCTGCCATCATTTGCGTCGATAGGTTTAGCCATATAATAAGGTCCACGGAGCAAAGGCCAGCTTCCATATTGTTCACGTTTGAGATAAGAAAGCATAGAAACAGCTTCACTAGGTTCATTCTCATTGATTGGAGTATTGGCATTAGCGCGGATCACGAGCATAAAGAATGAAGAATAACCAATCAATATGAACATAAATGAAAGAACAACAACATTCAATATCACCATTTTATATTTATTTGAGAAATAAATTCCCAAAACTATTATGGCTGTAAGAAGAATAAAATATACAATTGTTCCAACATTAAAAGGAGTATTGAGAGTGTTAACGAAGAACAACTCGAACTTACCACATAATGAAACGATTGCTGGAATGATGACCACTTGTATCAAACCGACGAGAGCCACTGATATCAAACCGGCCACTATGAAACCTTTCAATGTTATCTTATCGTATTTCTTGAAGTAAACCACGTAAACGACAGCCGGGATACACAAGAGGTTAAGGAGGTGAACACCTATTGACAGACCTATGAGATAAGCTATAAATATGAGCCAACGATAATGATAAGGTTCATCAGCGACCTCTTCCCATTTCAATATTGCCCAGAATGTTATTGCTGTAAATAACGATGACATGGCATAAACCTCACCTTCCACGGCAGAGAACCAGAACGAATCTGAGAATGTATAAGCCAAAGCGCCTATAACACCTGTTGCCAAAACAGCGACTTTATTTGATAATGGAGCTGCGTCACCATCTTTCATCCACATCTTTTTTGAGAGATGTGTTATTGTCCAAAAGAGGAACAAAATGGTAAAACTGCTGCACAAAGCAGACATTAAATTGATCATTAGTGCTACTTTTGTCACATCACCGAAGGCAAAAAGTGAGAAAAACCGACCGATCATCTGAAAAAGAGGCCCTCCAGGAGGGTGACCAACTTGCAATTTATAAGCTGTGGAAATATACTCACCACAATCCCACCAACTGACGGTGTTTTCCAATGTGAGTACATAAACGACGGTTGCAATCAAGAAGACAAACCATCCTACAATGTTGTTTAACTTTTTGAAACTCATTAGTATTTATATTAAATTATTCTTTTACGACAAGAAAACTTGTAAGTTGCAAAGATAAATATAATTCATAATTAATAATGTATGCTGCGTATTTTTTTTTGAATTAACGCTATAATATCCGAGTTATTATCCCTGTTTTTTCGACTATATTAATAAGGTGTAAAAAAAAATCATTTTTTTGTTGCGCATATCAAAAAAAGCTGTATCTTTGCACTCACATTCAAGATACGAAATAATGATTGTCGAATGGTGTAATGGTAGCACTGCAGATTTTGGTTCTGCCTGTCAAGGTTCGAATCCTTGTTCGACAACAAAGTTATAAATTGAAGACCTGCTACGGAATGTAACAGGTTTTTTTATTGTCAAAAATTTACCATGATAACAAAGGATCAAATAACAGAATTAGCCAACGAAGCTTTAGAAAACTCAGATCGTTTCGTTGTCGACATCACAGTTTCCAAGAGTAATGTAATTAACGTTTATATCGATGCTGACAGTTCAGTCACAATCGACCACTGCGTAGAGTTAAGCCGTTTCATTGAAGGTCGCCTCGACCGAGAAGTTGAAGATTACGAACTCAGTGTTTCATCAGCAGGAATAGACTATCCTTTGTTAAAACATCGTCAGTTGAACAAGTACGTAGAAAAAGAACTTGAAATTTTAAGCAACGAAGGCATCAAGAAAGTCTACAAGCTCATTTCTTTCAACGAAGAAAAAATAGAAGCCCAAGAAGCAACAATCAAAATGTTAGGCAAGTTAAGAAAAACAACCTACGGCAAAACAACTGAATTATCTTTCTCTGATATTAAAGAAATTAAACCATACATTAACTTTTAAGTTTCTAAAACTATATGGAAATATTAAATTTAATCGACACCTTTTCTGAATTTAAAGAATTCAAGAATATTGATCGTGAAGCGATGATGCACATTATTGAAGATGTGTTCAAAGCTATGCTTGCAAAAAAATATGGAAGCGATGAATATTTCAACATCATCGTCAATATTGACAAAGGTGTTCTCGAAATTTATCACAATCGTACAGTTGTTGAAGATGGTAACGTTGAAGATCCATTAAGCGAAATCGAATATTCAGAAGCTATCAAAATCGAGCCTGACTTTGAAGTTGGCGAAGAAGTTTCAGAAGTAGTTGAAATCAAGGACTTCGGCAGAAGAGAAATTTTGGCTATCCGTCAAAACCTCCAGACAAAGGTCATGGAATTCGAAAAAGAAAACATCTTCTTGAAATATAAAGACAAAGTTGGTGAAATCATCACAGCTGAAGTTTACCAAGTTTGGCGTAAGGAAATATTGATCGTTGACGAAGATGGTATCGAATTAGTTCTTCCAAAAATTGAACAAATTCCTTCTGACAACTATAAAAAAGGTGATACTATCAGAGCTATCGTCAAGAGCGTTGAAAACAAGAACGGATCTCCTGTCATCATCTTGTCAAGAACATCAGAAATCTTCTTGCAACGTTTGTTCGAAATGGAAGTTCCAGAAGTTTATGATGGTTTGATCACTATCCGCAAGATCGTCAGAGAACCAGGTCAAAGAGCAAAAATCGCTGTTGAATCATACGACGACCGCATCGATCCAGTTGGCGCATGCGTTGGTATGAAAGGTTCACGTATCCACGGTATCGTAAGAGAACTTCGTAACGAAAACATCGACGTTATCAACTACACAACAAAGGCTGACTTATTCATCACAAGAGCTTTAAGCCCTGCTAAAATTTCATCAATCGTTCTCGATGACGAAAAGAAAGTCGCTGAAGTTTACATGGAAAACGATCAAGTAAGCTTGGCTATCGGTAAAGGTGGTTTCAACATCAAATTGGCTGGTAAATTGACTGGTTACGAAATCGATGTTTACCGTAACACTGAAGAAGCAGAGATGGAAGACGACGTCGACCTTAAGGAATTCGTTGACGAAATCGATGAATGGATCATCGACAGCTTAAGAAATATGGGTTGCGACACAGCTAAGTCAGTATTAGCTTACACAGCAGAAGAAATCGCAACACGTGCCGACCTCGAAATCGAGACAGTAGTCGAAATCCTCGAGATTTTCAAAGCTGAATTTGAAGACGACGATCAATAAAATTATTTAAGAATTAATACAAGAAAATATATGTCCGAAGATTTAAAGAATAACATCAGATTATCAAAAGCCGCAAAAGAATTCAATATTGGTATGTCCACAATCATTGAATTCCTTGGAAAGAAAGGCTACCAATTAGACTCATCGCCTAATACAAAACTTAACGGAGAAATGTATGCCCTCCTCGTTAAGGAATATCAAGGTGAAAAAGAAGTAAAGAAAAATGCCGACCAACTCGGCGACTTCAGTTATAAAGGCAAAAGCATCAGCGTTGAATCTGTCAAGAGCAATGATTCAAAAGATGACTTTGAAGATGAAGAAGTTACAATTCGTATCAATGGCAGCATTACCGAAGACAAACCTAAGAAGGCTCCGGTAGAAAAAGCTGTTGAGAAAAAAGAAGAAAAACCTCAAGAAGAAGTCAAGGCTAAAGTTGAACCTAAAGTCGAGGCTCCTAAAGAGGAAGTAGTAGCTCTTAAAGCTGAGGTTAAAGAAGTCAAACCTGTTGAAACTATCGTTGAAGCAGCTCCTAAAGCTGAAGTTAAAGAAGTTGCAGCAGAACCTAAAAAGGAAGCTGAAGTGACTGAAAAACCAGTTGCTACAGAACCTAAAAAGGACATCAATACAAATAATTCGGACAAGAAAAATAATAGCGGCATACATATTAATGTAGTGGGCAAAATCCCATTAGAAGACAAAAAATCTAAGGACAAAAAAGATAACAAACAAAAGAATTCTGACAACAGACAACAGACAACAGACAACAGACCTCAACAACAGGTAAAACCTGCTGTTCAAGCACAGGCTCAAGTCCAAAGTCAAAGTCAAAATCAGGGTCAAAACCAAGCTCAAACTCAAACACAAGGTCAAGAGCAAAAACCTGTCAACTTCATTCGTACAGAAGTCAAGAAATTGGAAGGTCCAAAGATTCTCGACAAGATTGAGCTTCCTACAGAACGCAAGCCAAAGGCTAAGCAACCAGTTGCATCATCAGGTGATGACAGCAAAGGTTTTGGCAAAGATAAGAAGAAAAAGCGCAAACGTATTGGCGCTGAAGGCAGTGTAGCCAACAGCGAAGGCAATAACAACAACGCTAATAACAACAATAATAACAAAGGCGGCAACAACAACGCCAACAAGAATAACAACAACAATAATAACAAACAAGGCGGCGCAAAACCTAACGACGACAAACGTAATGACAAGCGCAACAACAAGAACGATAAGTTCAAGAAGCCTGTAAAACCTGTTGTTGAAGAAAAAGTTGAACTTTCAGACGAAGAAATCCAAAAACAAATCAAGGAGACTTTGGCACGTTTGTCACCACTTGGCAAGTCAAAGACTTCAAAACACCGTCGCGAAAAACGTCACAACATAGCAAACGAACTGGAGGAAGAAAGACTCCAGGAAATGGAAGACAAGAAGATCCTCAAGGTCACAGAGTTCGTTACAGCGAACGAGTTGGCCAACATGATGAACATACCTGTAACAAAGGTTATCTCAACATGTATGAGTTTAGGTGTTTTCGTTTCTATCAACCAACGTCTTGACGCTGAAATCTTGACCTTAGTTGCAGAAGAATTCGGATTTAAAGTTGAGTTCATCAGCATCGACGTTCAAGAAGCTTTGTCAAGCAACGAAGAAGAAGACAGACCAGAAGACTTGATACCAAGAGCTCCTATCGTAACTGTTATGGGTCACGTTGACCACGGTAAAACAAGACTTTTGGACAGCATCCGTAACGCTAACGTTGCAGCTGGCGAGGCTGGTGGTATCACACAACATATCGGTGCTTACGAAGTTACAACAGCATCAGGCAAGAAGATCTCATTCTTGGATACTCCTGGTCACGAAGCTTTTACAGCTATGCGTGCTCGTGGTGCAAGCTTGACAGACGTTGCTATCATCGTTATCGCAGCTGACGACAGCGTTATGCCTCAGACAGTTGAAGCTATCAACCACGCTCAAGCAGCTAACGTGCCTATCGTTTTTGCTATCAACAAAATCGACAAGCCTACAGCTAACACACAAAAGATATATCAAGAATTAGCACAGATGAACATCCTCGTTGAAGAATGGGGTGGTAAATATCAGTCACAAGAAATCTCTGCTAAACAAGGTCTCAACGTTGACAAATTGTTAGACAAAGTTTTATTGGAAGCTGAATTCTTGGATCTCAAAGCAAATCCTAAGAAAGCTGCTAAGGGTACTATCATCGAGTCTGCTTTGGACAAAGGTCGTGGTTATGTTGCCAAAATCATGGTTCAAGACGGAACACTTAAAGTCGGTGACATGGTTCTCGCTGGTACAACATACGGTAAGGTAAAGGCTATGTTCAACGAACAGAACAAGGCTGTCAAGTCAGCAGGTCCTTCAACACCAGTATTGATGTTAGGTCTCAACGGCGCTCCTCAAGCAGGTGACAACTTCAACGTATTCGATGACGAAAAAGAAGTCAAGGCTATCGTTTCACGTCGTCAACAGTTACAAAGAGAACAAGGCTTGCGTACTCAAAAACACATCACCTTGGACGAAATCGGAAGACGTAT
This sequence comes from Bacteroidales bacterium, assembly GCA_017549605.1. GTDB lineage: Bacteria > Bacteroidota > Bacteroidia > Bacteroidales > F082 > Limimorpha. Next base: position 7,895 of record JAFYUH010000169.1, read on the forward strand.
CGCTATCGG
>JAFYUH010000170.1 GCA_017549605.1 Bacteroidales bacterium
AAAGCTATGTTTGAAATCGATTCTCAGACAATGGCAGGTGGTGCTAACGGTCAAGTCGGCGTGACTGTCTCTGGAAGAATGAAGGCTTTTGAGAGTTTCGTCCGCGTACAAAGTGACGCTGCTTTGAGAGAAGTCGCTGGCATGTTCGCATACGATGACAATGACGACACTAAAAATAATGAGTTGACATTACGTTCTGGCGGAAATGAAATCAACGATATTTTGTTAAAGAAATTGAACGACCGTCTTGAAATGTCTGGTTTGGAAGTCGTCGAGGCAAGAATAAATTATTTGGCATATTCTCCTGAGATTGCTGCTGTTATGTTGCGTCGTCAACAAGCCGCTGCTATCATCGCAGCGCGTGAGAAGATTGTGGAAGGCGCTGTCTCAATGGTGAAGATGGCTCTCGAAAAACTCAGCGAGGAAGAAATCGTGGAACTCGATAATGAAAAGAAAGCCGCTATGGTAAGCAATCTCCTTGTTGTCCTCTGCGCCGACGAATCCGCACAGCCAGTCGTCAATACAGGAACGCTTTATCAATAAATTGAAAATTTGTAGAGACGCGTCAATGTTACCTATAAAAAATAAACACACATTGACACGTCTTGATAATTAGGAGTGTAGAGACGCGTCAACAATACCTTGAAAATAAATGAGAGATTGTTGACACGTCTTATGAGATTCGCATTTGTGAAATAAAAATATAAGATCATGTCAGCATTGATGATAATAATAGTAGCAACAATACTCGTTTTCGTTCTAGTTGCTTTCAAGAAAGAAACAGTTTTGATTTTCAACGACGGAATAAAAATCAAGGATTTGATGTATCCGTTGTGGATTCCTAATGACACTATCGTTTCGATAAATATTATCGATAATCTTCCGAAATTGATCTATCGTACCAATGGAACAGGGATGGGGCCGATTCAGAAAGGTTATTTCACAATAAAGAAAAATGATTTTGATCATTCTGAAAATGTGACTCTTTATATCAGAAATAGAAATGTCAAAGCGATAGAAATCAGGACTGTCAAAGGTTTGGTTTATATAAATCAGAAAAATGAAGAATTGACGGAAGATCTTTTCAATGAAATGAAGAATAATGTCAAAATACTGAAAGATAATGAACTGAATTATTACGCCAAACCACCAAGAAGCAGAAGAAGCATTGTTGCAATAGGCGTATTGCTCGCTGCGATTCTTATTCCTGTAATGTTTGTGAACTATAGCAATGAAGTCGTTGTCACAGACAATGTTATTGAAATAAAAGGCGAGTATGCAATGACAATTCCTTTCTCTGATATCGATACCGTCATGCTTATTGAAAAACTTCCTCTTATAAAGACTAGAACCAACGGCATCTCAACAAGAAAAGTCAATATCGGAAAATTCAAGATGAGCAATGGCGAAAAAGTGAATTTGTATATAAACAAGGACGTTGAGATGTTTATAGAAATAAAGCTCAATGCACACGGCTCACATCCCAAAGCTAACATGATTTTCATTAATAGAAAAACCGTTGAGGATACAAAGGCGTTGTATGAAGAGATAGATTCAGTTAGGAATTAGGAGTTAGGAATTAGGAGTTGATGTAGAGACGCGTCAACGTTACCTTTAAAATAAACACACGTTGACACGTCTTTTTAGTTAGGAATTAGGAGTTGATGTAGAGACGCGTCAACGTTACCTTTAAAATAAACACACGTTGACACGTCTTTTTAGTTAGGAGTTAGGAATTAGGAGTGACGTCACTCTTGTAGCATCTAAAAAATAAACAATATGTAATTGATGCGTCTTAAATAGATGATTTATTAAAATTTGGATAATAATTGGACAAAGACTGTTGTCTGTAGTCTGTTGTCCGTTGACTTGAAAAATTATGAAAAAAGCGATTAGATATTCAATAGTAGTTTGTATAGTAAGCTGGATGTTTGCAGCGTTTATGATTTTCGGATTAAATGTTAAAAACATTTTAGACAATCCGATGATGTATACTATATGTGCGTCTTTGTATATGCTGTTGCCTTTGATAACAGCTGTCGTCATACAAAAGATTGACAAGGAAAAGCTGGCATCGACAAGTCTTTTTGGTTTTAAGATAAATTGGGCGTGGCTCGTCGCATGGATACTTCCTGTTGTCATCGTTTTGTCAACAATTTTGGTTAATATGTTAATGCCAGGCTGTGAATTTAATGCTGACTTGTCATCAACGATACCTGCAGATTCAGTTCCTGAAGAACAGAAAGAATTGTTTACATTGTTTATGAATCCTACGATTATGATTGTCGTTACAATAGTAAGCGGACTTTTCGCTGGCGTTACTATCAACGCGGTCTTCGCTTTCGGAGAAGAATACGGCTGGCGTAATTATCTTATCGCTGCCTTGAAAGAAAAGAAATTCGTCTGCGCGTCAATCTTTATCGGTATCATCTGGGGTATATGGCATTTCCCATTGATATTGCTCGGTCATAATTATCCACAACATTCTGTTGCGGGTGTCTTTATGATGGTTGTGTTCTGTGTGTTGGCTTCGTTTGTCGAGACATATTTCGTGTTGAAGACAAAGTCGGTTTTTACTGCGGCAATATTCCATGGAACGATAAACGCTGTTGCTGGTTTGAATGTCTTGGTGATAAAAGGAGGCAATGATTTGCTGAACGGTCTCACCGGCTTATCTGGTTTCTTCGTTATGGCAATCGTTATTGCAATTATTTATGTCTTCGACAAATACGTTTTGAAAGACAATATTTTCACTAAAACAATAGGGGAGGCATTGGAAAATGGCGAAAGACAAGGATAATTCAACGAAGAACTTCGCCTTGCGTCTTGATGCCAAGACCATGGAAGCCGTCGAGAAATGGGCGGCAGATGAATTCCGATCTGTCAACGGACAGATCCAGTGGATCATCAACGAAGCATTGAAAAAGAACAAACGAATTTAAAACTTATCATACTTTTTAGCTCAAAGCTCAAAGCTTAAAGTTCAAAGCTCAGAGTTCAAAGCTCAGAGTTAATATTCCACCCATTCCCAGTCTGCTTCTAATACGTTTCTGCGGTCGGTGCAGTCGTCGTTCTTGCAGCTGAGGCTTATGTTTTTCTTATAGAATGTGATTCTGTAAGTGCCGTCGTCTTCGCATTCGTTGCCGTCGCTGATGAAGGTGATGAGGTTGTTTTCAATGAAATAGTGACCAGTCATTGGTCTTCCTGCGTCGACGTTGGAGAAATCAATGCGATATCCATATTCGTCTATCGTGATGAAAGCGCCTTGTTCAGAGCTTAGCCAGCAACCTCTCAAGGTCTTCATTTCTTTAGATTCTTGTTTCGTCTCGTTTGTACTAGTGCTTTCTTTTTTCGTTTCCTGCTTTTGAGGAGCGTTGGCTTCAGTCTTTATTTCTGGTTTTTCTATCGGTTTGTCGATCTTTTTAACTTCTTCTTTCTTTACAACGGTTTCAGTTTTTACGACCTTGCTGTCGTTTTGGGCTTTTGTCTTATTGATGTTAAAGTTATTTAACGTAAAGAATATGGCTGTCGCTACGAGAGATAAAGCTAATATTACCAATATGAATTTTGTGAAAAAGCTAGTGCTTCCGCTGTTTCTCTTTCCTTTTGAACCTTTTTTCTGTTTGCCGTTTTTCTTGCCTTTTTGAGCTGTTGCCATAATAAATTTATTTTGACGCAAGTTTAAGAAAAAAACTAAAATGAAATGATAATTTTATTAAATTTGCCACCAAATTATTCAATATGCAAGAATCAATATTAATTTTAGATTTTGGCTCACAAGTAACACAGCTTATAGGACGTCGTCTTCGTGAGATGAACGTTTATTGTGAGATCCATCCTTATAACAAGATTCCGGAATTGACACCTGATATTAAAGGTGT
>JAFYUH010000171.1 GCA_017549605.1 Bacteroidales bacterium
CTATCAGAGATTGAGAAGGGAATTCCCGTTCAGGATATATACATTGATAGGTGCAATGAGGCGATTGCAGTTGAGGATAAAACGCAAACTCTCGATGATGATTTCCAACTAGCAATAACCATTATTGACATGAACTTAAAACGCGGTACAGAACTGAACGCAGCAATAGACAATATAATGCAAGCTGAGCCTTGGTGTGTGCATCCGCAGTTAAAGGATATACTACTAAAATACTACTCGCATGAAGATAAGTAATGAAGACTATAACGACCTCCTCATAACAATCAATCGCTACATTGAGCGAATGAAACGAGGAGGTAAGGAGCCCAAATATGAAGAGATAGATTCTTATATTGATTGGGGGCTAAGAATGATTCCTGTTGACCTTGATGAGGCCGACAGGGCTTTACTGTTTCATGCAATAGAGAGTGAGCAGGCTATTAAACACACTCAAGGAGTCTGCATATTTGACGATTATGACGACCCTCACAATTGGTATGACCGCGCTGAAAGAGGTGATGAGCATTTCTGGAGATTATATAGTAGATATTTAACTGAGGAGTCTTCTCTTGATGAGAAAAGCATTAGTCTATTGGGTAATAAAACCCTCCCGGATATAATGAATTGCCTTTGTAATCCAAAGGAGGAGCATGAAGGTAAATTTTGGAAGAGGGGTTTGGTTATTGGTGATGTGCAATCTGGTAAGACCGCTACATATTCCGGTCTCATTTGCAAAGCTATTGATGCAGGATACAAGGTTGTAATTCTATTAGCAGGTATTACAGAAAATCTACGTCAGCAGACCCAGGAGCGAATTGACTATGGTGTTGTAGGTCGTGAGATCAAGAAAGATAACGAAACAAAAATAGAAAGCACTAAGATTGTTGGCGTTGGAAAGTATAAACTGCCTAAAGACCCGCGTGTATTCTCATACACGACACAATCCACTGACTTTGTAGGTCAGAAGCACAGTATTATAGTCTCCCTGGATGGCCATAACTCTGCTGTATTATTTGTTGTTAAAAAGAATGTATCTGTATTGTCAAAGCTATACAAGTGGCTAAAAGATAACAATTACAATCGACTGGAAGAGTGTGTAAATGCCCCGTTACTTCTTATTGACGATGAGGCGGATAATGCCTCTGTAAACACCAATAAAGACGAAACAAATCCTACTAGAACGAATGCTATTATCAGAAAGATTTGTTCTCTGTTTAAAACGGCATCGTATGTAGGATTTACTGCAACACCATTTGCAAATGTCTTCATCGATCCTGATTCGGTTGATGCGATGGAGAAGGCGGATTTATTCCCTGAGCACTTCATATACACACTTCCAACGCCATCTTCATATATTGGCGCAAAGCAAATATTTGATGCTGGCTCTAAGTGTTATCGGAATATTCGCTATATAGCAGATATTGACGAGCCCGATTACACCGATCCCGATTGGATAGCATGGGCAAAAGAGCATCAAGACGAACTCAATGCTGGGCCGTTTTACTATCGCCATAAGAAGGAGTGGGATGGAATTCTTCCAGAATCATTAAGAGAGTCAATGTACTGCTTCTTTATGGCAAATGTTATTCGTGATTTGAGAGGACAAAGTACTGCTCCAAGAAGCATGTTGGTAAATATGTCCAGATTCGTTAAGGTGCAAAATGTCATCAAAGACGAAGTCGAGAGGATATACGAGGAGTTCAGAAGTATTGTCGACAAGGATTTTAGCACTAATCCTGATAAGAATATCAAACTTCCGCTTTACATTGAGTTGAAGCGTTTGTGGGATAAACATTATAGTTTTGTTCCCGATGTATCTTTTGAACGAGTCATTAATAAGGACAACTTGTATAATGCGATTAAGGATATTAATGTGGTCGTTGTTAACGGGCTAAAATCAAGTGGCAAGTTAGATTACAGAAAGAATCCCTCTCTGAGAGTAATTGCGGTGGGAGGTCTAGCACTATCTCGCGGACTAACACTAGAAGGCCTATTGACAAGTTACTTCTATCGTAATACTGCGACATTTGATGTCCTTATGCAGATGGGCCGATGGTTTGGTTATCGCAAAGGATATGAAGATATCTTCCAGATATGGACTAGCGAGGAGAGCGCAAGGTGGTATGATGAGATTTCCAAAGCATCCGAGGATCTTAAAGACGATCTCAAGGAGATGTTCGCTCAGCGCTTGACGCCGAAAGATTTTGGTATAAAAGTGCGCGACAACTGTACGGAACTGCAAATTACTGCAAGCAACAAAATGCGCACATCCTTCGACATGGATTTACAGGAGTCTTTCTATGGTAACATATATGAGACGCCATATATTAGCCTAAATGTAGCACACAATACGACAAATTTAGAGCAGGTTGCTTGGTTAACGAATCAACTCCATACCAACGGATTTGCTTTAGAGAAATTTAAGACGAACACTTCTCTAATAGCCAGGGATGTGCCTAAAGAGATTATTTGTGAATTTGTGCGAAATATAAAGAGCTCAAAGATAAATCCAAATTTCAATACAGAGTATCTTTATGATTTTATCACAGATCACGATACTGTTGGTTTGGATTTGTGGGACATAGTTTTCCAAAGTGGTGAGTCGGATAAATGTTTCGACATTCCACATTTGGAATCTGTACGGTGTGCTGCACGTATGATTCACATTGAGAATAATGCTATTGTGTTGAGTTCTCGTCGCAAGTTATTAAGTACAAGAGAGGGAACTTATGGATTGACTCAGGAGCAAATTGATAAAGTTCGTGCAGCTTGTCAAGCTAAATGGAGGTCCGAAGGCAAGAACGAAAATCGCGATATTCCAAATAGAGCCTATTTTGAGTATCTTCCCGATCGTAAACCGTTACTGATTATAATGCTCATTGAGCCAAAAAAGCTTGAAGATAAAGATGAGAAGCCAAAACTCATAGACTATCGAGAAGAACTCGGTGATAATAAAATGGTTGCCTTCGCTATGGGATTCCCTGGTGTTAGAGATGCCGAAAAAGCAAAGCACTACAGAGTAAATAAAGTGTATTATCAACTATTTATGCAGGACGAGTCCGAAGATGTAGAGTATGATGAAGCAGTACAACAGTAAAGATATTTATGAGATTTTCTCAGCGGGATTTCAACCGGGATATTACAAAAGAGTTGGAGACCCAAAGGGCTTAGATACCTATGTTGGCAAGGATGAGAAAGGCCGATTTGCATTTAAGTTGCGAGGAAGATACCTCCCTGTTCGTATTTTCGGATCAGAGGTAATATCTGTCGAGCAGTATAAAGATGTCGAGACGTACACTTTATTGTTCATTCTTGAAAAGGAAGACTTATTAGAGCGTTTCTGCACTTTTTGTCAAGATTTGCTCGAATCGATATTAGGTATTACAGACGATACAGAGGGTTACAATGCCATATGCAACCGTTATGCATCGTGGAAGAGACTGTTTAAGCCTCACCATGGCACACTGACAGAGCCTGAGATAATGGGACTAATTGGAGAGCTTTTGTTCTTAAAAAATGAAATGATACCTCAGTATGGAGAGGCAAAGGCTTTGGAGAGCTGGATGGGACCAGAGAAAACCAACAAGGATTTCTCCATAGATAGTGTTTGGTATGAAGTGAAAGCTGTGACTGCGAGCAAGGAGTCTGTGCATATATCCTCCATTGAGCAATTAGATAGCGATGTGACAGGTTATTTGGCCGTATATAAATTAGAGAAGATGGGGCCAACCTATGATGGAATAAAGCTAAATCAACTCGCTAACAAGATAATGACCTTGATTAGAAATGACTTTTACAAGGACTTGTTTGCTAGCAAGCTTTTATCGTATGGGTTTGATTGGTCGAGTGATTACGACAACTTTGTGTATTCGCAAAGCTCGTACTCTAAGTATATTGTCGAGGAGGGATTTCCTCGCATATCAAGAGATAAGATCGCTCTACCAATCATTAAAGTACAATATGAAATTGTGCTGTCTAACATAGAGGAGTATAAACAAAATTAAAGCAAGATACTATGGACGTCGGGGAATTTAGAAGGCAATTTATGGAGCAACTCCGTTTTGATGCGGAGCATGCTGGATCGGAGCCAGAAGCACAGTTTATAGAGAAATCATTAGATCTGTTGGAAGAGATAGGCGATGTTACAGATCCTATGCCTATGTCTATCGAAATGAGAGGTCGTCGTAATAGAAGAATGGCCTTTGATGCCTATGCCTATGATGAAGCAGATGGAGCTTTGGTAATGATCGCTAGCAACTTTGTCAACGAAATAGATAATACCCCGACATTGACAAATACGCAGATCGATGAGCTGTATTCATCGATGCGCAACTTCATTGACGAGAGTGTCAATGGCGACATTTCGGCATATTGTGACGAATCAGATTCTGCTATTAATGTAGCCAAAGAGATTAAGAGTAGGATTGGAAAGAGTATGCTCACCACGGAGATACTTCGTTTCAAGTTTATAATCATCTCTAACTCTATTCTGAGTACAGCTGTCAAGAATATTAGTCGAGAGGACTTCCTTGATCGCCCTGTCGAACTCAATATATGGACCATTGAGCGTTTCCATCAAACCTATGCGTCCAATTCGAGTGAGATTATCGAGATTGAAACAGCAGACTTTGGATGTGACGGAATACAATTCCTTAAAGCCGACATTGGCGATAGAACAGACTATGACGCATATTTAGGAATTGTTCCAGGAGAATTCCTTGCTGACATTTACCGCAAGTATGGCAGTAAATTATTACAGGGAAACGTCCGCGCGTTCCTTAGTGTAAGAGGCAAGGTCAATAAAGGTATTCGTGATACCATAATTAAGAATCCGGAGAACTTCTTTACTTACAATAACGGTATTGCCGTTGTGGCTCGCTCGATTGGTTTTTCGGAGGATGGCTCAAAGATTATCTATCTAAAAGATCCTCAAATCATTAATGGTGGCCAAACTACTGCATCTCTTGCTAATGCAAAGATTAAAAAGGAGGTTAAAGATGGTGGTATGGATAACCTATTCGTACCTATGAAGCTGACTGTATTGAATGTTGAGGATGATATGTCCGAAGAGGATATTGAGAGATATAATAGTATTACTAAAACTATATCTCAGTGTGCTAATAGTCAGAATGCCGTTTCTGAAGCTGACTTCTTCTCAAACCACCCGTTCCATGTATTAATGGAACAGCTGTCAAGAAAGAAAATGGCTCCTCCTGTTAATGGAAATCCGTACCAAACAATATGGTTTTATGAGAGGTCGCGCGGCAAATGGGAGCAAGAACAAATGCAACTCACGCCAGCACAACGAACTAAATTCTGTGAAAAGCACCCAAAGAATCAGGTGATAAAGAAAGAGAAGCTCGCTAAGTGTCTAAATGCTTTTGCAATGAATCCTCATGAGGTTTGTCAGAGCTCGGCAATAAACTTCTCTCGTTTTGCAAAGACAATAGATAACATATACGAGACATCGAAAGAGAGTATCAATGAGGTGTACTTTGCTAAATGTGTGTGCTCGGTTATTATATTTGA
>JAFYUH010000172.1 GCA_017549605.1 Bacteroidales bacterium
ATCTTCGATTGAATCGATTGGATATTCAGCAACGAGTTTAGCGAGGTATTCAGCTTGTTCTTTGCTTGAGTAAACAGCGCCACCTTCTTGTTTCCAAGTGTAGTCGTATTTACCATCTTTGAAGAATTCTGATGAAGCGCAGTCAAGAGCGATTGTAACGTCTTTACCTGGTTCGTAACCTGCAGCTTTGATAGCTTGGAGGATTACGTTAAGAGCGTCTTCTGTACCTTCGAGATTTGGAGCGAAACCACCTTCATCACCAACAGCAGTGCTGAGACCACGATCTTTAAGAACTTTCTTAAGGTTGTGGAATACTTCTGTACCCATGCGGATAGCTTCTTGGAATGAGCTAGCGCCAACTGGACGAATCATGAATTCTTGGAATGCGATAGGAGCATCTGAGTGAGCGCCACCATTGATGATGTTCATCATTGGAACTGGAAGTGTATAAGAATTAACACCACCGATATATTTGTAAAGAGGTAAACCAAGATAATCAGCAGCAGCTTTAGCAACAGCTAAAGATACGCCGAGGATTGCGTTAGCACCAAGTTTAGATTTTGTTTCTGTTCCGTCGAGAGCGATCATTGCTTCATCGATAGCAATTTGATCTAATGCGTTCATACCTATCAATTCTTCTGCGATAGGACCATTAACATTAGCAACAGCTTTTAAAACGCCTTTACCGAGGTAACAATTTTTATCACCATCACGAAGTTCAAGAGCTTCGTTAACACCTGTTGATGCGCCTGATGGAACAGAAGCACGGCCTCTGATACCGCATTCGAGGATTACATCAACTTCTACGGTTGGATTACCGCGTGAATCTAAAATCTGACGTGCATGTACGTTTGCTATTCTACTCATAGTAAGTTTATTTTTGATTTTTGTAAAATGAATCTTAAAAAAAAGACCCGACCAAAATGTCAGGTCTTTTATTTTGAAATATTATTCTGCAGTATTTTCTTCTACTGTAGTTTCAACTGTAGCTTCAGCTTTTTTCTTTGTGCTTCTTCTACGAGTTGCTTTAGCTGGTTTAGCAGCTTTCTTGTCGTTGCCTGTGTAAATTTCATTGTAGTCAACGAGTTCCATCATACACATCTCAGCGCTGTCACCAAGACGAGTACCTAATTTAATGATACGTGTGTAACCACCTGGACGTTCAGCAACTTTTTGGCTGATTTCGCGGAAGAGTTCTGTAACTGCTTCTTTGCTTTGAAGCATAGCGAAAACTGTACGGCGTGATACTGTTGAATCATCTTTGGAACGAGTGATCATTGGTTCTACGTAGATACGTAAAGCTTTAGCTTTAGCTACTGTAGTAACAATGCGTTTGTTAAGAATAAGCGAGCAAGCCATATTAGCTAACATAGCGTTGCGGTGAGCGCTTTTTCTTCCTAAATGATTAAATTTTTTATTGTGTCTCATCTTTTATTATTCCTTATCTAATTTATATTTGCTGATATTCATTCCAAATTCTAATCCTTTGCTTCTTACTAACTCTTCCAACTCTGTAAGAGATTTCTTACCGAAGTTACGGAATTTGAGTAAGTCATGCTTATCAAGGGATACCAAATCACCTATTGTTTCAACTTCAGCTGCTTTCAAGCAGTTCAATGCGCGAACAGAAAGATCCATCTCGACTAATTTAGTCTTAAGAAGTTGACGAATGTGTAATGAATTTTCGTCTAAGTCTTCTGATGCTGCTTTCTTTTCATCCATCATTGTTATTCTTTCGTCTGAGAAGAGCATGAAGTGATAGATAAGTATTTTAGCTGCTTCTTCCAATGCATCTTTTGGATTTATTGATCCATCAGTTTCAATGTCAAATATAAGCTTTTCGTAGTCAGTCTTTTGTTCGACGCGATAGTTCTCATATTTATAGCTGACATTTCTTATTGGAGTGTGGATAGAATCTATGGCGATTGTGTCGATTGGTGCATTCAACACTTTATTTTCGTCAGCATTCACATAACCTCTACCTTTGTTGATTGTCAATTCTAATGACAATTTTACTGAAGGGTCCATGTGGCAGATGACGAGTTCTGGGTTCAACACTTGGAACACAGAGAGGAATTTGTTGATATCGCCAGCCACGAATTCTTCTTGACCGCCAATAACTACATTAACTTTCTCAAATGTTTCGCCTGGTATTTGTTGTTTGAAACGAACTTGTTTGAAACGTTGTACTATATCAGCGACATCTTCAATAACACCATGGATAGGTGCGAGTTCGTGTTGCACGCCTTCAATTCTGATTGAAGTGATAGCAAAACCTTCTAATGAAGATAAAAGAACTCTTCTGAGCGCGTTGCCTATAGTTGTTGCGAAACCAGGTTCAAGTGGGCGAAATTCGAAGACACCATGCTTGTCTGTCGATTCTACCATGATAACCTTATCAGGTCTTTGAAATGCTAAAATTGCCATAATATCAGTTTATATTCGATTATTTAGAATACAACTCAACGATAAGTTGTTCATTGATGGTTTCAGGAATA
>JAFYUH010000173.1 GCA_017549605.1 Bacteroidales bacterium
CATTCTCGATGAGCTCCTTGTAAGGGTAGAGGTAGAACTCCCTCATGTCCCTGCTGTCCATGTCCGAGCTGCCTACGTGGCGGTTGAACTCGCTGTTGTTCGCGAAGTAATGCTTTGCGCATGGAACGGCCTTCATGTAGTCAGGGTCGTCGCCCATGAGTCCGCGTACATATGCGCCGGACATCACTGCAGAAAGGAATGGATCCTCTCCGTAAGACTCTCCGGTTCTTCCCCACCTTGGGTCGCGTACCGGCTCTACTACAGGCGACCAGAATGTGAGGCCCTTTGTGCCGGTCTGGAAGATCGCTCTTGCTTCGTCTGCAATCGCATTCGCTTCTTTTTCAAGAAGTTCCGGATCCCATGACGATCCGAGAGCGACGCTGTTAGGGTAAGATGTCGGGCCCTGAAGGCCTACTGACGGGTTGGCTCCTGCGAGCACTCCGTGGAGAGCCTCGCTCCAGACGTTGTACTGGCGTACTCCCAGTCTTGGGACTGCGGCCATGTTGTTGCCCAGGAGGCTTTGCTTTTCCTCGAGTGTAAGGCGTGATACCAGATCCACGGCTCTTTCTTCATAAGAGTAGTTCGTGTTCTGATAGATCGGTGTCTTTTCCTCTTCCGGCATAGGGTTGAGGAAAAGGAAAAGAAGCATTGTCAGAAGTTTCATGTGTTATAGTTTTTAGTGTTTTCTTTTATTTTTCAAAAATAGTGATTATTCCATAATATATGTGTCTGTTGCTGATACAAAGGCTTGCAAATTTGAAAGATCGGAGGGGAATGGTTTTTGTTTTTGGCCCCGACGTGATTAATTTTTAAATACATCAGTGTTATGAAACGTTTGATTTTTGCGGCTCTTGTCGCAGCAGCCATTCCGGTATCGGCATGTACGAAGGATTTTGACAACTCTACTGTCGACGAGTTTGACCTTTCTCGCTACCTGGGAGTGTGGTATGAGATTGCCCGTTACGACCACAGCTTTGAGCGGGGCATGGACAATACCATGGCCCAATACATCCTGGAGGATGACGGCAAGGTCGTGGTCCTGAACACCGGCTGGAAGAACGGCAAGTATAAGGTGGCGGAAGGCAAGGCGAAGTATCCTGACCCTGTGGGGGAGCCAGGTGCCTTGCGGGTGTCTTTCTTCCTCTTTTTCTATTCCGACTACAATGTCATGATGGTCGATGAGAATTACCAGATCTCGCTTGTCGGAAGCAAGTCGGACAACTATCTGTGGATTCTCTCCCGCACCCCGGTTCCCGATCCTGACCTCCTGCAGGCAATCCTCGACGAGGCCCAGGCACGAGGCTATGATACTTCCAAGCTTATCTGGGTCGATCAGGGCCGTAATATCGATGCCTTGGAGTCTGAAAAATAGTCGCTTGCCGTGTGCGGAAAATTCATTAGATTTGCGTCCTTGAATCTGATGAACAAGATATTACATGATATTATGAAGAAGCTATTATTGACATTTTCAACTATTGCACTTATGGCAGGATGCAATGTGAAGCAGGCTGAGGAAGTGCCTGCAATCGACCGTGCGAACTTTGATGAGACCGTATCTCTCAAGGACGACTTCTATCAGTATGCGACAGGCGGATGGCAGGCTGCAAACCCGCTCAAGCCTGAATTTGCCCGCTACGGTACGTTCGACCAGCTTCGTGAGACCAACGAGGTGCGTCTGAATGACCTTTTCGCCGACATCGCAAAGACAAAGGCAAAGCCGGGCACTGTAGATCAGAAGATCGCCGACCTCTATACAATGGGTCTTGATTCCACACGCCTCAACAACGAGGGCGTTGCGCCTTTGAAGGCCGATATCGACAGACTCATGTCGGTGAATGCCCGTGAGCACCTTCCTTATGCTCTGGCCATCATCCACACATGCTCGAGCAACCCGATGTTCAGCACAGGTGTAAGCGCCGACCTTCTCAACAGCACAATGAATGTGCTTTACATTGATCAGGCCGGTCTCGGAATGGGCAACCGTGACTATTATCTTGCGGCTGAGAATCAGGCGCTTCGTGATGGATATGTACAGTGGCTCACAAAGGCATTCTCTATGATCGGCAGCGCTGATGCAGCTGCGGAGGCAGAGAAGGTGCTTGCATTCGAGACAAAGATGGCCGAGGCGTTCCGCAGCAATGTGGAGCTTCGCGACGTGACTGCAAACTACAATCCTATGACAAAGGACGAGCTCCTTGCAAAGTATCCTGATTTCAACTGGAATGCGTATTTCGGCCAGATGGGAATCGGTGATTTCGACAAGGTGAGTGTCGGACAGCCTGAGGTTCTCGAGGCAGTCATCGGACTTTTGAACAATGAGGATATCGAGACAGTCAAGGCTTACCTTGCTGCAAGCGTGATCTCAAGCGCTGCAGGCTATGTAGGCGACGAGCTCTATGCCGCTCATTTCGATTTCTTCGGCCGCCAGATGTCCGGCCAGCAGGAGATGCGTCCGCGCTGGAAGCGTGCGATGGCGGTTCCTAACAGCCTTCTTTCAGAGGCGATCGGTCAGGTGTATGTAAAGAAGTATTTCCCTGAAAGCGACAAGGCGCGCATGACTCAGATGGTGAAGAACCTTCAGGTTGCTCTCGGTCAGCGCATTGATGCCCTTGAGTGGATGTCGGACGAGACTAAGGCAAAGGCCCATGAGAAGCTCAACACATTCACAGTCAAGATCGGATATCCTGACAAGTGGAAGGATTATTCTACATTGACCATCGATCCTAAGGCTTCATACTGGGAGAACATCAAGCGTGCGAGCGCATGGTATACTGCGGATAACCTTGCTGACCTTGGCAAGGAGGTCGACCGCGAAAAGTGGTTCATGTCGCCTCAGACAGTCAATGCATACTACAACCCGACTACCAACGAGATCTGCTTCCCTGCAGCCATCCTCCAGCCGCCGTTCTACAATTCATCGGCTGACGATGCTGTGAATTACGGAGCCATCGGAGTGGTGATCGGTCATGAGATGACCCACGGATTCGACGACCAGGGACGCCAGTTCGACAAGGACGGCAACATGTTCAACTGGTGGACAGAGGCTGATGCGGCCGCATTCAAGGATCGTACAGACATTCTTGTGGATCAGTTCAACAAGATCGTGATCCTCCCTGCAAAGGACGGCCAGCCGGCCCTTATGGCAGACGGCGCTCTTTCTCTCGGCGAGAACATCGCTGACCAGGGCGGTCTTAGAGTGGCCTACACGGCTCTCCAGAACTCATTCGAGGGTAACGGCGAGCCGGAGCCGATCGACGGTTTCACAGCAGCCCAGCGCTTCTACCTGTCATATGCTACGATCTGGGGCCAGAACATCCGTGACGAGGAGGCTGCCCGCCTTACAAAGGTTGACGTTCATTCGCTCGGCAAGAACCGCGTGAACGCGACCCTGCGCAACGTAGCGACATTCTACGAAGCCTTCGGTATCACCGACGGAGCCATGTTCCTTCCTGAGGAGGAGAGAGTGGTCATCTGGTAAGCGGTTACATATTGATTTTGATGCTCCCGGGACGGTTTTTTCTGTTTCGGGAGTTTTTTGTGTCGGTTAGTTCTTCCTGCCCTTCATGTTGGGGCCGAACCCCGGAGGAAAAGTCTGAACTTTCCCGCATTGCGAGAGACTCTTCTGGAATATCTCATACAGGACCTTGGACTCTTCTGCGATACCTTTGCAGACGGTCTTTCTATCAGGGCTTAATGCCATATCTGCGGAGAATAACGCTCTGATCATGGCAATGACCGAATGCTCATTCCCGCCCCATAGTTTCGTTGCCATACAGAAGATGGCTCTTCCAGTAATGTCGATGACAGATTCCGGATCCTTGATCACATCCACATCCGTGTTGAACTTCAACTCTCCGTTGCTGCACTCCAGCACTTCCAAAATCTTTTTCATACATATGGTGTTTTAAAATTTTACGAGGCAAATGTATGCATGAATATCGAAATTTAAAACGTTGATTTTCAAGTGTTTTTTGCTATATTGTATTAGTGTTCATACTGGTTTTTACATATCAATCTTATATATATCATACTAGTATATATTATAAATATATATAATAATATTCTATTATAAGGTAATCATAATATCTCTTCAGTTATTTGGCGAAAAAGTTGTTGAGAATCAATATTTTACGTGTTGATTTTGTTGTGTAGATTTGCCCTCGTGATTTTAATGTTTTTAATGATGAGTAACGATGTGGTAATCTATCAGTCTGATGACGGATTAGTGAAAATGGAGGCGATGGTTGATGCTTCCAATGAAACTATCTGGGCTACGCAGAAGGCTATGGCTCAGTTGTTTGGGGTTAATGTTTCGGGAATATCCCGTCACGTGGTTAATGTGTTTTCATCTGGGGAATTAGATGAAAAAAGCAATTTGCAAAAAATGCAAATTGCAAAATCAGACAAACCGGTTGCTTTTATAGCCTTGATGTGATCATATCAGTCGGCTATAGAGTCAATTCAATAAGGGCCACTGCCTTCAGACAATGGGCGACCTCCGTTCTGAAGCAATATATGCTTAAAGGTTACGCCGTTAACCAGAATGCTGTTTCAGAGCAGAAGTACGAGGACTTGAAGCGTGCTTTGGGATTGTTGGAGAATGTGTTTGGACAGAACCTGATTATGGCTGAACAGCAGGCCAAAGAGCTATTTGCGGTCGTAAAGGATTATACCTATGCCCTGGATACTCTGGATGCATATGACTATCAGAGCCTTGAGATATCCGATACCACCCTTCAGGAGAAGTTCCGCGCGACATATGAGAGTGCGATGGAGGCAATACAAAGTCTGAAGGAAAAGTTCAAGGAGAGTCAGCTATTTGGAGTCGAGAAGGACAAGTCCTTCCATAGCAGCATAGGTCAGATCTATCAGACATGGGATGGGCAGGAACTCTATCCAAGCGTAGAGGAGAAGGCTGCGATGCTTCTGTATCTCGTGGTAAAGAACCATTCCTTTGTCGATGGAAACAAGAGAATCGCTGCGACACTGTTCCTGTGGTTCCTACAGAACAACGGCATCCTCTACCGTCCGGATGGCGCCAAAAGAATCGCCGATGGTACTCTTGTCGCATTGACCCTGATGATTGCCGAAAGCCGGATGGATGAGATGGACATCCTTGTGAAGGTGGTTGTGAATCTTATAAACAGAAAGCAATGAAATTATGAAGATACAATATGCGTCTGACTTGCATTTGGAGCTGTCGGGCAATTCAAAATATGTAAAGGAAATCCCTTTTGAGGTAACTGGGGATTTTCTTGTGTTGGCGGGAGATACTGCTTATTTACGAGACAAGACTCTACCTAACAGCAAGTTCTGGGAATGGGCTTCGGAGAATTATCAAGAGGTGTTCTTAGTGCCAGGTAATCATGAATATTACGGCTTTGGCGATGTGCTGGAGAATGGCGACAGCTGGAGCCGTGAGATTCTCCCGAACGTCCACTATCACCAGAATAAGGTGATTCGAGTTGATGATATTGACTTTATCCTTACAACCCTGTGGTCGCGTATCAGTCCGGCCAATGAGTTCGCTATCTGGAGGGGTATGAATGACTTTTATCAGATCCAGTATGGCGGAAAACCGTTCATGCCTGGCCACTTTAATGATGAACATAAGAAATGTCTTGACTTCATCAAGAAAAGTGTAGCTGAGAGCGATGCAAAGCATATTGTGGTGGTGACTCATCATCTCCCTACAATGGCAGTTGTTGCACCGCATCATAAGAAGAGCCCTCTTAATACTGCATTTGCGGCAGACTTGTATGACTATATCGCTGAAAGTAGGATTGATGTCTGGATATATGGTCACTCTCACACTAATATTGATGCCGAGATCAACGGAACCATGGTCGTCTGCAATCAGCTGGGATACGTTCAGTGCGGCGAACATAATTATGGGTTTGATGGACGAAAATACATCGAGGTATAACAATGAATTACAAAGTATTATGAAAAACAACAAACCAACACTTGAGGAGTTCTGTCGGATTTATCCCGAGCTCCTCGCGCAAGCAAGAGAATATGCTGAAGGAACAATCATTGATCCGGAGGACCATGATGATGCTGTGGAGTCATGTGTCTGCGACTTTATGGAGGGTGCACGTGCCGCAATGTTCTATAAGGCGGATCTGCATGTTCGTTCTTGATTACATTTAGAAATCATCAAGAAGGATCAGATCAGACAAAATAAATCGACAAATGATATAGTGACTATAGTTAAAAGAACGCAGAAAACACCGAGTCTAACCATAAGTTCATATTTGCAATGTTATTTCTGGTTGTAATCGTTATTGTGGTGTTTGCTGTAACGTTAAGATTATGCCACGTGTGCTGCGGATTAGCACTACTGTATAATATCTTTGTCGGTGAAAATCTTACTGTCTGTAATTGTATTTATTAACCTGAGATAGATATATAAGTGAGAAATTTGCCATTTTGTTTCCCATGAAGATAAAATACTTCTCATTTATATGTCTGTTTTGATGATAAATAAGTACATTTGTATGATATAACATTTGAAAAAATGGAAAAGGAAATTAATAGACTCAAGGTCGTTCTTGCTGAGAAGAAAAGAACAAACAAGTGGCTTGCAGAGCAGTTGGGATGTGCTCCTACAACTGTATCTAAATGGTGTACGAACGCATGCCAGCCGACAATGGAGACATACATAAAGATAGCGAAGATCCTTGAGGTAGAACTTACACAGTTAGTAATTATAGAAAAGTAAAGATGTATAAGATAACGTGGGACGAAGAAACTGGAGGGGTGTTGTTGCATCCTCGTGTGGTAGACGGCACTATAGGTGTGCCGCCACGCCCCGTGTTCTGTGAAGAATTGGACTTGTTGAAATTGGGTGAACTCGGTTGGACATATCCTCACTGTGAGGAACCAATTATGTGGGCTGTCAACAAGCAATACTTTTACAGAGGCAAACATCTGTTTGATGCTAAAGGCGCAAATATCTATACGGCTCCGATTCTTGAATTCGAAAAAGGTGTAGAGCCGATGCAGTTGCTTCCGGTTGATATGGCAAAGATGCTAAAGCGAACATCTGATTTGATGTTTGTTTTGGAGAATGAAGCAATAGAATTTATACGTGATATATATACTGAGTACACAAAGGTTAATAATACGTATAATAAGGCAGAAGCGAATAAACTGGATTTTGAAGCTATGGCTAATAAACTGGAGAAATCCAGTAAGCAGAAAATGGCTGTTGTAAAGCAGGATTGTGATAGTTTCGATATTATGCCATTAGAGGTGGCAGAGTCAGAAGGGAAAAAGGCTCTTTTATCAACAAAAATAGATAGATTCATAGCGTCTTTTTCTGGTGGAAAGGACAGTCAGGTTGTTCTTGATCTATGCACTCGTGCTATTCCTCCTACAGATTTTGAGGTAATTTATAGTGATACCGGGTATGAACTGCCTCCTTCGCTGAGATTATATGAAGAAGTTAAAGAGTATTATAAGCAAAAATTCCCGGCACTTAGATTTTTGACAGCTAGAAATCATGAGTCTGTCCTAAACTATTGGGACAAAATAGGTACCCCAAGTGATACACATCGTTGGTGCTGTTCTGTTATGAAGACAGCCCCATTATATCGTATGTTAAAAGTTGATGGGAATAAGCAAGCTCATGTTTTGGCATTTGATGGTGTGCGCGCGGAAGAGTCTACAAAGAGAGATTCATATCAAAGGATAGGTAAGGGTAAGCATACATTTGTGTATAATGCTCATCCTATTTTGCGTTGGAATACGATTGAAATCTTTTTGTATCTGTTTCGTTATAAATTGCCTATTAACCCGGCTTACCGAGTTGGAAAAGCTCGAGTCGGTTGCTTGATATGTCCATTCTCAACGGGATGGGATGATATGGTGGTTAATAGGTGTTATCCTAAAGATCTTGCTCCCTTTGTTGAGAAATTGCAAAAGTATTCTGCTCAGGTAAAGATAGCAAACTTTGACAACTATTTAAATGAGAGGAGATGGAAGTTAAAACCCTTGGGTGATAGAAGCCAAATTATTCCTACGGTTAAGATTAAAAGTGATGTTCAAGCTCTTACATTTAGTGCTGAGATAATTGACAGTAGATTGAAAATATTGGCATGGTTGCCAGCTATTTGTAAATATACTATTAAGGAGTGTAAAGGTGGCTATTATGGTGAGATGTTCTTCAAAGGGGCGACTTATCCGTATGAAATTACTCAAGAGTTAAATGTCACAAAGTTTACTGTAGGAGGAAGGCCTACGAATGATTTGACATTTTTACTACGACGCTTGATTTACAAGACGGCGTATTGTATTAATTGTGAAGTATGTGAAGTTGATTGCCCAACAGGAGCTCTTTCAATCGTGCCAGAAGTTAAAATAGATATTAATAAGTGTATCCACTGTCATAAGTGTTTCAATACCCATGACAGGGGGTGTGTTGTTGCAGATTGTACGCGTATGTTTGTAGATACAGAGAAAAAATTGAATGCGAAAGTTCAAGGTTATAAAACCTTTGGTTTACGAGATGAATGGATTGATGAATATTTTAGGGATCCAGAGGGCTTTTGGGATGATAATAGCCTCGGTACAGCTCAGGTTGATGCTATGAAGGCATGGCTGAGAGATGCCGAAATTACTGATGCAAAAAATAAGGTTACCCAATTAGGCCATACATTACAAGCTATTTATCAAAATAATCCAATTCTATTTTGGGAGATAGCGTATATAAACTTATCATACAATTCTTATATTGTTAATTGGTTTTGTTCAAATGTGGGAGTTGGGCAAGTGTATAACAAGAAAGTGTTTAAGGAAGAAATCGCGAATCAAGGATTTACTGGTTCTTTGTCCACTGTTGAGAATGCGGCATCAGCCTTTATTGATATGGCGAAAAAGAGCCCAATAGGAGAAGATATGTGTCAGGGCATTCTTCAAGGAAAAGATGGATTGAAGAGAGATGCATACGATGATTTGAGTTTGGAAGCAGTCGCATATTCTTTATATCGATACGCAAAAAGCAGAGAGATTAATATGCTAAGAGTTTCAGATTTGTATAATCCAGAAACAGAGCATGGCATTTACAAAGAATTCCGTACTACAAAATCAGAGTTGTTGAAGAAGCTTCGAACATTGAGTTCCGATGCTAACAGAGTGATTATTGCGGAGTTAAATATGGGATTGGATCATATTCAGATTGTTCGCGAAGATATGTCTCCAGAGGGAATATTAGCGTTGCTTGCATTATAATTATTTAAGAAATGAACTTGCTTCTATCTACATATTGTGACATGATATTAGGTACAAAAACGGGCAATTGGCAGGGAAATGCCTCTGTGTCAAAGTTTTTGTATTTGATTTCGATTATTGAAGCTATTGATTATCAACATCTAACGAAGAATGAAATCTATATAGAGGATACCAGTCTCCGTAAGAGGTTTGGACAACTATATGAGCAATACTATGGAAACTCTAAAGGATATAGTGCACAATTTTATGTCCGTCCTTTCTATCATCTCGGAAGTTCAGAGTATTACCATTTAGTTTGGAAAAATGATGATAGGCCACAATTAACAGTGCATACTCCTTCCGAGAAATACCTCAGAGAATATCTTTTATATGCAAAATTCGATGATGAATTGTGGGAAATACTGCAAGATGCAGAAAGTAGAGAATATATAAGAAGAAATATCATAACCAGATTCTTAATAAAACGATAGTTAGTTATGGCAACTAAATATGATGATATAATCAAGCTGCGTGGCGGTAAAGCTGCCTATGTTATTGCTGATGAGAAAGATGGAGAGTGGACTTCTTTCATTCCAAATGAGCAGTTCAATACTGTGCTACGAACAGTGCTGAAGTCTGTTCGAGGTAATGATATAGATAATCATAAGTCTTTCTGGATAAATGGTACTTATGGAACTGGTAAAAGTCATGCAGTTGCTGTAATAAGTCATTTATTATGCGACTCGGTTGATGATATTCGCGACTGGGTGGATTACGAATATGGAGATGAAAAATTCACCTCAATTCGTCAGGCTATATATAAACTTCGTGAGGAAAAGAGATTATTGACAGTAAAGGTTTATGGCTTGAGTGCTATGACTCATACTTCTGACCTTGCGTTGGTCCTCCAGAAAGCTGTGACTTCTACATTGGAAGCAAAAGGTATAAATGTTTGTGTGCCTACTGATTTTGAAAGTTATATCGAGCAAATCAAAAAGGAACCAGAAATATGGGAGCATAGAATAGAGGCGAATACGCGCTTGTCGTCTATAGTGACCACAACTGAACAGTTGATTAATAAACTCGCAGATGGTGATTTGGGCACATTCCATCGTGTAACAGATACCTTGCGTGCGGCTGGACTTGATGTGCGAATGAGTAATGATAATCTCAAGCAGTGGCTCATTGAAGTGCAGAATAAGTTGGCCGAATTGGGCGAATACAGTGGCTTGCTAATTATTTGGGATGAGTTTACAGATGTGATGAAGGATCCGATAGGATTACCGGTCCTGAAAGAGTTGCAAGATGTGGCAGAGCGATTTATGAGCGAAGAGAATGATTCTTATATGTTCTTAATATCGCATCCTTCTGCTTTTAATGGAGTTGATTCGGAACAACTTAAGCAGACTGATGGTAGATACCATCGTTTGAAGTATAATATGGAGCCTGTGTCTGCCTTTAAAATCATGTCTCGTAAATTTGAGATTGTAGACAAGGAAAGACACTCTAAAATGAGTCAATCATTTTATTCTGTTAATTCTTATTTGTTGGATGTCTTTACTGCAACAAGTAATGATGCTCTATCCACTAAAGAGGATTTGTTCAATCTGTTTCCGTTACATCCCGGAACAGCTAATCTTGCGACTCATTATGCAACGGTTGTTGGTTCATCAAGTCGAAGCGTGTTTGAGTTTTTAGGGCAGAATGACGCTATCAGAACATTCTTGGATGATGAAGACGTGTTCTTTGATGGAGGGACAATTACAGCAGATTATCTGTGGGATTATGTGCTAAAGGTTTTTCAAGACGATGTGACTAACTATGGTGCTGTTACTGAGAGATATAACTCATATATGCAGCGCGTTGGCTCTATGGGGCGTGATTATTTTGCTGTCTTTAAAGGAGTTCTCCTGTTAAATGCATTTAATAACGTGTCAGGAGAGAATAATAATGGTTTGGTAACCCCGTCCGAAGATAACATTCATGCACTGTTTGCAGGAACGTCTTATGGGGAGAATGTAGATAATATTCTTGCATGGTTTAACGAAGAAGGAATAATTCAACGTGCTCCAGGCGGAATGTATTCTGTGCAATTTTCCGCTTTGCCATCGGGTGAAATTGAAGAAAAGAAAGATGAAATGCGAATGGTTCAATACCGTTTTACTCATCAGATTCTTAATTTTTCAGATGTCGCGAAAAATATCTTCGAAAAGAAATTTATGCAGAAAGTCATTCGGCCTTTTGCATTTAAGTTCTATTCAGATGTGCAGAATGAATCACAGCTTCGTAGCCAGATAAAAAATGGTAAAAAGGAGCAGAAGAGCAGTAGTCTGTTTTTTGCTCTATTGTTGGCTCGCAATAATACGGAGTTAGCGACCTTAAGAACCTTTGCAGAAAAGTGTTCAGTAGATCAAGATGATAAAGATCTTAAGAATATCGTGTTTATCGTCTTTGATGAAGTTATGACCGATATCAAGTACGAACAGTTTATCGAGTTTCAGGCTAATTATGCATGTGCAAGCAGTCACGGATTTCTTGACCAGCAGAAAGTCCATAAGGACCATGCGATGGCTATGGTCAAAGAGTGGATGGAGTCGGTACAGCGCAATAATGCAACCGTATATATAAATGGTGAAGAAAAGCAGCCGATTTCTGTTAAGCATCTTTCATCAGTGGTAAATTCTGGAATTGCTCCTGTAATATTCCCATATGGACCTGATGCTCATGAAATACTTAGGCAAAAGGCTCCTTCAACATTCTGGAAACAACAGAATTCGAAGGAAATGGTTAGAACATTCCTTTTTGCTACAACAAAAAGTGAGTTTGCTAGCATTAATCAACAGATGCGTCCTGTACAGTATTTAATTCAGGACTGTTTAGATGAGAACCTTAATTGGAAATCGGATGTCCTGGATACCCATCCTTTCAAGGCAGCTTGTGATAAGGTAAGTAAAATCATCAAGTATGCAGATAAGAGTTTACCGTTTAATTTTGATGATAAGTTCTCTGTACTGACTCAGCCTCCATATGGTTTTTATGGAAGTTTTGCAGCGATGGGTATAATTGCATTTGCGTTGAGACCTTGGATCAATAAGATATTTGACCCACAAGGAAAACCAAGGGATGCAAATGCTCTGATTGATGATATTGTTCTCTTGTTTAAAGTTTGGGATGATAATAAGTCTAACAGTAAACTTAATTTCAAGTTCCAGACTCCAGAAGAAGGAAAATTATGTAAAGAACTAATTTCCCTTTTTAAACTCAATAATAAAGGTAATGCTTATTCGGATGTCACCAGTCTG
The DNA here is from genome assembly GCA_017549605.1 of Bacteroidales bacterium. Classification (GTDB taxonomy): domain Bacteria; phylum Bacteroidota; class Bacteroidia; order Bacteroidales; family F082; genus Limimorpha. Next base: position 12,516 of record JAFYUH010000173.1, read on the forward strand.
AAGGATGCTCGTTTTGCCATAACAGGAGACTTCCTGGCAAAGAAGAATAATCCATTGTGGACATTGAAATATGCATCTCCGTCTGCATTTGCTGGTTTGCCGATAGCAGTGACAATTAGTGATAGTATAAAGAATCTAATTGATAACATTGTGCAGATTTGTATGGAGCGAGAACTACGTAATCCCGCTCTTGTGAATCAGACATTGGCGTTAATAGAGGAGCTGCGGATTGAAATGAAGAACATTCTTAATGTCGAGGATGCATTCAATGACGGCTTTAAAAATTTCTTGATGCAGATAGAATTCGTAAATGTCCAAGAACACGAGATTGGCGAAGTGAGAGATTACATCGCTGGACATTTGGAGTCAACGGTAGGATATTGGACAGAGGATGAGGTTATAAAATCAGTAAAAGATTGGAGGCTTGAACAGAAGTTATCAGTGGAGCATCCTGTTTCAGAACCATCTGACATTGAGTTGGAATTACCGATTGTGAATGTTGATATCCTTAATGATAAACGTCAAAAAGCGAAAGACAGAATTGTACAAATATCATCTTTAGTTGAGGCAAAAGAGATTCTCATGAAATTGTGTGAGACAAGTAGCGAGTGGGTATTGGATAAAATTAATTCGTAAGTCTTATGTATAAGGTCATAGATTCTCTAGAAGAATTGTATCAAGAGATAGAAATAGATAAGAATTGGACGGGAGCAGAATATACTCATCGTAATCGCTATCCATTGCGTTTTGTTTTATTTGAAAATTTTTCTGATTTTTATGCATTCGTGGATGAATGCAGTAACCATTCAGTTCATATTCAGGGAATGTCGGATTGGATGGATGCTGATAATGATGATCAATTGATGACTTACTCGGAATTGGCAAAGAAGTTTGCGGAATATATCAATCATTTGCCATCTCATGACTTTGTTATTGCTCCATTTTCCGAGATTACGAGGTTCTATGATAACGAACAATATAAAGAGTTTGATTCTGTTGTTACAACTATTCGTCTAATATCTGCTCCGGAGGAGGCTCAAGCGGATCATCAAAGGATTTATATTCCAATTATTGGAATGCAAAGTAAAATGAATCACTTTAAGAATGATCCTAATATCAATATTTGGGAATATCGCTCAGGTAAGGATGTGCCAAAGTATAAGCTGATTCTTTCGCGAGGTAAAACTTATGGCGTACAGTCGTTAGACCAATCATTTACCGTATGTAAAAACATGCGAGACTGGATAGCTTTATGGAAAGTTGGTAATAAAGTAAAAGATAAGATTCTTTGTACATCAAAGACGTTATTTGATAATGCCGCAAATGCGAGACCGGATAATGCATTTGATTATGTCGTTTGTAATAATGTCTTTGATTTTCTGACAGATGGTCTTGGAATCGATTTTGGCTCGCTCCGATTCCGAAATGAAGAACTTCAGTATTGGGAGGAACTGGCGTCAAACGTTGATGCCCTTGAATTTGACTTTAAAACATATGTCAATAAGACTTTCAATTCATATTCCCTTAATGATGAGAAAGATTTTATTCACATGTGGTTTGAATATAGTGATGGCTACTCGCGATGGTTACTTAAAAATTACTATCTGTTAAATCATGCTAATACATATTTGAGTAGAGTCTTGACTATATGTAAGTCTCAAAGTACGTCCGAATTATTTTCTCTACTAGCAACAGTGATTTTTGATGAGCAGTTGAATGATGATGCTTTAAAGGGACGAACAATGATGTTAACGGAAGCATTGAGTCGTGGTGTTGAAATTACCCAAAATGCGGAGATGAGCATTTGTGATAAATTGAAGGCAATTGCTTCTGATTCCGAAAAGGGGTATCAGTATGCGATGAAATATATGACACCTTTAACAATATCTGAACGAAAGCTTATGATAGAATGGATGGGTTCTGGGGTGATATCAAGGAGCGATGTTCGTGATTTATATCCGGATCTATATTCATATACTTCAGACTCAAGTCTTAATGTGGATGTTGATAATGCATGGATCAATACTTATTTTACCCAATATCGTAAATCTAAGATATCCAATCATCCGACGGCGTCTATTGTCGAGTTGATTAGCCTAAAGAATACTTCAAGTAACGCATTTGAGATGTGGTATAATAATTTCAAGACAGTAAAAACGATTCTTCATAATCGGTCGGACATTGATGTATATTATTGGATTGATGGTTTAGGTGTAGATTGGATCCCATTTATTACAGATGTTATACGACAGCATCAGGTAGATGGAGTATATTTGAATGAAGTCTATGTTGGTGTCGCGGAGTTGCCTTCTACAACAGCTGTCAATAAAGAAAAATTGGAGGATATCTCATATCCGAATGAATTAAAGAAAATAGGAGATTTGGATTCCTTTGCTCATAAGCATAAAGTATATCCTGACTATATTAATGATGAATTCGACATTGTGAGGGAAGCCTTTTCGTCAGTACTTGCTAAATATAATGGAAAAAAGATCGCATTTGTTTCGGATCATGGTATTAGCTATCTCTCGCAATATGGATCTGGATTAAATATAGCCGGTATTGATTCCAATCATGCCGGTAGATGTGCTAGGTGGGTCGATGGATATGCTCCAACAGATGCTTCATACTTGGTATTGGAGGATGGAAAGAAGATGTGCTCTTTGACTCATGATTCTTTGTCATCTAAAACACCAGTTGGATTGGGCGCACATGGAGGTGCGACTCCCGAAGAGGTTCTTGTTCCTGTAATAATTGTATCTAATAAAAAGAATGCAAGTTGTTATTCAGCTTCCTTAATGGATTCAGTAATATCTGCAGCTAATCCTGTGGTTAGATACCATATTAAGGGCCTATCAACCGTAGATGTACCTTATGTTGAATATAATGGAGTCGAATATATACTACGCAAGATAGGGAACTGTCTATACGAAAGCGAGCGTATTAATTTAGTTGCGACTTCGACGAAGATTGCACTAAGAATTAATAACTTTATGCAACATGATTCGTTAGTCATAAATACCGGAGTTGAAGAAGAAGATTTGTTTGGAGGATTTTAATTATGAACGAAGTTACAAGTCAGAAAGTTAGGGAACAGTTTGCCTCAATGGCGATTTATAAAGATCCAGCATCCACTAATAGTCTTTTTGCTGGTCGCAATCTGCCTTCCTTTGTGAAGGATTTTATTCTGAAAAGATATATAAACAATGAAGGCGTAGTTAATAGAGATGGATTGACAAATTTCCTTGATATGGTTATACCTCAAAGGCAGACTGATGTAAAAGATCGATTGTCTGCTGGAGAAGAGATAACATTGTTGACTAGATTCATAATATATATTGATTTGGTTAAAGGAATTCGTCGGTTTGGTATTCCAGATTTAGGGATTAAGATAAACGAAGGTCAGATTCCTGATTATGTATATAAGAACCATACAGGAGAACTTGTCGATGGGGAAAAGTGGGGTATTATAAAATTGTCAGTTCTGCCAGATGAGGATGGTAAAAAGAATCATGTGGAAATGGTTGATTATAAGCCTTTCAAACCATACCGTTCTGTAGATCTTGATTATCTGCGTACTGCAAGAAGGGTATTTTCAACTCAAGAATGGGTTGATGTTCTGTTGTCTGCAATGGAATATGAAGCAGATGGCTTTAAAACCATGACAGAAAAACTAGAGTTCTTGACGAGACTTTTGATTTTTATTGAGCCAAGACTGAATGTTATAGAACTCGCTCCTAAAGGTACTGGAAAGTCATTTGTTTTCGGTAACTTGTCAAAGTACGGATGGTTGGTGAGCGGTGGTAAAGTTACTAGGGCAAAGTTGTTTTATGATAAAGTTAAGCAACAGAATGGTATCATTAAGAATCATGATTTTACAGCTTTTGATGAGATACAAACTATTATCTTTCAGGAGCCTGCTGAGATTCAGGCTGCGTTGAAATCATACTTGGAGTCGGGAAAAACAACTATTGACAATAACGAATTCAGCTCTGAATGTGGTCTGATGCTTATGGGTAATATTCCTCTTAGTGATCAGAGACGTCCCCTCAATTACAGATATTTTGATTCGCTTCCTCAATCATTCAGAGAGTCCGCTTTGTTGGATCGTTTTCATTGTTTTATTGAAGGATGGCATTTGCCACGAATTAACAAAGGTATTATTTATAAAGGATGGACAATTAATGTCGAATATTTTTCAGAAGTTCTTCACTCTCTTCGTACACAGAACGTGTATGGACTCCTGTTTGAAGAATTAGTCGGCTATGACAAAAACGCTGATACGCGTGACTACAATGCCGTGAAGCGTATCGCGGTTGCATATATGAAGCTACTGTTTCCACATTGGACCTGTGTTTCGGATGTAAATAAGGAAGAGTTTGACATGTATTGTTTGCAGCCAGCTATCCGTAGACGAGGTATTATAAAAGAACAGTGTCATTATATAGATGCTGAATTCAAAACGAAAATGCCGGAATTCTGGATAAAGGGATAATAGTCTTTAGAGCGTTTTCATATGGATATAAATGCATTTGTGGAAAAGAATGATGAGACAAAGAAATATAATTGTCTCTATTATCTTCACCCTGATCTTTGGCTTAAAAATGCTGAAGTGACGTCTAAACTTCATGATCATGGAAATTGGTCTGGCTATATTAAATATCTAAATGACGATAACGAGGTTTCTGATGAAATTAAGAATCTGCCTGGTGACTGTGGCGGTATATACTTGTTCTTTATCCAAGGGGCTAGTTTGCCGTTTTGTGAACGTTATTTAGCATATGTGGGACGAGCTCAATATACGGAAACTGAAAGTTTACGCTCAAGAGTTAAGTCATATTTGCCTGAAAGTAAGAAGATAACCGGTAGGACAAGGATTGTCAGGTTATTTAAATATTGGAAAGAGCACTTATATATTCGTTATTATCAGTCACAAGATAATGAATTTATAAAGCAGTGCGAAAGTGCTCTTATTCATGCAATTCTTCCTCCATTTAATACGGATTTAACCGAATATAAAATCAAAGAACCCATAAAGGCCTTTTAATATATGAATGCGATTGATATACCTGCTATTCGTGGAACTCTTGGAAAATTGACCTATTATACGGCAACATTTACCTTTAAGCAAATAGCTGAAAGAGTTAGACCTGCAGGAGACGAACTACATACTTCGAAATCTTTAAGAGAACAATTGCAGCGTGCGTTGACAGATAATCATATAAGTATCACAGAATATATTCTGACACAAAAGGAGCGTTTCTTCAATGCGTTAGTCCTTGCTGTATATGATGGAGATCCTACTTGGAATGAGCTTGAATTCGAGTATGGCAGTGTCAGATATAACTCTATGGGTTTTCTTCATCTAAATGGTGAAGAACGTATTTTCCCTGTTGATGGTCAACATAGGGTGGAAGGAATAAAGAGCGCATTAAAGGAGAATCCAAAACTTAAGGATGAGACTGTTACGGTTATCTTCATAGGTCATCATAATACAAGAGAAGGTAAAGAGAAAACAAGAAGAATTTTTTCAACATTAAATCGATATGCAAAGCCTGTAAGTCAGGGTGATAATATCGCACTTGACGAAGATGATGTTGTTGCTATTTGCACTAGAGATTTACTCGAAAAATGTTCTTTATTTATGAACGAAAATGTTGATGTTGGTAAAAAGAATTCTAAAGGTCTTGCTGATAGTGACGAGAAGTCATTTACCTCATTGATTGCTCTATATGAGGCGAATAGGATCATTTATACCTATTATAAATCTAGTCTTGATAAACAGAGCCCTCTTTACAACAGTAACAAGATTGCGGGATTTCTCAAATATCGTCCTCAGCAAAAGGAGATAGATGCTTTTTATAATTATCTTTCTGGATTTTGGGCTATGTTCATAAAAACATTTCCAGGCATACAAGACTATGTCGATAATTGTGAAGAACCTAAGGCGGCGTACAAGTATAGAAATAAGGAAATAGGGGGATTGTTGTATTTCAGGGTAATTGGTTTGCTTCAACTGATAAAGGCAATCTTTGAAACAGAATTGAGGTTAGGGATGGATTTACAAGAGGTTGTTCGCCACTATTCTAAAATACAGATGTGTATATCTAAAGATCCATGGATAAACTATTTATGGGATGCCAAGAGCCATACAGTAGTTATGAAATATAAATCTAAAATATATCATATGCTTTTGCTGTTATGTAAAAAGGACCTTTTGACAAAGAAAGAAAAAGAGACTTTAGTGAAAAGTTTCTCAGAAGCGAATGATTATGATATCGATACATCAAAAGCTAAATTAAATGAGATGCGATCTATACTGTGATACTCTTGGCATATTGTTCAAGTCTCTAACGGTAGTTGTAAGATAAAATGGTATTGGTGAGAAATTGAGTAATCATAGAATGGCGTAATTATTGGTATGTAAAATTTGGAGTCTTATATCTCGATCCCTTATATGTAAACTAGAACTTAAAATCTAATGGGTAAGAAGTCGTTTGTTACACATTACGGTAAATTGTTTTTAACTGTATTGTCTGTATTTACAGTTCTGTTTGGTCTTTACCTCTTTGCCTCAAATAACGCATTGAGGAAATCTCAGGATAAGATCATAGAGTCTTATATTAGTCATGTTCAATCAGTTGATAGCTTGTATATGGCTCGTGTAGAATCTATGACCGATTTGATATTTACTTCTCAGGCAGCTGCAGAATCGGTGGTTGATAGTTCTTTGCTGTCAGAAATCCTGAAGTCAGACAAGAGGATGAGTAAGGATCAGTATGATAATCTTAAATTACTATTGAACGAATGTCATTCTGTTGCGGAAAAGAAATATCAGGATCATCTGAATCTGTTACTTCGTGACTCTCTGTTCATAAATACTGAATTAGCTTTGTTAGGAGGTCAGACGCAACAGATGTTGCAACTTCACCTAGACAGAATTGAACACGAACATTCTAATGTTACTCTTTGGGGTGCGGTGTTAACTATTCTTTTCATTGTTTTTGCCTTTTATTCGTTCTTTAAAATGGATGACTTGATTAATAACGGACAAAAGGGGCTCGCAAGGCTAGAAGAATTAGAAACAAAAGCAAATACTGCAATAGATAATATTGAACAAGCTCGTCTTGGCTCAGAAAGAAAAAGTAAAGAGATTGTAGATGCTTTTACTCATAATTTTGAAAAGACAGCATTGAATTTCCGCAAGGAGATGGAATCAAAATTAATGGATTTTAATAAGTGTGTCGAGTCTGCACATAAAATTCTGAATGACCTGAAATCAGGAGAGGAGGTGAGGGATAATGATTAATCAAATGCTTTTTAAACAGTCCTCTGATGCCTTGTCCCAGGCAAGAGATGTGCAGGTCCTTATTCAAAATATGGACTTGCAGATTGAATTGTGGCAGATTAACCAACGATATAATCAAGGAACGTTAACCGACGTGTTGAACTATCAGAATCTATTATTGGAGCGCAATAATCTGATTATTAGAAGGGATGGTTCTCTTTCTCTTGCGTTGGATGCTGCATTGATGTTGGTTCAAAACGATATAGCTAACAATGTTGCTGGAGTTTGGTCAACTGGAAATATGGCATTGAAAAATATAATGTCATTTGTTGATATGAATAGGGTGGGCTACTCCTTTGTTTCATTCTCCAACCGAATGAAACTAACTCAGATATCAGCATCGTTAGTTACTAAAGGGGTGGAGTTTTTTGATCTGAGGTATAACATTGAGAAGATAAGTCACTCTTAATGATACTAAGTTTGCCATACGTTATTTAGAATTATTAGGTTATATTTGCTAGTAGAAAATTATAGTATATGATAGAGAATGTTATCATAAAGAATTTCAAGTCGATCAGAGACCTAGAATTGCCGTTGACCAATCTGAATGTTCTGATTGGTTCTAATGGTGTGGGAAAGAGTAATTTCATCTCATTTTTTGAGATGACCAAGGCTATCTTCGAACAGCGTTTCGGTAGTTATACCTTGGACAAAGGGGGAATCGATAATCTTCTTTATCGAGGCCGTAAGATATCTAAAGAGATATATGGCTTGATGGACTTTAAGAATACTAATGCGTTCTTTTTTACATTAAAGCCTGCTCAGTCAAATAAGGGATATATAGATAATACGGGAGATTATTTTAATAAACGAGGGGAAAGTACAAAAGATTATCAGGGTCAATGGCATAGAACCTTTTGGGATTCAGCAACGGAAGAGTCGAATCTTATCGGAAAGATGTATGGTCGAGCATATTATTTAAACTCGTATCTCCGTAGCTTTACAGTATATCATTTCCACGATACAAGTTCCTCTTCTCCGATGAGAGGACAATGTGAGATTAATGATAACTCTTTTTTGCGTGATAATGGATCAAATCTGGCGGCTTATCTCTACATGCTCAAGAAAACTGATGAGAAAGCATTTAGGTTAATTGAGGGTACGATACATTCGATCGCACCTTACTTCAAGAGATTTAATCTCAGGCCTGATCCTGTTATGCCGTCTAAAATCTCTTTGGAATGGGAAGAGGTGAACTCTGATATGTACCTGAATGGTTATAGTTTTTCAGACGGAACAATTCGTTTCATCGCATTGGCTACGCTTTTGCTTCAGACCAATCTTCCGGAAGTTATTATTATAGATGAGCCGGAACTGGGACTTCATCCTGCTGCAATTAATAAGTTGGCAGCTCTGATTAAAAGAGCATCAAAGACCAGTCAGATAATACTCTCTACTCAGTCAACCAATTTGGTTAACTGCTTTGAGCCGGAGGATATCATTGTTGTGGATAGAGAAGATGAGCAGACTGTTTTCAAACGTTTGAATTCAGATGATCTGTCTGTATGGATGGACGATTATAACTACTCTATCAGTGATATGTGGGAGACAAATCTTATAGGAGGACAGTTGTGATGAAGAGATTGAATATTGTTGTTGAGGGACAGACTGAGCAGAGTTTTGTAAATGAGGTCTTGACCCCATATTTACAGAGTAAAGGTGTGGCCATTATAACTCCTATCTTGATTCATACGAGTAAGACAGGTCGTGGTGGATTTGTTAATTATCATCATCTTCATAATACGGTGAAAGGCTTACTGAAGAATCCGTACGACGGAAATATTGTAGTCTCTAGTTTTGTGGACTTTTTCCGTATGCCCAATAACATGCCGGATTATGATGATGCGATGCGTCTGGGTACAGATCTGCAAAAAGTTGAGTCATTACAACAGGCCCTGGGTAATTCGATAGCAGATAGGCGCTTTATTCCATACATCCAGCTTCACGAGTTTGAGGCATTGTTGTTTTCGAATAACAATGGCTTTGAATATCTCTGGGAAGATGATATGTCATCAAAGACAAAGAATATTGTCGATTCATTCGAAAATCCGGAAGATATAAATTCCGCTCCCGAGACTGCTCCGTCAAAAAGATTGCTGGCAATCAATCAGAAATACGATAAAGTCTTGGAAGGAAATGTGATTGCATTAGAAGTCGGAATCAATGAAATGCTTGCCAAATGTCCGCGATTCGCCGACTGGGTAAGTCGCTTGATTACGGCTTGTTCTGAATAGCGGTTTAACAAATGTTTAACAACCCAAGCAAAAACGCCATCCTAGATATCTAGGATGGCGTTTTTGTATTATTATTCAGTAAGCATCCGATGAAATGCATATTGTAGCGGGCAGCGATGCTCGCTACTTTTGCAAAAAAAAGGAAAGCTTATGATGA
>JAFYUH010000174.1 GCA_017549605.1 Bacteroidales bacterium
GCTTCGCAAAGGATGCCGCTCCAATCCCTAACGCAACACCTATTATAAAAATTCAGAATCTTAAAATCTCAGAACTTCAAAATTTTGAGTTTCTGAGGTTTTGAAGCTCTGAAGTTCCGTGGTTCAACTGCCGCCTCGGCTAAATAGCGTTAAAAAATTTCATTGTTGAAGCGGTTAAGACAAAAATGCTGTCTGAGCGAAGCGAGTTTATTTTTGTCCAGCGTAGACAATGAAATTTTAGCGGATTTAGACGCTGCGGCGAGCTTTTTCTGTTTCTCTTTTTTGCGGCTAAAAAAGAGAAAGAAGATTTCATTGTCTCAACAAAAAAAGCGACTCAATCGAGTCGCTTTTTTATCAGACTGTTAAGATATCTTTAACCTTAAGGTCACAGAGTTCGTCAGCTTTCTTGACATATTTGTCTGTGATTTCTTGGATTTTTTCTGTTATCATTTTGACTTCGTCTTCTGAAACTCCTTCTTCTTTGAGTTTCTTAGCGTCGTCGTTGGCGTTACGACGGATGTTACGGATACCGACTTTAGTCTCTTCAGCTACAGTCTTAGCGCGTTTTGCCAATTCTTTACGGCGTTCTTCTGTCAATGGAGGAACGAGTATGCGTAAGAAATCGCCTTCGTTTTTAGGATTGAAACCTAAGTTTGCATTTAAGATGGCTTTCTCGATAGCTGAGATAGAATTTTTATCGAAAGGTTGAACGATAATCTGACGTGGGTCAGGAGTTCCTATATTTGAAGTTTGTTCGATAGGTACAACAGTTCCGTAATATTCTACTTTAACGCCTTGCAACATTGCAGGGCTAGCTTTTCCTGCTCTAATCTTCTGAAATTCCATGTCCATGTGTTTCATGGTGTTTTCCATGGTTTCAGTAGTTTCATCTAAAATAAATTGAGATTCTTCTGTCATAATAAATTCGTTTTACAGCACAAAAATAAAAATTTTTCAGTTAAGTGCAATTTATTTTGTTACCAAAGTTCCAATTTCTTCGCCATTGAGGACTTTTAACAAGTTGCCTTTTGTGTTCATGTCGAAGACATACATTGGCATATTGTTTTCCTTGCATAATGTAAATGCTGTGAGGTCCATGACTTTGAGGTTTTTGCTGTAAGCCTCGTCGTATGTGATATGGTCGAATTTTGTTGCTGTAGGATCTTTTTCTGGGTCAGCGGTGTAGATGCCGTCGACGCGTGTTCCTTTCAAGATGATGTCGGCTCTTACTTCAACAGCTCTCAATGCTGATGCTGTGTCTGTTGTGAAGAATGGGTTTCCTGAACCGCCGCCGATGATGACGACATTGCCTTCTTCAAGGAGTTTGATGGCTTTGGCGCTGCTCATAGAATCAGCGATACGGTCGATGAAAACGCCTGATAATAAAGCTGTCTTCACGCCTTTAGCCTGTAATGTTGATTGTAATGCCATACTGTTGATGACAGTGGCGAGCATTCCCATATAGTCGCCTTGGATTCTGTCCATGCCTTTGCTTGCGCCTTGTAAGCCGCGGAAGATGTTGCCGCCGCCGATGACGATGGCAATCTGTGCCTGTTTCGCTGCTTCTGCTATTTCTTCTGCATAATCGTTAAGACGTTCTGGGTCGATACCGTATTGTTGTTCGCCCATAAGAGCTTCACCGCTCAATTTTAAAAGTACTCTTGTGTATTTCATATCACTTAGATTTATATTATTTTTATTTAAAACCAATAACCTATATTTAAAAAACCAATTAAGTCGGAACATCTGTTGGAACCCATGAGACTCACTTCTATAGGACCTGCTTTGGTGTTCATTCCTAATGTCACGCCGCCGCCAATAGTGAAGTTGTCGCTAGAGAACCAGGTGCTGTAGTCGTCAGCAATGAAACCGCCATTGCATTTGGCTATGGCATAGAAGTTCCTGTAGAAATTATATTGCCACGAGATTTTTCCTATCGCGATGTTGTCGCCGTATAATTGCGTAAACCTCAGACCTTCAAAAGAAATGATGTTGTCGAAATATTTCATGCGCGACTGTCCTCCGACAAAGAATCTATAACTTAAAGGGACTTCATTTGTGGAGAATGATGATCCGATGCTCGTGCCCATCTTCAACGAGTGCTTTGCGCCTATAGCAATGGAACCATCGAAGTCTGCCTTCACAATGATGGAATGTCCCATCCTTGAACCGTCTTCAAGTTCTATTACAGGGATGATATATTTTCCGTTGATATTGAGTTTCCATCCTCTTGAAGCGAAAGTAGGTGAGTCTTCGTTGTCGATATGATAGTTGAGATAAGCATGTGCTATAAAATCATAGTTGTCAGCATCAACTACATGAACGAGATTGTCTCTGAGGTGGACGTAGTTTCCTACCAAACCCACTCTGAACTGTTGTTCTAAAGTCGGCATATATTCCATGAACAGATCCATCTTGTTGTCCTGGACGCTGTATGAGTTGTTTATTGTCTTGTCATGATATTGATCCATGAACAGACTTATTACGGATATGTCTGTACCGTATTTGAATTTCTGTGACAGGTTGGAATGGAAACGCAACTTGAAATAAGGGTCTTCCGCGATGTTGAGGTCGGCTGCCAATGTGGAACGTTTCGGGAAGTTCAAGATGTTTTTCAGAGTGATATTTGCCAATATTCCTATTCCGTAGTCGGTGTCGTAGTGAGCCGCAATTGATACCGTCTCTTCTTCTTTTTCTTTACAATGTATTACAAGGTTGGCGCCTTTTGCAGCTGGTACTAGGTCGTACCATATATCGTTATAATATCCTGTTGCATAAATGCTCATGATGGAATTCTCTATGTCGTGAATAGCCATCTTTGAAGGATAATTCTTTCCGAAAGATTTTTTTATGAAGCTTGCGTTCTCTTCCTTAGCGCCGTCTATCTTCAAAGATACTACATATATGGAGTCGAAAGGAACTACATCAGGACGTACTATCTTGTAATCTTGTATGTTTTTTATGGAGTCGGCAAGGCGTTTCAGCTGAGGTAGTAATTTTCGTGCTTCAGCTTCGCCTAATGCGATGATTGTGTCGTAAGAATTGAAGTCCATCATGCCGTATTTGGCAAGTTCCGGCTTGATGTAAATGTCGGCGTCTTCCTTGGCTTCTTTATAAGTGTCGATGTCTGACATGGCAATCATCTGATCCATTATTTTCGCCATTGAGGTGAGTTCTTCTTTGCTACGGAAGTCACGTTGTACGTCGACACCTATTATGATATCGATGCCTTTCTCTCTTACGTTTGGAACAGGGAAGTTGTTTCTCAGTCCGCCGTCGATGAGCAGGCGTCCGTCGACTTCCACAGGAGGGAAGTAGAATGGTATCGACATAGAAGCTCGTATGGAACGTTGCAGATTGCCTTTTGTCATCTCGTAGGCCTCGGCATTTTCAATGTTGGTGGCCACACATAAGAATGGTATCGATAAGGTGTTGTAGTCTCTTATCTTATAGGCAGGAGAGATGAGTCGTGCCAGCAGGAGGTTTATCATGCTGCCGTCATATATCGATGACTTCATCTGTATCTTCTTATCCCTGAATGGGAATGTCGCGAGATAATGTCTGTCGAGAATCTTATCGTCGATAGGAATGTATTTCTGAGGTATGGCGTCCGACATTATCGCATCCCAGTTTTCTTCTTTGATAAGTCGTATCATCGTCTCTGGAGAATATCCTATGGCGTAAAGTCCGCCGATGATGCTGCCCATACTTGTTCCTGCTATATAGTCGATAGGCAAGCCTGCTTCTTCTATTACTTTAAGAGCTCCGATGTGAGCGAATCCTTTGGCGCCGCCGCCGCTTAATACAACACCGACACGCGGACGTGTTATGGAATCTGTAACTTGCTGAGCAGTGATGTTTTGGCAAAAGGCAAAAGACAAAAGGCAAAAGATAAAAACCTTAAGCCATGAGCTGTGAGCCATGAGCTGTAGGAATCTTCTGTTGACCGTTGTCTGTTGTCTGTTGACCATCGCTTTAAACCTTAAACTTTAAACTATACTAGTTTACTTTACAAAGTTAAAATAATTTTGTTGAAGGTGAATGCGTTTTTTTATAAAAAAAGAGTGCCACATAAATTATGTAGCACTCCAACTATTATAGTTCAAAGTTCAAAGTTCAAAGCTCAAAGCTCAAAGCTCAGAGTTCAGAATCATTCCTCTCTTCCGTGGCAGTTCTTGTATTTCTTGCCGCTGCCGCAAGGACAAGGATCGTTTCTTCCGACTTTCTTCTCAACATGAACAGGCTGTGTCACCTGACGTTCTTGTGTGTTGCTGTTGGCTTGTGACAATAAGTCGTTACGTTGTTCTTTCAACTTGCTTCTGTCGATAGCTCTGGCTCTTTGTTCCTTGACTTGGCTGCCGTCTTGCATTGGGACGTTGGCGCGCATCAAGAATGAGATAACGTCGGTGTTGATCTTTTGGATCATTTGCTTGAACAAGTTGAATGACTCGAACTTATAAATCAAGAGAGGATCCTTTTGTTCATAGTGTGCGTTTTGTACTGAGTGTTTCAACTCATCCAATTCGCGTAAGTGTTCTTTCCATGACTCGTCGATGATGCCTAAAGTGATGAACTTCTCTACTGCCAATGAAATTTCCTTAGCTCCGTTTTCAACGGCTTTCTTAAGGTTGACAACGACGTTCATGCTCTTCTTGCCATCTGTGAATGGAATGAGGATGTTTTCGTATTGTGTGTTCTTATGAACGTTTTCTATTACAGGTAATGTCTTTTCTCCGATGATACGTGTCTTGTTGTTATAAACTTCAAGAGCCTTGTCGAATAATTTGTCGGCGAGGATGTCTAACTTAGTACGTTTGAATTCATCTTCTTCGAAAGGAAGATCGATACCCATTGTTGAAAGCACTTCTAACTTCAATCCTTCATAGTCGCTGACTTCTTGGAATCTTTCTATCAATGACTCGCCGAGGTCATACATCATATTGTTGATGTCGATTGAAAGGCGTTCTCCGAATAAGGCGTGGCGTCTCTTTTCATAGATGGCCTCGCGTTGTGAGTTCATGACGTCGTCATATTCAAGGAGGTGCTTACGTGTTCCGAAGTGGTTCTCTTCAACTTTCTTCTGAGCCTTCTCGATTTGTTTTGTGATCATTGAGTGTTGGATCACTTCTCCTTCTTGAAGACCGAGTCTGTCCATGAGAGGAGCGATTCTGTCAGAACCGAACATACGCATGAGGTCGTCTTCGAGAGATACGAAGAACTGTGAGCTACCGTTGTCACCTTGACGGCCTGAACGACCACGCAACTGACGGTCGACGCGACGTGACTCGTGACGTTCTGTACCGATGATGGCGAGACCGCCGGCTTCTTTTACGCCAGGTCCCAATTTGATGTCGGTACCACGACCTGCCATGTTAGTTGCGATAGTTACTGTTCCAGCCTGACCAGCGTCCTTGACGATCTGTGCTTCCTTGGCGTGTAACTTAGCATTCAAGACGTTATGTTTGATGCCTCTACGTGTCAATAATTTTGAGAGGAGCTCTGATACTTCAACAGATGTTGTACCGACGAGGACTGGACGACCTTCGTTGATAAACTCTTGGATCTTGTCGATGACAGCATTGTATTTCTCACGCTTTGTCTTATAGATCAAGTCTTCAGCATCAATACGAGCGATAGGTTTGTTTGTTGGAATTACGACAACGTCTAATTTGTAGATGTCCCAGAACTCGCCAGCTTCTGTCTCAGCAGTACCTGTCATACCAGCAAGTTTGTGGTACATACGGAAGTAGTTCTGTAATGTGATTGTTGCGTAAGTCTGTGTTGCGGCTTCAATATGAACGTTTTCCTTAGCTTCAACGGCTTGGTGTAAACCATCTGACCAACGACGGCCTTCCATGATACGGCCAGTCTGTTCGTCAACAATCTTGATCTTGTTGTCCATGATGACGTAGTCAACGTCTTTTTCGAACAAGGTGTAAGCCTTAAGAAGTTGTTGTACTGTATGTAAACGTTCTGATTTTTCTGAGAAGTTGCGGAGCAACTCTGATTTCTTCATCACTTTCTCGTCGTCTGAGAGTCCGCTGCGTTCGAGTTCAGCGATTTCGCTGCCTACGTCAGGCAAGATGAAGAATGAAGAGTCGTTATATGCTTTTGTGAGTTCGTCGATACCTTTTTCTGTGAGGTCGACGCTATGTAATTTTTCATCGATCACGAAATAGAGTTCATCGTCGATGATGTGCATGTTCTTTTGTTGTTCCTGGAGATAGAAACCTTCTGTCTTTTGCATGAGAGCCTTCATGCCTTCTTCGCTCAAGAACTTGATCAAGGCGCTGTTTTTAGGAAGACCTCTGAAAGCGCGGAAGAGCTGGTTGGCACCGTGGTTTCTCTGTTCTTGTGTAGCGTTAGGATCTGTTAATATTTTTTTAGCTTCAGCAAGACATAATGTCACGAGGCGTTTTTGTGCTTCATAGAGTTTTACAACGTCAGCTTTCAAGATGTCGAATTCTTGATGGTCGCCGCGTGGAGTAGGGCCTGAGATGATCAAAGGTGTACGGGCGTCGTCGATCAAAACAGAGTCGACTTCGTCGACGATAGCGAAGTGGTGCTTGCGTTGAACGAGTTCTTCTGGGTTGCCGGTCATATTATCACGGAGGTAGTCGAAACCGAATTCGTTGTTTGTACCGTAAGTGATGTCTGCGAGGTAAGCGTTACGACGTGCCTGTGAGTTAGGCTCGTGCTTGTCGATGCAGTCTACTGTCAAACCGAGGAATTCATAAATTGTTCCCATCCACTCGGAGTCACGTTTTGCGAGGTAGTCGTTAACAGTGACGACGTGAACGCCACGACCTGCTAAAGCGTTGAGATATACTGGGAATGTAGCTACTAATGTCTTACCTTCACCGGTTGCCATTTCGGCGATCTTGCCTTGGTGCAATACTGTACCGCCGAGGATCTGTACGTTGTAAGGAACCATGTCCCATGTGATGGTGTTGCCGCCTGCAATCCAGCTGTTGTCGTAATAGACTTTGTCACCTTCAATGTTGATATGATCGAATTTTGCTGCGAGTTCGCGGTCTAAGTCTGTTGCTGTGGCTTCAACGACTTCGTTTTCTTTGAAACGTTTGGCTGTTTCTTTTAAGACTGCGAAAGCCTCAGGCATGATGTTGTTGAGCGCTTCTTCAATCTTGTCTAACTGTTGTTTCTCTAACTTGTCGACTTGTTCGAAAATCTCGTTTTTCTTTTCGAGGTCAAGGTCTTCTGTTTCGGCTTTTAGTTTCAACTCTTTGATACGAGCTTCTTCTTCTGCGATGTAGTTGTTTACGTATTCTTTAAACTCAACTGTTTTATGACGAAGAGCATCAATGTCTAATGTCTTAATAGTTTCGTAAGCTGCTAATGTTTTGTCCAAAATCGGCTGCAAGGCTTTATTGTCACGCATTGCTTTATTGCCGAATAATTTAGTGAAAAATCCCATATCTATTCTTTATTTCAATTGTCTTTGAATTTATTAAGACGCATCAGTGTGTTTCATTGAGTGTTACATTGATACGTCTCTACATTTTTTCTGTTTATCAAATGTTATGCAAATATAACTAATGTTTTATTTATTTTTATAATAATTATATAATCTCCTGACGTGGAAATCTAGATGCTGATCCGGACTTGGTGCTGGTGCCATGCCGATCTTGTTATTTTTGCCTAAAATGATGTAGTCGGGGAATGTCCTGATCTGATATTCTTCGAGAAGGAGAATGTCGTTGCCAAGATTGAGTAAATTCCAGTTATATCCTTTGTTATCAAATATTTGTCTGAAATCGTCAAAGCATTCTTTTGTTGCAATAGTGACAACCTGAATGGTGTCGTTCCATTGCTGCGAAAGGTCTTTTAATGTGTTGAACTGATGGTCTGTCATCGCTGAGACTTGATTGACAAATTGAAGCAGAATCATATTGTCTTTTAAATCTGATGATTTTACGGTCTTGCCGTCTTTGTCTTGTAATGAGAATGCGGGCGCATCTGCGTTGAAAGACAATCTGTTGATTTGTTTCAATATGTCGTTGACGACTGCCTTGTTTTTTTGACTTTTAGTGTTTTGAGCGATGCTGTTCAGGTGTTTGATTACTTGAACTCTGTCGTCTGGAATTTCGTAATACCATCTTTTAAGTTCCCAGGCGATAATGATTTCTGCCAAGTTTGGATTTTCTGCCAAAAAGGCATCATTTCCCTTAATATATTTTAAGAAAGTGTCATGGTCGGAATAGAGTTGATATCTTAATTCAGAAGGGTTGGATTGAATTGATGACAAGTAGTTTGTAAAGACTTCCTGAAATAAATTCATATAAGCCGGTTGTGAATACAGAATGTCTTGTTTGTTAAAGTGTTGGCTGATGACTTTCTTGCCGTTGTCATTATTTGCGACCATCTGCATTGATGCTTTACGGTAACGTAAGTTGTCTTTGACAAAATCGGATTTCAATTCGCCAAGATTTCTTTTTATCTTTGCTTCAAGGCTGTCTAGAAGTGAAATCTTGCGAGCTCTGTATAATAGATTAAAATTATCTAACAGAAAGTCGTCAATTATCATTTCAGACATAGAGTATTGATAGTAAAGGTCGTTATCGTCGGCCTTTATGATTTTTAAGGTCGGAGTCTGACGCTCGAAATATGAGATGTTGTCATCTTGTTTAGGGATGATTATCTCGACTTCATAAGTGGAATTTGGATTTAATAAGATGTCGACGCGGTCAAGATCTACTGCTATTTGAGCTAAAGTTATCTCCTCGATATTGGCATCGATGGTGAAGTTTCCGTCTTTATCTGATTGTGTCTCGAAAATCGTAGTCTGCTCAAATGTCAACATGTCGTTAAATGTCAGAAGACGTACTAAAGATTCTGACTCAGACTCTGATTTGTGGATTTTTCCTGTGATTTTTATGTTTTGAGAAAATATATCATTGTTAAATAGTAATAAAATCAATGATATGAATAAGATATTTTTTTTCATACTTTTCTAAACTTACCGACTTGTTGTCTTCCAAACCGCTTCTGGAACAAATTCATTTATTGGATAGTTATGTTTCAACAAATCTCTTACCACGGTTGACGACACGCAACGTAATGACGGTTCTGTCATGAAAAAAATTGTCTCTATCTCAGGATTTATTTTTTTGTTTGCCTCGGCAATGGTGCTTTCGTATTCCAAATCCATGCTTCCGCGAAGTCCTCTGATGATAAAGTTGGCTCCGTTCTCTTTGCAGAAGTCGACGGTAAGTCCTTCGTAATGCGCTACCTTTACCTTTGGATAATCAGCGAAGGTGTCTTTGATCCATTGTAGGCGTTGTTCCAATGAGAATGAATATTTCTTCATTATGTTAACGCCAATGGCGACGATTATTTCATCGAAAAGAGGCAAAGCTCTTAATATTATATCTTCGTGTCCTTTTGTTATAGGATCGAAAGAACCAGAGAAAACAGCTTTTTTATAATTCATAATTAATAACTCCTAATTCCTAACTCCTAACTCCTCATTATCTCCAATATTTCTTCTTCCAAAGCCAGTCTAATGGAAGGGTAGGTGTTTTCTAGAAAATAATTAACATTATCTTTATTTAATAGGAACACTTTTGATATGCCTTCTTCTTCCTGAGGTTTAGGCATGAACTCGTCGTCAGATTTCATCAAGAACCAAGATGTCTTCTTTAGAGTCCATTGACCATTAAGTAGATAGCAGTGATGAGATGATGGCAATTGTTTTATGATTGACAGATTTGATATTGCTGTTTCTTCGTTCACTTCACGCATTGCTGCTATGTCAGCGGGCTCGTTTTTTTCAATGTGACCTTTAGGCAAATCCACTCTCCCGTTTCTTTCAATCGCGGCTATAGACTTATTAATAAGGACTAATCCTCCGGCTGCCGGCGCGAAATGAAATATTTCCTTGATGACAGCTGCCAAAATATCATTGTCGATGTCGTCTATATAGAGATTTTCTTCGCTGTTTTCCAGCCAGTTTTTTATTTTATCTAACGTATTCTCAAATAGTTGAGCAGACAGCTTGCTTCTGTCTATGTCGGCATCCAAAAAATGTTCAAAAAAATTTCTGCAGACAAGCATCTTATTATTGCAAAAAAGTCTATACATTTGCCAAAAATTTAAAGGTTGATTTTATGAACGAACAAGAAACATCAATGGCACTTGCCAGTTTCCTTTTGCAAATTAAAGCAATAAAATTGAATCCTGCA
>JAFYUH010000175.1 GCA_017549605.1 Bacteroidales bacterium
AAAGACAATTAAAGAAATACATTCATTATTATAACAACGATCGAATCAAACTTAAATTAAAAGGAAAGAGTCCGGTGCAATACCGAACTCTTTATACGTAAACTGTTTTATTAATCCGTCCAACTTTTTGGGGTCAGATCAAACTCTTTGGTCTTTTTTATCTATGAGTCCGACTTGTCTTGGTGACTTAGTGACTCGGCGACTTGGTGTCTTTATTTATTTGTAAGCGCCTTGATAGTCGCTATTTCTCTCCATTTCTTTCTAGCTTCATCAGCTGGAACTCCGAAGTAAGTCATGCCCGGTGTTGTGTCTTTATCGACGCCAGAATAAGCGAGCACCACTGTTCCTTCAGCGATAACGAGATCTTTGTTGACAGATGCCATTGCCCAGATGGAAACGTTGTCTTTCACCACTGTCACACCTCCTACTGAAGCATGAGCGCCGAGGAAGCAGTTCTTTCCGAGTTTTGCATCGTGGCCAATCTGAACGAAGTTGTCCATTTTGGTTCCTTTGCCAACGATGGTGTCGCTTGTAACGCCTATGTCAACGCAGCAGCAGGCACCTATTTCCACATCATCTTCAATAATGACTCTTCCGCAAGATTCAAATTTCACGAAGCCATCAGGACGACGTTGGAAATAACAAGCATCACCGCCGATAACACTGCCACTCTGAATTATTACATTATCACCAATTATAACGTGATTGTAAATCGTGACATTTGGGTGGATGATACAATTTTTTCCAATCTTAACTCTGTCGCCGACAAAAACTCCTGGTTCTATGATAGTGCCTTCACCAATCTCAGCTTTAGGACCTATCATCGCTGTTGCAGGCTCAAATCTACGATAAGACAATATAAGCTTGTTGAAAGCGTCTAATGGACTATCGTGAATGATTAAAGCTTTACCTTCAGGACATTCAACATCTTCACTGTTGATGATGATTGTTGTTGCAGCAGAAGTTAAAGCCTTTTTGTAATATTTGGGATGATCTACAAAAGTGATATCGCCAGGTTCAACTTCATGGATTTCATTAAGACCGGAGATCACAAAGTTAGGATCTCCGATCGTTTTCTTTGCTCCAACATAGTCAGCGACGCACTTAAGAGTCGTATGTGGATTTATTTTCATTTAATTCAATTATTTTACTCTTTCAGTGTATTCACCTGTACGAGTGTCTACTCTAATTTTATCGCCAGTGTTGATGAATAAAGGAACTCTAACTGTAGCGCCTGTTTCAACTGTGGCGTCTTTCATAGCGTTAGTTGCTGTATTGCCTTTTTCGCCTGGTTCTGTATATGTAACTTCCAAAACAGTCTTGATAGGTAATTCTGCGAAAAGAACTGTTTCTGTTGATGTGTCGAATACAACTTCACAAACATCGCTTTCTTTGAGGAAGTCAACACCTGTGATTAATTCTTTATTGAGAGGAATTTGTTCGTAGTCTTCTTGGTTCATGAAGATATAGTCATCACCTTCTTTGTAAAGATATTGATATTGACGGCGTTCAACGCGTACGTCTTCTAATTTTTCACTGATGTCAAAACGGTGTTCTAATGTACGACCGTCAACAATGCTCTTCATTGTTACACGCATGAAAGTGTTACCTTTACCTGGTTTTACGTGTTGGAAATCAACGCAGAAATAAAGTTTTCCGTTGAAACGGATACATGTTCCTTTTTTAATGTCTTGTGAGTTAATCATATTATTTAATTCTATAAATTATTATTGTTCTTTTATTTTAAATAAATCAATAGTTTATGCTACAAAAATACAAAAAAAAAGCATTAAAACAAGTTTTAGCTTGATTAAATTATGACAATATCTTTCAAAAGATCTGTCCCTGTGACTCTGTTAATATTTCTTAACAAAATCGTCTTGGAATACATCAATTCGTTTCTTAAAGAATCGGCATCAACCTTTACATACAATATGCCTTTTGTGATTCTAAGATCTAATGTGTGCGCCGCGATAAATCCACCGACGACACTTTTCCATGACTCGATGATCTTCATCTCGTCGAGGCTGTTCTCTCTATGATGGCGTTTGTAAAACTCGCTTATCAATTCCGCCAATGTGTATCCGTCTTCATTCATCGTCAGTAGAAATTATTCCGTTATTAACTTTAAAAATCTTATGGTTCACGACAGTATTATCCATCAAATATTTGATTCTTTGACGTTGGGTGTCTGTGATGAACACCTGTCCGAAGTGATCGTTGCCGACAAGTTTCACAAGTTGAGCGACTCTGTTATCATCTAGCTTGTCGAAAATATCGTCCAAAAGCAATATCGGCTTATGTCCTATTTTCTTGTAGTTGAAGTCAAACTGTGCAAGCTTTATCGCTATCACAAACGACTTCTGCTGTCCTTGTGAAGCAAATTGTTTCACTGGATGGTCGTTGATAAGAAATGTCAGATCATCTTTATGAATGCCGACATTGGTATATGTGCTGTATCTGTCGTGGTTGAGGCTCTCTGCCAGCAGTTCTTCGTAAGGTCTTTCGTTAAGCGCTGAGTTATAAGTTATAGCGACTCTTTCGTTTGTGCCGGACACGATTTCGTAATATTCCTGAAAGACAGGCACAAACTCTTTTAAAAACGTATTTCTTTTCTCATTGATAGGAATCGCATTCTGAATAAGTTGATGGTTCCACATCTCCAATAATGTATCATCCCATATTCTGTTTTCTGAAAAAAACTTAAGCTGTTTATTTCTTTGCTGCAGCGCTTTGTTATAATTTAAAAGGCTATTGAGATATGATGCGTCAAATTGAGAAATGACACCATCGATGAACTTACGTCTCAATTCGCTGCCATTGTTGATCAGGTCGCTGTCGTAAGGCGATATCATTACCAAAGGGATTTTGCCTATATGGTCAGCGAGGCGTTCGTATTCTTTCTTGTCGCATTTGAACGACTTCTTCGAACTGCTTTTCTGTACGCAGGAAATTGTATGAAGCTCGTCATTGTCGAAGTGGAAGTCGCCGTGTATGGCAAAGAATTCCTCTCCGTGACGTATGTTTTGCCTATCTGTTAAGGTGAAATAGCTTTTGCAAAAAGCCAGATAATATATTGAATCCAAGATGTTTGTCTTGCCTGCAGCATTGAGTCCTACGAAGCAGTTGATCTTCTCTGACAAGGACAGATCTGCAGATTGACAATTTTTAAAATTGCTTAGCTTTAACTCTTGAAGATACATTATTTATCAATGTTTTTTGAAGCTGTCTAAATTTGTTGTTATTGTAAGGAAGTTTGGTGATCCGTGGATGTGCATCTCTGAACGAGAATAGCTTATGTTGAATTTATAAACGTTTATAGCAACGCCATAAGACAAGCCGACAGCTCCTTTCTTGGTAGGGCTTTTCATATTTTGACGCAATCCGTAATTGTAACCGACTCGCAATGTCAAGTTTTTGCCCAAATTTAATTCGCCAGCAGCCACAACATGTCTGAAGAGATTTTCTGACAACTCATCAATTTTGTTTTTCTTTTTCATCTCCCCTGTCATCGGATCGTAATTGTTTTCAAGATCCAAAGGATCGTCATAAGTCAGATCCCATCTTTGAAGATTGTCGTAAACAAAGATGAATGTAAGCGGTAGATGTTCTAATTTCTTAGAAGCTCCGACCTGCATCTTGAAAGGCAATTCGCTTCTAAAGCTTTGATAGTTATTATAAAGTTCAGAACCGATATTACGTGCTACCAAAGAAAACACCCAATTGTCTTTGTTTACATAAGTGGCTGCAACGTCTACAGCCAAAGCAAATGATGCGTTGTTTTCGTACTGAAGTCCAGCGAATTTTAAATTGGAACCTATGCTGAGTCTTTCGTTAAGCTGACGTCCCCAGCCAATATTTATTATGTAATCTGATACTGAAAACATTACGTTGTCTTGGATTCCAGTTTCATCTGCATAATAAAAAGTTCCGTAATCGTTGTACTGTACTGAAGCTACAAAACTTCCTATTTTGTCGAATGTTCTTCCATATTGTATCGACGCGATGTTTATATCGTTATAATAATCGACATACGAAAGCGATATGGAGTTGTTCATCTTTGGGTTTATCAAAGAAGGATTTGATACAACAGTCTGTATGTCTGAACCTTGTATTGGAACAATGGTTCCGCCTAAGGCTGCCACTCTCGATGAACTTGTCATGTTTAAAAAGTTATACGTACCGTCTTTCTGTTGAGCGAAACTAATCGCTGTCAACGACAAAAAGACTAATAGTATGTATAACTTTTTTCTCATGATTCTAATTTTATTGGTAAACGAAATATAGTCTTAATTATTATTAAGAATCCAACAAACCTATACCTTTTTTAACAATAACGTTTTCTTCGTTAAGCTTCTTTAATATTCTATCTAAAATACCGTTGACGAATACCTTGCTCTTAGGAGTGCTGAAATATTTTGATATTTCAATGTATTCATTCATAGTCACTTTAACAGGAATATATGGGAAGCAATGGAATTCTGTCAATGCCATTTTCAAGATAATCATATCCATGACACAGACGCGTTCTTTTTCCCAGTTAGATGTGTTAGAACCAACTAATTTGCCATATTCCTCATCATGTCTGATGACTTCTTTGAATAACTTCTTAACGAATTCCTTATCTTCATTGACTGGGTCGTTTTCTGTCTTGTAGATTGTTGGAAGTAAAGATGTTTCATTAAAGCTTGCCTTCAAGTCTGAGAAGAATTTCACCAACATTGATGTAACTAAATGATAATCATCAACGAAGAAGATGCTCTTTTCTTCATAGAAATCTTGCAACAACTCAAGTTCTGAGAAATATTCAGTTATCATTTTGACGATGAACTTCTTGTCGTGCTCGAAACTGTTGTTTTCGTCAGACATATAGTCTTGATATTCTTGAGTGTTACGCATCATATTATAATAGTTTCTTATAATATCTTGATGGTCAGCCCAATTGATCTTGAGTCTTTCTTCTTCTCTACAGAGGTCTTTGTTGTTTTCAAGAACATTTAAAACTCTGTTTTCAACATAACGCATGTTAGGATTCAAATCTTCTTTTGTAGGGAAGTTCTTGCGTTTGTTTTCTTCTATTCTATTTTCTGCGAAACGTTTTGTTTCAACAAGAAAAGAGAGTTGCCATACGAATAACTCGTGCATTTTGTCAATGCTTTCAAGTAAGTGTTTTACACCTGATTCAATTTGTTCTTCGCCTGATCCTAAGTAAGCATAAATTGCTTGCAAGACCTTAACTCTTAAAAACCTTCTGTTTATCATATTAATTATCTTTAATGTTACTTATTTTCTTAAAGCTCTTAAAAAGAAATGTATGTCTTTCGACAAAGAATAATCTCTTGCATACATGAGATTTAGATGTTCCTTCTCTTCTTCTGTCAAACCGTTTCTGCTTATGCTAGCAGATGGGTCAAAGATGCCCTTCTTGATTTTTGGAAGCTTTGATCTTTCATGGTCTTTTACATCGCAATAACCTATCCAAGAATACTTTCCGAACAATACTTTAAAGCAGCTCTTTAAGAATTTGAAAGGCTTGTTAATGAATAAAGCTATGAAAATCCAGAACACAATTCCCATTGCAGATGAGATGATGTCGAATAGACGTTTCTTTCTTTTATTGGAAGTTGTACTTATTGTTTTAATATCTATTGTATAGAGATCGCCTCTTGTGTTGATTGAGTTACTGCCGATGATTGACAATGTGTCTTCCGGTGCAATCTTATAATCGAGAGAAGAATGCCACTCTTCCATCTTGTCGATAATCAGCTGGTGTGACAAATCTTTTGAGCAGAATATGATTTCGTTAATCTTATAAATGTCGATGATATCTGGCACCTGATGCAAGTTGCCGAGGTAATTTTCCGGTACGTCTTTATCATCGAATGGACTTATCAATCCGATGAAGTCAGGTTTTATGGAAGTGCTTTGCAAAAGATTTTGAACACGTTGTGTTTCCTCTTCGCTGCCAATCACAAGGAAACGTTTCTTTGCATTTTTGCCATATTGGAAACTAGGACGTTTCAACAAATATCCAATCCATCTTGTGAAGCTCATTTCAGCAGCAACCCATATCATACCAAAAAGAATCAAGGCGCGTGAGAATCGCAATTGTTCTGGCAATAATGCATATAGAATCAAGATAAGCAAACTTCCTAAGAAAACACCACCAGCAGCCGGAGCGATTTTGTATGGCTTGTCATAACCTCCAGAGAAATAAGACGTTAATAACCATATTAAGAGATAAATTGGAAGTATTATTGTGAACAATATTGTCGGATAAGTGCCGCTTCCGTCATAGACCATCATATTGCCCCAAAAATATCCAATGGCGGCGAGGCCTGAATAACCTAAGACTGTATCTATCAGTGGCTGAACGGCTTTGCTAAAAAACTGTGATAACAGAGCCAGGAAAGCCTTGAAATATATAGCTATGTTAATGAAAAACGAGAATGTCTTTGCACCATTATTGGCAAAGTGTTTCTTGACGAAGATTTCCATTGCCTTATAGAAAACGAGTACGTAGTTCACGCTTGTTTTCTTGGTGCTCTCGCCTTTATAGTGTATAATTCTTGTTTTTGGATAGTAGTAGTTTTTATATCCGGCCAGCGTTATTCTGTAAGACAAGTCAATATCTTCACCGTACATAAAGAATGTCTCATCAAGAAGTCCGCATTTGTCCAATGTCTCTCGGCGCATAAGCATGAAAGCGCCTGCCAAAATCTCAACTTCGTTAATTTCGTCATTATCAAGGTGGCCCATGTAATAGCTCGCGAAACGTTTTGAATGAGGGAATAGTTTTGCCAGACCGAACATTTTGTAGAATGCAGTTGCTGGTGTTGGAAGTCCGCGTTTTGACTCTGGAAGGAATCTGCCTTTTCCATCGACCATCTTGACACCGAGGCCGCCAGCATCTGGATGTGAGTCCATGAATTCTATTGTCTTGGTGAATGTGTCGTCTTCAACGACAGTGTCTGGGTTAAGCAACAAGACATACTCGCCTGTCGAAATTCTAATCGCTTGGTTATTAGCGCGACTGAATCCAACATTGTCTTTGTTTGCAATTACTTTTACTTCAGGAAATTTTTCCGCGAGCATTTTAAGAGATCCGTCAACTGAGTTGTTATCAACAACATAAACCTCAGCATCTATATTGGCAATGGCTTTTCTGACTGAGAAAAGACACTGCTCGAGGAAATGCTCGACATTATAATTTACTATGACGATAGATAACTTCATGAACCAAATTGATGTGCAAAAATAATGATTTTTCCTACCGAAACAGAGGTTTCAGGCAGTTTTTTTTTATTGTCTAAAATTGTTGAGAAATTATTCATAAAATTGTATTTTTGCGTAAATTTTAATCTGATGGAAAATAAGAAAAAATCACTTCGTTTTGGCTTGATGATTAACAGCTTGACTGTTGCATCTTGGCAATATGACACCATCAAATTACTGATGGATAACGGAATGAAGTTAGCTCTTATTATCCAAAATACAGATGAAACTCCTGCATCAGGTCTATTGGATAAAGTCAAGAACTATCCGTATCGAAGAGTTTTGTACAGAGTATGGAGCAGATTTTTCTTCAAACCAAGAAGCAAATATCCCGCTGATATAACGGAACTTACGAAAGATATCCCAACTATATTTTGCAAACCGATAATCAAAGGCATCTCTACATATTTTGAAGAGATCGACATACAGGAAATTCGTAATCAGAATCTTGATTTCATACTTCGTTTCGGTTTTGACATTGTCCGTGGCGAAGTGCTGAACGTTGCAAAATACGGCATCTGGTCTTACCATCATGACGATGAGAGAGTTGTAAGAGGTGGCCCTCCTGGATTTTGGGAATTTATGAAGAAAATCCCTAGCAATGGCGTTATCTTACAACGGCTTACAAATAGCCTTGACAAAGGCATAATCCTAAAGAAAGTTCATTTCAGGACGATACTTCATAGTTACAAGGCACATCTGGACCAATTGTTTTTCGGTGCTTCGATATTGCCTTTACAGGTATGTAAGGATTTGATAAACAATGATACGCTAAAAGGTGAACAATCCAATTCCGAAGCTCCATTGCTTTATCCTCCTGTCAACATCAAAATGGTTCAATATTTTTGGAAGTCGGTATGGAGAAGAGTCGGTTTTCATCTCAACGACCTTTTCAGACAAGAGGATTGGAATGTAGGTTTCTGCGAAAGCACCATGGAGGAGTTTATTGATAGCAAAGATAAAAACTCTCTTAATATTCAATGGTTTAAGAAACCTAGAAGGAATTGTTATTTTGCTGATCCTTTCATCATCAAGACTGAAAAAGACACTTATATCTTCTTTGAATGGTATTCATATCCTAAAGGAAAAGCTGATTTAGCGGTTGCATTAAAATCAGAAGGTTTTAAGAAATATCATAAGCTGACGAATTTCAAAGAACATCGCTCCTACCCTTATGTGTTTGAGTACGAGAACGCAATTTATTGTTTGCCTGAAGCTAATGCAACAAAACAAGTGACTTTATATCGTTTTGATGAAAATAAATTGGCTTTTGAAAAAGATTCTGTTTTGCTCGACGGCTTCCCTATTGTCGATGCTACATTGTATCGACAAGATGACAAATGGTTTATGTTTTTGGTAAATCAGAAGAACTCGCACACTCATCTTGAGATTTACTATTCAGAAAATCTAAGAGGGCCATATCTGCCTCATGACAATAATCCAGTTATGATTGATTGCAGCAAAGCTCGTCCTGCCGGCAAGATTTTCACTTATAAGGGAAAAACGATACGTCCGTCGCAAAACTGTACCGAACATTATGGACAAGCCATCACCTTAGAAGAGATAGAATCGCTGACTGAAAAACAATTTGTGACAAAAGAATTTGGAAGCATATCGCCAATAGAAAACAGCGATTACGACAAAGGAATTCACACAATAAACAGTGACGACAACATCGTTGTTTTTGATGGAAAGAGGTTCGTTTTTACATTTTATGGTTTTAAACAACAACTTAAACAAAAGATACATAAATAAATGATTAAGAAGATATTTGGAACATTTGGAACACGTCTGTTAAATGCCTTAGTCGGCTTTGTCACTCTGTGGTTTGGAACCAATTTCCTAGGCAGAGAAGCTTGGGGCATTGGTGCGACTGTTTTGGTCGATGTTTCGCTTCTTCTTATAGCAGTAGAGTTGCTTTCTGGCAGCGGTCTTATCTATTACACTCCAAGAAAATCCTTCGTTACCTTATTTAAAATTTCATACGCTTGGATATTATTGACGGTTGCTTCTTTGGTGGTCATCTTCTGTCTTTTATCAAACTTCGCTCCTGCTGTTTATGACGCCTTTGTTCCTGAAGGTTATGGCGTACACATTATATTAATGGTTTTCCTTTATGGACTTCATAATTTCAACATGAACGTTCTTTTAGGAAAAGAACGAGTAGGAACGCAGAATGTATTGTTTATCATACAATTTATGACACAACTCATATCCATGATATTGTTTATCTTCGTGTTTGACATCCGTAATGCCGACGCATTTGTGTATTCGCTCATTACAGGATACTTGACGGTCAATATCTGTGGATTTGTTTGCATATTGCCATATTTCAAAGATAACCAGCATGAAAGACTTATTCCTACTGCCAAAGAAATGTTTAACTTCGGCAGCATGATACAGCTCTCCACATTGGTGACAATGATCAATAGAAGGATTAGCTATTTCGTTATAAAGAGGTTTTTCGGCATGTCTGAAGTTGGTGTCTACACGTCCGGCACTCAGGTTTCTGAAGCCACCAAATTGATTGGCAACAGCATAGCATTAGTTCAGTTCTCATCTATAAGCAATATGGACGACAAGAAGAAAGCTGCGGATCTTACCGTGACATTCTTGAAGTTGGCGGTAATCTTGACGGCCTTATGCATGTTGGTTATCTGCTTGATACCTAAGTCGATATACTCTTGGATTTTTACTCCTGAGTTTGCGGAGACCAAAGACGTATTGGTAAGTCTAAGTCCAGGAATGGTTTTCATGGCAGCCAATATGATTTTCAGTCATTATTTCTCTGGAGTAAATCTTCCCAAACACAACCTTTACGGTTCTTTAGTTGGATTGTTGGTTACCATACCATCGATTTATATTCTGATACCAAAGTATGGAATTGTCGGCGCAGGTATTTCTGTTTCAATAACTTATTTAGCAACAATCATTTATCAATGGTTGATATTTAAAAAAGAAACTAAAGCAAGAACAATACAACTTCTTCCAACGTTAAACGATTTTAAGACTTTGGTGGAAAGTGTTAAGTCACAATTCTTTAAATGATTATTAATTTTTAAAAAATAAACTTATGGGAATTTTATCACAAATTAATTTAGTTGAGATTTTAAGTTCGTTCATCGTACTTTTTGTTATCATTGACGTAACAGGTTCTATACCTATCTTCTTGAGTCTTAAGAGTAGCGATAAAAGCATCAAAGCAGGTCAAGCTTGTTTAGTTGCATTATTGATGTTTGTTGGCTTCTTCTATGCTGGTGACAGACTCCTTGATTTATTCAGCATTGATGTCGCATCATTTGCTGTAGCAGGTTCATTTGTCCTATTCATCTTAGCATTGGAAATGGTTTTGGGTTTCGATATCATAAAGTATGATAGTCAAGGGTCTAATGTATCTGTCGTCCCTATTGCATTCCCATTGTTGGCAGGTCCTGGCGCATTGACGGCATTGTTGTCATTGCGTGCTGATTATTCAGTGATTAACATTATGTTAGGTCTTATTTTAAATTTGATTTTAGCATATATCGTAATACGTTTTGTCGGAAGAATCGAAAAATGGTTAGGTAAAGATTTCATCTTCATCTTACGTAAATTCTTCGGTGTCATCTTGTTGGCTTTGGCTGTTAAGTTGTTTGCAAGTAACTTGACAGTCGTTATTGCAGAATTGGCAAAATAAAATATAGAGACGCATCATTTTATGCGTCTCTTTTTTAATCAATTAGAATTTTGTATGAACAATACACTGATAACTATTTTAGGATTTTCCATCATATTTATAATGACGACATTAGGTTCGTCATTGGTTTTCTTTTTCAAGAAAGACATTTCACAGAGTATCAATTCCATGCTTTTAGGATTAGCCGGTGGCATCATGGTTGCCGCTTCGATATGGTCTTTGATAATTCCATCCATTGATATGTCAGAAGCAACTTTTGGCAAATTTGCCTGGTTTCCAGCAGCGACAAGTATTATAATAGGAGGATTGCTTTTAGCATTGTTAGATAAGATAGTGCCGCACATGCACAACGGCACGCATCAGGAAGAAGGACCTCGCTCCCACTTCTCAAAGTCTATGAAATTGTTTTTTGCTGTCACTTTGCACAACATACCAGAAGGTCTGGCGGTAGGATTTGCATTCGGAGCAGCCGCTGTCACAGGTGACACAGCAGCATATATTTCAGCATTAGGATTAGCGATTGGTATTGGCATTCAGAACTTCCCTGAAGGAGCTGCAGTCTCATTGCCGATGAAACAAGTGACTGGCAGCAGTAAGAAAGCCTTTCTCTTCGGTATGGGCAGCGGCGTTGTAGAACCATTATCAGCTATCGTAGGATTCTTCCTCGCCTCACATTTGATAATGTTACAGCCATGGCTACTCGCATTTTCTGCTGGCGCGATGTTGTTTGTCGTGGCAGAAGACCTTATACCAGACGCCAACTTAAGCGAGAACCCACATACAGGTACATGGGGATTTATGATAGGATTTATTATAATGATGATATTAGATGTAGCGCTGGGGTAAGTTTAGAGTTTATCAAACAATAGCTTCTCTGATCTTTACCAACTTCTCAATCAAAGGCTCGACCAAATCAAGGCGTAGCATATTGGCGCCGTCGGATTTTGCCATCGCTGGATTAGGATGCGTTTCGATGAACAGACCATCTGCTCCAACTGCTATAGCTGCTTTTGATATCAGTTCGATGAGTTCTGGTTTGCCACCTGTGACTCCCGATGTCTGGTTTGGCTGTTGCAAGGAATGTGTCACGTCCATAATGACCGGAACGTCGCATTGTTTCATGTCGTAAATGTTTCTGTAATCTACGACCAAATCCTGATAACCGAAGAAATTGCCGCGTTCTGTGAGCATCACTGCGTCGTTGCCAGACTGCTGTACTTTCTCAACAGCGAAACGCATTGATGCGCCAGACAAAAATTGTCCTTTTTTAATATTGATGATTTTACCAGTCTTTGCCGCTGCTATCAAAAGGTCGGTCTGTCTGCACAAAAAGGCTGGTATCTGTAAGATGTCGACATCATAGTCTGCAGCCATCTGCGCTTCTTCAACGGCGTGAATGTCGGTGACAACAGGAATATTGAACTGTTCTCTGATGCCTTTGAGAACGCTAAGAGCTTTCTCATCTCCTATTCCCATGAAAGAGTCCAAACGCGAACGGTTTGCCTTGCGATACGAGCCTTTGAATACATAAGGTATGTCGTACGACTTGCAAATGGCGTTCAGCTTTTCCGCAATCTTATATGGCGATTCTTCGTCTTCGATGACACATGGTCCTGCCAAGAGGAAGAATCTGTTTTCTTTAAGATCTTTAAGGAATGGGAAATGAGAGAGTTCCATAATTATTTGTTATAATGTTTTAACAATTCTGCGAATGCAATCTTGAACCAAGGAGTGTAGACCTGTGGATTTTTCTCCATATCCTGACGGATGTTTTCCATGGTGTCGTACTTCCATGACTCTACTTCCTCTTTATTGATGACTGGTGTTTCGTCTGTTGTTCCAACAAAGACATGGTCGATTTCATGTTCCATAAGTCCTTGTGTGACATCAGCCTTGTATGTAAAATGGAATAACTCTTCGAGTTGGCATTGCATTCCCATCTCTTCCTGCAAGCGGCGTGTGGTTGCCTGCTCGAGTGTCTCTTCATGACGTGGATGTGAACAGCATGTGTTGGTCCATAATCCTGGTGTGTGGTATTTTGAGAACGCTCTTTGTTGTAGGAGCATCTCTCCTTTTGTGTTGAAGATGAAAATCGAGAAAGCACGATGCAACTCAGCCTTGACATGAGCTTCCATCTTCTCCATCAATCCTATAGGGTTGTCGTTAGCATCGACTAAAACTACGTATTCTTGCATGATGTTATTATTGGACTATAGGCTATGAGCCGTGAGCTATGAGTTTTTCTGCTCAAGGCTCACGACTCTAAGCTCAATGCTATTAAACATTAAATCTGATATTCAAAATGTCACCGTCTTGTACGATATAGTTCTTTCCTTCAACGCGGAACTTGCCTGCTTCTTTCACTGCTGCTTCTGAACCGTATTTCAAGAAGTCTTCAGTGCTCATCACTTCTGCTCTGATGAAGCCGCGTTGTAAGTCTGAGTGGATAACGCCTGCTGCCACTGGAGCTGTGTCGCCGATGTGGATTGTCCAAGCGCGTGTCTCGTCGGTACCTGTTGTGAAGAATGATTGTAACTTAAGTGTCTGATAAGCATAACGGACGAGTTTGTTGACACCTGGTTCTGTGAGACCAGCATCTTCCATGAACATTGCTTTGTCATCGTCATCGAGTTCAGCGATTTCTGATTCCAACTTACCAGCGATGATGATCATCTCGTCACCTTCTTTCAATGATGCCTTTACTGCATCTGAATATTTGTTGCCTGTAAGTGCTGAAGCGTCATCGACGTTGCAGACGTACATGATAGGTTTTGCTGTAAGTAATTGAATATCTTGGATGTATTTTTTGTCTTCATCAGCTACTTTTGCATCACGTGCGTTCTGCATATTTTCAAGAGCTTCTTTATAGACTGTCAATACTTCGTAAGCTTTCTTATTATCTTTCTCGCCGTTCTTCATGAGTTTTTCAACGCGTTGTAACTTACGAGTTACGAGGTCGAGGTCACGTACTTGAAGTTCTAAGTCAACGAGTTCCATATCGCGTACTGGATCTACTGAGCCTTCGCTATGAGGAACGTTTTCTTCATCGAAGCAACGAAGTACATGAATGAGAGCGTCCATAGTTTGAACTTCAGCGAGTAATTTGTTACCGACGCCTTCACCGCCTTTTGTCAAACCTGGAAGGTCAACGATTTCAACTGTCGCAGGAACGATTCTCTTTGAATGAGAGATGTTGTCGATGAGTTTGAGACGTTCGTCGCGAACTTCACACATACCGATGTTTGTCTTGGTAGCGAAACCGCCTATCTCAGCTTTAGTATTTGAAATACAATTAAATATAGTTGTCTTACCTGTATTGGTCAAACCAATGATACCACAATTCAATGCCATAATAATTTATTTTTTATAAACACGCAAAGATAATAAAAAAGTCAACGGACAACAGACAACGGACAACAGATTTTTTTAATTAGGAATTAGGAGTTTGGAGTTAGGAATTGACTTGCTTTTTTCAATAAAAATAATTGATGTTTGCATATTGGTTTCTATAAAAAAACGTATCTTTACAATCTTAAATAAAACCAAAAAAATTTGACGTTATGGAAAATACTCAAATGATAGCAGAATATGGACTTCCTTTGGAAGTTGAACTCAGCACTCAGATTTACAATGCATTGCAAGGTAATGTTGTTGAAGAGATTATTAAAATGGCTAAGATTCCATTCTCTGATAATTATTATCGCAGCATGCTCGAAGGTCATAGCTTCAAAGTTGAAGAAGGCACACTCTCCCGTTATTATAAAATCTTCAATGAGATTAAAGAAGCGCTTCAGTTTACAGAGCCCGTCGACTTTTATATCACCGGAGATCCTTCCGTCAATGCTTTCGCAATAGCTTCTCAGGAAGAAGGCGAGCCAAACATCATCAACGTCAACTCTTCTCTTATCCAACTGATGACTGACGATGAACTTCGTTTCGTTATCGGTCATGAAATGGGTCACTTGATTAACAAGAACGCCACTTTGGTAAAACTCATCAACTTCGTTTTCCCTCACGGCGCTCCTATCCCAATCACACTACAATATAAGATAAGGTTGTGGCAACAACTTTCAGAACTCGTTGCCGACCGCTTCGGTTATATGGCAATGCCTAACCTGAACGTCTGTATCTCAGCATTCTTCAAGATGTCATCAGGATTGGATTTCAATAAGATGGATATGAAAGTCGAGGCATTCTTGGAAGATAACAAGAAACGTCTGGAATATTTCCGTAACGACAAAGGCATCAACTTCGCTACTCATCCTATCAACCCTATCAGAGTCGAAGCTCTTAACCAGTTCTCTAAGAGCGTGTTCTTCAAGGAAAATGGCGAAACCAAAGAAGAACTTGAAAATGGAATGAACGATCTTATCGAAATTTTGTTAAAGGTAAGAAACACAGAACTCGATTCTAATATGGCAAAATTCATTGCAACAGCAGGTCTGATTGTCGCCAACAGCGACGACAATATCACAGAGGAAGAAATAGAAGAAATCCTCAGCGAGTTGTCTGTCTTGGAGATTTTCCCAAAAGCATTCTTGGACGAGATTGTCAAAAACGATATTGTTGAAATATTTAAAGAATCTATCAAGAAATTACTTGAATTAAGTCCAGACACACGCGAAGGAATGTTACGTTATCTTATCACCATCGCATTGTCAGACAAAGACATTAGTGTAAAAGAAGTGGAATTGATCTTCAACATCGCAGCTGCAGAACTCGGCTACTCACCTGTCGAAACAGCACAGATCTTCTCACAGATGATTCAGATCGACTTCACTCCAAGCATGAGTGCGCTGTGTTAGCTATGAGTTATGAGCCGTGAGCTTTGGGCATACCTATCGTTGCTCATCACTCATCGCTCACTGCCAATTTAATATAAAAGGTATGATCTATTTTAAAGATATCACATTAGAAGACAAAGAGATAATAACATCTCGTATATTTCCGAACGACTGCTGTAATTGCGAGCTGTCGTTTTCGAATCATGTGTCGTGGCGTTTTCTGTATCATACGAAATACGCCATCGTCGAAGATTTTTTGGTGCTTAAATATTTAAGCGAAGGTAAAGAGATTTTCATGATGCCTATCGGAAAAGGCGACGCAGATCATATCGTTGAAATATTGATAAAAGACGCTGAGTCACAAGGCATCCCTTTTATCATGCACGCTGCTTGTCATTTCGTCGAAAACCAGCTCAGCGACGAGATGAGAGAAAGATTCAACCTTATGCCTAATCGTGATTTCTTTGATTATGTATATCTTAGAGAAGACCTAGCAACCTTGAAAGGCAATAAGTTCCAGCAAAAGAGAAATCACGTCAACAGATTCATGAAGACTTACCCCAACTGGGAATATAAGTCAGCGACGCCGGAACTTATTAAATTATGTATAGAAAAGGAAAACGAGTGGTACAACACCAACGAGGATTACAGACATCAAAACATTGACAGCGAGCGACAAGCGCTGTTGTATGCGATGAATCACGCCGAAGAGATCGGAATCAAAGGCGGCGTTTTGTTTGTAGATAATAATGTAGTCGCTTTCACATTCGGTTTTCCTATAAACTATAAGACCTTCGGAGTTCATTTTGAAAAAGCCGATATCAATTATACCGGAGCCTTCACTATGATTAACAATATGTTTGCGAAAGACATTCCAGAAGAATTCATATATGTAAATCGTGAAGAAGACCTCGGAATCGAGGGATTGAGAAAAGCGAAGATGTCGTATAATCCAGAGTTTCTGATTACAAAAGGACTTTTAACAGTTAGGAATGAATAATATTGAATCTTTACAACTTTTTATTATTTTTGCCTTATGGTATTTTTAGATAAATATAAATCGGGAAATCATAGTATAAATCGTTCTCTATTATGGGAATATGATGTTGACAATTTTGATTGGCATAATTCCAAATCGTTGGTAGTTCAAAGAGTTATAGAATTAGGAACTCCAGAGGATTACTATGCTGCCTTTGATTTATATGGTGGTATTGAAGGTTTTAGAGAAATCATCAAAACAGTCCCCTATCTTAATGATATCAACATAAATTTTGTCTGCTTGTTTTTTAATCTAAAAAGAGAAGAATTGAGATGTTGTACAAAGAGACAATTGAACCAAAAACACTGGAATTATTGATTGAATTACAGAAAGAAAATTTATTATCATCTTTCAATCTTGTTGGAGGAACTGCTTTAGCATTACATTTAGGTCATCGCAAAAGTATTGACCTTGACTTCTTTACTTCTGAAGTATTTGATTTGGAAGAAGTTAAAAATATGTTAATTCAAAAATATGATTTTAAAGTTTCATATTCCAGGTCTCAGACTCTTAAAGGATTTATTAATGGCGTAAAAGTTGATTTCATTAAATTTGATTATCCACATTTATATGATTGTGATACCATTGACGATGTAAGATTGGAAAGCATTCCAGATATAATTGCAATGAAGTTATTAAGCATCACAGATAACGGATCCAGAATTAAAGATTTTATTGACATAGCTTATTTATCTTCACAATTTTCATTGGAGGAAATGCTTCAGTTTTTTGTCAAGAAAATCACAAATTCAAATGTCATGATGCCACTCAAAGCATTGACATATTTTAATGATATTAATTTTAATGAATCGATAGTGATGCTCAATGTTGATTTTAAATGGGATAAAATTGCTAATCGTTTGGTTGATATGACAAAAGAACCAAATATAATATTTGAAAAATTATAATTTAAAAAGAATATAATGAACATTACAGTATATCATGTTTCTTGTGCGGAAGTAAGGAAACCATCAGTTGATGCCAACGGTGAAAATCTTGGTTTCGGACAGGGATTTTATCTTACAAATTCAAAAGCCGAAGCTGAGGCTAAAAAAACAGCGGACAAATCTATCATAAGCGTTTATGAGTTTAATTACTTCAAAACCAAAAACGTAGGATACCGTTTCAATGAGTTTGAAACCTATAATAAAGAATGGCTTAATTTCGTCGTCGATTGTCGTAAGGGCAAAGATGTCGCTGCTGATTATGACATCGTCATCGCTGGCGGCTTAGACAATGAAATCGCTGATATTGTTGCAGATTACGAAAGCAATAACATCACTGCTGATGAAGCCGTCGAACAGTTAAGATATAAAGACGTGAAATTCCAGATCTGCATTTTGAATCAGGAAATAATCGATTTCAATCTGGAGTTTGTGGATGCAATTAGGAGTTAGGAATTAGGAATGAATTAGAGAATACGTACATATTACCCCATAAAAACAATATGTAATTGATGCGTCTTAAAAAATTAACATTTGATAATTAACAGAATATGGATAATAATATAAAGAACCAGACCAAAGCGCTTTGGGACAAATGTTTCAGCGAGGAAGACAAACGATTCGTTGACTTTTATTTTGAGAAACGATATAACGAGCAAGATAACATTCATATTGAAAAAGACGGCAAGGTGGTCTCAGCGATGCAGCTCATATCCTACCCTTTTTCTTATTATGGAAAGACAATAGGTTGCTCTTACCTTTCAGGTTGCTGCACCGATCCTGACTATCGCTCGCAAGGCCTGATGAACGACTTAATCATCAAGGCATTAAATCAGGCAAAAAACAACGGCGCTTGTTTCGCAGCATTGATACCAGCAACAGAAAGTCTCTTCAACTATTACGAAGGAACTAACTTCATCCCTACTTTCGACTATTCTAAGATTAAAATAAAAAGACAACAGTCAACATACAACAGTCAACAGACGGCATCTGGATGTCAGATTATAAGTCACAGAGTCACAGAGTCACAGAGTCACCAAGAAGATGGAAAACTTGATTTTTATCAGATTTATGACTATTTTAACACCAAGATGAGAAGTCGTAACTGCTGCATTCAACATGATGAATATGATTTTAGCGTTATCCTTAAAGATTTAGAATTGTTTGACAATCATCTTCTTGTTGCTAAATATGGTGAAGACATCTGCGGATTAGCATTCTGTTATTTAAGAAACGGCGAGATATTTATCAAAGACGTCTTTGCGGAATCTGCTGCAATTTTCGGTGACTTGATAACTGCAGCGGCAAATGTTTTCGACAACGAGAATGTCAATATCATTATTTCTCCAGTTCCAGGACAAAAGACACATAAACTCGGCATGGCGAGAATCATCGACGCTGAGACAATGCTTCGCATCTACGCCATGACACATCCAAAGATGAAAGTTGAAATCTCAATCGTCGACCCGATATTGACACATAATAACGGTACATATTATATCAACAATGGAGTCCTTGACAAGAAGAACTCCATCGGTACTAATGTGGTTGATATTGAACAGCTCACACAAGCCTTATTCGGATATAACATAGAAAATCTTCCAGAAAAACTACAGGCATTCAACAAGCAAGCAGCCTTTATGAGCTTGATGTTGGATTGATTTTTAAGCCATTCGTGTCTAGCTA
This sequence comes from Bacteroidales bacterium, assembly GCA_017549605.1. Classification (GTDB taxonomy): domain Bacteria; phylum Bacteroidota; class Bacteroidia; order Bacteroidales; family F082; genus Limimorpha. Next base: position 19,405 of record JAFYUH010000175.1, read on the forward strand.
GAATATAGATAGGCACGAATGGAATAACTCAGGATCGTTGTCATAAGTGACATTGAGACCTATAATCACCATCCTCCTCCCAAAGCCTTATACAATTTCACCATGGTGATCTGTTTGTCGCGGTAGGCGTTGCTGAGACTTATCTGCGCATCAAAATAGTTTCTCTGTGCGTCAAGGACATTGAGGTATGCAATAACGCCGTTGATATATTGCAGTTGCGCCAGTTCCATTGTAGCCTTGGCCGACTGCTCAAGTAACAAACGTGTTTCGTATATTTCCTTTATCTTGTTAAACTCAACCAAGGCGTTCATAACATCGTAAAAAGCCGACATGACGACTTTCTCATAATTGTAACATTCCTGTTCATAAACAGCCTTCTGTGCCTTATATTTAGCATTGTTCTTACCCATATTAAATACTGGCGACAAAAGATTTGCGCTGATGAAAAACATTGGTGATGATAATAATGTAGCGAACTGATCTGTCTCCAGACCGAGGTTTGATGTCAGCGCTATCTTAGGAAACATATTGGTATATGCCACTCCAACTTTAGCGTTGGCTGCTATGAGTCGCTGTTCTGCTTTTCTCACGTCAGGTCTTCTCTCCATAAGTTCCGAAGGCAAGCCGACTGGTATGCTGTCTGGCAACACTAAGTTGTTCTGTTTCCTGACTCTCTCGACTCTCTTAGGATAACTTCCTGATAATGCAAGGAGCTCGTTTTCCTTCATGGCGATTTTCTTTTCCAAGTCAGGAATCATAGTGGCTGTCTTGGCATATTCCAACTTGGCCTGCTGATATGATGTCTCGCTTGTCAAGCCTCCTTCAAAACGAATCTTGGCAAGTCGCACGCCGTCTTCTCTAGCCTTGAGTGTCTGCTTCACGATGAGAAGTTCGTTGTCGAGGGCTATGAGCTCGAAATATATCTCCGCGACTTCCGCCACAAGACTCATCATCAAGGCTCTCTGTCCTTCTATCGTTGACATATATTCTGCAATAGAAGCTTCATTTGCCCATCGTAAGTTTCCCCATAAATCCAACTCCCAGCTTATGTTAGCCTTCACTCCATATTCAATATCGTGTGGCTTGCTATAATCGCCTTGATAGTTGAGCTTTTCGTCTTGTCCGTAGACGCTGGCATTGATCTTAGGGAAAAAGTCTGCGTAATCCATCTTCTTTTTTGCAGCCATCTCTTTGACCTTCGCCACGGCAATCTTCATATCTTTGTTATTATCCAAGGTATATTGAATGAGATTCCTCAGATTGGTGTCGGCATAGACATCCCACCATTTGATATCGGCGAAGCAGGTGCTGTCTTGAGTGTAAGACATAAACTCAGCAGGCATGTCGATTTCCATCTTGGTATATTCTTTCCCTATCTTGCAAGAAGAGAAAAAGAACAAGGATAATATTATTGCTATATACTTTTTCATGATTCGGATCTTTTGAATTTGTTTTTGATTTTATATATGATGACGAAGAAGAACGGCACCATTATCACGCCGAATATAACTGCGCTTATCATGCCGAAGAACACACCTGTTCCGATGGCCTGACGGCTGGCTGAACCTGGACCGCTAGACAATACCAATGGTATCAATCCTAAGATAAACGCCAATGATGTCATCAAGATAGGACGGAATCTCTGACGTGTAGCCATGACTGCTGCGTGTACGACATCTTCTCCTCTGTCCACCATTTCTTTTGCAAACTCAACGATGAGGATGGCGTTCTTGGCTGCGAGTCCCATCAACATGACGAGTCCTATCTGAAAGTAGATGTCGTTTTCCAATCCGCTCACCCATATTCCTAAATAAGAACCGAGTACTGCTATAGGCAATGATAATATCACTGCTATAGGAATGATCCAGCTTTCGTATAAAGCAGCAAGGAACAAGAAAACAAAGACAAATACCAAGGCTAATATCACGGCCAACTTGCCTCCTGCCTGCTTCTCTTGATATGAGAGTCCGCTCCATTCCACATCGATGTTCTTAGGAAGATAAGTATCGACAAGTTCTTCCATCACCTTTGTCGCTTCACCTGAGCTGTATCCTTGAGCAGCCTGACCTCTCACGACGACACTGTTGAACATATTGAACCTGCTGATGCTGCCAGGACCTGTGGTATATGAGGTGCTACCTAATGATGTCAATGGTATCATAGTTCTGTTGGCGCCTCTCACATAGAAAAGGTTGATGTTGTTCTGCGACTGACGGTAGTCGGCCTCAGCTTGTATGTAGACGCGATATACTCTGTTGAAAAGGTTGAAGTCGTTGACATAGACGCTTCCCGTATAAGCCTTCATGGTTGAGAATATATCTGCCATCGGCACTCCCGCAAGACGTGCCTTGTCTCTGTCGACATCGAAATAAAGCTGTGGTATGTCCGACTTCAATGATGTTGACAAACTCGACAGTTCCTTACGTTTTGAGGCATAATGCATCAAGGTGTCTGTCGCTGCTACGAGATTCTCGAAGGTAGCATCGGAACGTGCCTCAAGCTGCATCTCAAAACCTCCCGATGATCCTAATCCTGGAATGACCGGTGGCAATGAGAGATAGACCTTGGCCTCAGGATAACGTGTGAATTCTTTTCTCACCTTGTTCATGATATCTTGTATCGTGGTGCGGTCTCTCTCATCCCAAGGCTTGAGAATTACTGTAAGTTCTGTTGCCGACTGACTTACACCAACGCGTGAACTTGAACCCACGACGCTTTGTACGTAATCGACTTCATCAAGTTGCATGAGATAATCAACGGCTCTGTCGGCAACGATACGAGAACGTTCCAAGGTAGCATTCTCTGGCAGTTCCAACTCTACCTTGAAATATCCTTGGTCTTCAACAGGAAGGAAACTCGTTGGTATAATCTTGTTTAATGCTAATATTGAAATTAAGATAATGCCGAACCATAACAACATCCTTCTTGGATTTTTTACAACAGCTAATATTGCATTGCCGTATTTCTCTTCTCCTATATGTAAGAATCTGTTGATATTTCTGAAGATGAAATTAGGTTTGGCATCGCTTTTTGGTTTCAATATCAAAGAACACATCACAGGACTCAATGTGAGTGCCACAACTGTGGAGATCAATACTGACACTACGATTGTTATCGTAAATTGTCTGTATAATATACCTGTTATGCCAGCGAGGAAACTGACCGGCACGAATACTGCAGCGAGTACTAATGATGTAGCGATGAGCGGACTTACGAGCGTCTCCATCGCTTTCTTCGTGGCTTCGTACGGCGACAGATGTTCGTGTTCCATGATACGTTCCACGTTCTCAACCACCACAATAGCGTCGTCAACGACGATACCGATTGCCAATACAAGTCCTAAGAGTGTCAGCATATTCAAAGAGAAACCGAATATCAGCATAAAGCCGAATGTTCCTATCAATGAGATCGGCACTGCCACCAAAGGTATTATGGTAGATCTCCAGCTCTGCAATGAGAGGAAGACGACGAGTATGACGAGCAACAAGGCTTCAAATAATGTCTTATACACTTCTGAGATTGACTCTGAGATATATGTCGTCATATCGAAAGGTATCTCGTATGTCATTCCTTCTGGGAAGTTGACGCTGATCTCTTCCATTAAGTCTTTCACCTTATTTGCCACTTCGACGGCATTAGCTCCAGGAAGCATATATATTCCTAAGATAGCAGCGTTCTCGCCGTTGATGCCGCTCTCGGTGTTATATGACTGAGCCTCCAACGATATTCTCGCCACGTCACGCAGTCTGATCAAAGATCCGTCAGGGTTGGCTCTCACCACTATATCCTCAAACTGCCCTACTGTAGAGAGACGTCCTTGCGTTGTGATTGGAGTTGTGATGTCTATTCCCGACATAGGAGCCTTGCCCAACTCACCTGCTGCCGACTCTCTGTTCTGGTCCTTCAAACTCTTCTGAAGGTCAGCGATTGTCAAGCCGTAGCTTGCGAGTTTGTCGGGCTGCACCCATATCTGCATAGCGTAATAACGTCCGCCGATGCTGGAAACTCTACCTACTCCAGGTATACGTCTGATGAGGTCGAGGACGTTAAGAGTGGCGAAGTTACTGAGATATATCTCATCGAATTTAGGGTCTGATGATGTGAGGCATATCGTCATGAGCTGACTTGGCGACTGACGCTCCACGTTGATGCCGTTCTGCACCACTTCTGCCGGCAGTCGTGACTCTGCCAATTTTATTCTGTTTTGAATATCGACAGCTGCCAGCTCTGGGTCGGTGCCAATGTCAAAGGTTACGGTAGCAGAGAAACTTCCGGAGTTGGAACTCGTGGATTCCATATATATCATGCCTGGAGTTCCGTTGAGCTGCTGTTCTATCGGAGTCGCTACTGCCTGCGCTACTGTGAGCGAGCTGGCGCCAGGATAAGAAGCGCTGATCTTAACCACCGGCGGCGTAATCTGAGGATATTGGTCTATAGGCAACATCGTCAGGCCAATAAATCCTAAGATGACAATCAATATTGATATGACGATGGAAAATACCGGTCTATCTATAAAAAATGATACCTTCATAACTCTTAGTCTTTGTAATAAAATTCAACTCTATCACCAGGATTCAACTTATGGTATCCTTCTGTGACGATAAACTCTCCTGCGCTGAGGCCTCTCTCTACAACCACATTGTTATTTATCTCAGGACCGATCTCTATGAATCTTCTCTCCACTGTGGCGTCGGCACGCAACACATAGATGTATGCGCCGCCTTTTTCAATGTCAACAGACTTCAAAGGAACCACGTTGGCATTTTCTCTTACGTCTAACAACAACTTGACTTTTGTAAACTGTCCTGGCAACAATGCTCTGTTGGGATTTGTCATCGCTGCTCTGACTGAAAATGTTCCTGTGAGTTCATCAACTTGAGGAGCGGCGAAGTCGACAAGACCTTTATATGGATATATTGTGTTGTCTGCTAATGTAATTGTTACATGAGGCTGCCATGAACGGGTGGTGTCTTTCTGTCCGAACTCGACGTTTCTTTCTTTCGACTTAAGATAATCCAATGCTGTCATGCTGAAGTCGATCAAGACGGTGTCCATCTTTATTATAGTTGCCAGATGCGACTTTGATGATGGTCCCACCAAAGTGCCGAGGTCCACTTCACTCTCGCTGATATATCCTGATATTGGTGAATTTACTGTGGTATAACCGAGTTCAAGTTCTGCTTGGTATAAGTCGGCCTCGCTCATTGAGACAGACGCCTTGGCTGTTTCGTATGCAGCTATGGCATTATCCAAATCAAGCTGACTGGCAGCGTTTTGTTCATATAAAGGACGAATTCTTTCCAAGTCGCGTTCTGCCTTACGAGCCTGCGCCTTGTCTTTGTTGAGCTGCGCCTTGGCCTTGTCGACTCTCGCCCTGTATCTGTCTTGGTTGATGACAAACAACAACTGGTTCTTGCAGATATATGTTCCTTCTTCGAACAGCATCTTTTCCAAATAGCCTTCAACACGAGCTCTGATTTCAACGAACTGCTGTGCTCTGATACGTCCTACATATTCTCCGTAGATGGCGACATCTTCCTGTTTTACCTTCTCCACTGTAACAAATGGATATACCTCTTCAGGTTCTTCCTTATCTAAAAAATGTAAAATAAAAGCTGCAGTAACAACAAGTAATATTGCAGTGATAATTAGTTTTTTGTGTTTAGTAATAAAATTTAGTTTTTCCATATAATTATTAAAATTTAACAATAAGAATTTACAAGCATTATACCAATGGAAATTGTTGCTGATATATGATGATTTACGTTTTAGTATTTATTATAAGATTCTACAAAGTGTGTATTTTTTCCACACGACATTAAAAAAGGCCAAAGAATAACTTTAGCCTTTTTATTAGCCTTTGGTCTTTTAACCATTAGCTATATTATCGTCTCATTTGTTGTTGCTGTTGTCTTTGCATCTCTTCCAAACGTTTTTGGAAATTAGATTTCTTAACAGGTTTCTTCTTAGCTTTTTCAATTTGTTTACGGAGTCTGTCTTCGTTGATGCAAATCTTGAAGATGTACATTTGTAAGAATGTGAACAAGTTGACTAAGAGGTAATAGTAACTCAAACCTGCTGAGTAACTGTTGAAGATACCGAGGAACATGATTGGCATGAGATACATCATGAACTTCATACCTGGCATTGCTTGGTTACCTTGAGTTTGTTGCATTTGCTTATTATTGATATAAGTATAAAGCAATGTTGCTGCTGTCATCAATAATGTGAACAAACTTACGTGATCGCCATACCATGGAATATTGAAAGGCAAATCTAAAACACTATCATATGTTGACAAGTCGTCTGCCCATAAGAATGATTGTTGACGCAACTCGATACTTGATGGGAAGAAACGGAATATAGCGATCAATACAGGGAACTGGAGAAGCATTGGGAGACATCCTGACATTGGGCTTGCTCCTGCTTTCTTATAAAGATCCATGATAGCCTGTTGTTTCTTCATGGCGTCTTCTTGCTTAGGATATTTCTCGTTGATAGCATCGATCTCTGGTTTCAAGACGCGCATCTTAGCTGTTGACATATAAGATTTGAATGCGATAGGCATCAAACAGATCTTGATGATGAGAGTCAAGATTAAGATAACGATACCGTAGTTCCAGCCATAGTGACCTAACCAACTGAATACGTTGATAACAATGAGTTTGTTGATCCAAGAGATGAGTTTGCCGCCGAGAGGAATCTGATTTTCAAGACCTATACCATATTTTTTCAAGACTTTAAAGTTATTAGGACCGAAATAATATGACATCTCTATCTTATTGTCTTCGTTCAAGCCATCGAAAGGAACATCGATAGCAGCACTCATTGATTTTTGGTAACGAGAGTTTGAAGGTCTTGATTTTGTATGCAATTCAATGAAAGCGTCATCGAAGCTGTCTTTTGAGATAAGAGCGTAGCTGAAGAATTTCTGTTTGAATGAAATCCATTTAACACCTGAACGCAATTCTTTTTCTTCATTAGCGACTTCTGTCTTAGAAAGAGCTTCTACGTCATTGTTAGCATACATATAATATATTGTCTCGAAATTGATACGGTCGCTGGCTTTTTCTTGTTTGAGAACATCGACTGCCCAATTCATTGACATGAAGCGTGTGTTAGCAGGGATTATACCTTTGAGGTTGTTTGTAACAATGTCGAAACCAACCATATATTGGTCTTTGTACATTGTATAACGATATTCCAAATATTTATCTAAGCTTTTGTTACCTTCAGCATCGTTGACATAAGCGCGGAATGACATAACCAAAGAGTCTCTTCCGTCGAGTGTTATTGTCTCATTGCCTTCGTATGGGAAACCATTGAGATATGGTTCAAAATAAAGGTCATAAGAGTTGATGCCTTTACCATCAGCGATGAATTCGAGGTTGAATCTTGATGTCTCTGCATCGAAGCCTATCAATGGAAGAGAATCGAAAGTCTTATAATCCTTTAATTCTACAGTCTTGACATAAGCGCCTCTTGATGAGAAGTCCACTTTGAGGATCTCGTTTTCGAGAGTCCATGTTTTGTTTTCACCTGCTGCTGCGTTTGCGAAAGAACCGTATTGATTGTAGCGAGCTGCGTAAGAATCGTCTTTAACAGTATTACTTGTCTCTGTCATGAGAGCATTTGCTTCTGCCATTGAGATAGAATCCTTAACGAAGCGTTCTCTGTTAACTCTGTTGATAGAGTCTTGAATGTGACGTTGTTGTGCTAGTTCTTCTTTAGATGGTGTCATCCATACTGACCAACCAATTAAGATACCTAAAATGAGGACGATACCAATAAGAGAATTTTTATCCATATACTTTTATTTAATTTTTAAAGGTGCAAAATAACATAAAGCCTTGTTTACATTATCATGCACCTATTTTTATTTCGATGTAAGATTAATTTTATTTTCCGCTATATTCTAGCATAGCTTTCACGAAACCTACGAACATAGGATGTGGTTTTGCCACTGTGCTCTTATATTCTGGATGGTATTGAGAAGCCACATACCATGGATGGTCTTCGATCTCAACAACTTCAACCAAGTTTGTGTCTGGGTTGACACCTGTTATCTTCATGCCGTGTTTCTTGAATTCTTCGATATATTCGTTATTGAATTCATAGCGGTGACGGTGACGTTCTGAGATAAGTGTCTCGCCGTATGCTCTGTAGAGATTTGAGTTCTCGTCGACTTTACAAGGATAAGCGCCGAGACGCATTGTGCCGCCCATATTGGTGATATTCTTTTGTTCAGCCATGATGTCGATGACAGGATGTTTTGTGTCAGGGCTCATTTCACGTGAGTGAGCGTCTTCATAGCCGAGGACGTTTCTTGCAAATTCAACTACAGCACATTGCATACCGAGGCAGATACCCATGAAAGGAACTTTGTTTACACGTGCATATTCAACAGCATTGATCTTACCTTCGATACCTCTGCTGCCGAAACCAGGAGCTACCAAAATACCATCGACGCCTGCAAGGATGTCTTTAGCGTTTTCTCTTGTGATTTCTTCGCTATGGATGCTCTTGATATGAACTTTTGTCTCGTTTGCAACACCGCCGTGGATCAAAGCTTCACGGATTGATTTGTATGCGTCTTTCAATTCAACATACTTACCAACCAAAGCTACAGTGATGTCGTGTTTTGGATTGTGGAGACGGTTCAAGAATTCTTTCCAGTTTTCAATATCAAGTTTTTCTGGTATTTCTGTATTTGTCTTTCTCAAGACTTCTCTGTCGAGACCTTCTTCCATCATCAAGACTGGAACGTCGTAGATAGAGTCAGCGTCGATACATTCGATGACAGATGTCTTTTCAACATTACAGAATAATGCAATCTTAGACTTGATTGATTGTGAGATATGTTTTTCGCAACGGCAAACAATGATGTCTGGTTGAACACCTTGTTCTTGCAATGATTTTACTGAATGTTGAGTTGGTTTGGTCTTGAGTTCTTGTGCTGCTGAAAGGTAAGGAACCAATGTGAGGTGGATCACAACTGAATCCTGGCCCATTTCCCAACGCATCTGACGGATAGCTTCAACGAATGGCAATGACTCGATGTCACCGACAGTACCACCTATTTCAGTGATAACGAAGTCATATTTTCCTGTATGACCGAGAAGCTTGACGCATCTCTTGATTTCGTCTGTGATATGAGGAACAACTTGAACTGTTGATCCGAGATATTCGCCTTTTCTTTCTTTGTTTATAACGCTTTGATAGATACGACCTGTTGTAACGTTGTTAGCCTTTGAGGTCGCTGTATTTGAGAAACGTTCATAGTGACCTAAGTCTAGGTCTGTCTCAGCTCCGTCTTCTGTAACGAAACATTCGCCATGTTCATAAGGATTCAATGTACCTGGATCGATATTGATATATGGATCAAGTTTTTGAATTGTTACTGAAAATCCTCTTCCTTGCAATAACTTTGCTAAAGATGAAGAAATAATACCTTTACCTAAGGATGACGTAACGCCTCCTGTCACAAAAATGTATTTAGTCTTTTTCATTGAAAAAAGGGTTTTTATAAAAACAAAAGTTTGTGAGACGTAAACAGCACGTCACACTACGGGTTGCAAAGATACTAAACTTTATTGACAAACAAAAGATAATTAATTTTATTTTTTCAATTCATAATTCCCGATACATAATGCATAATTAAAGCACATATTATTACTAATGCAAAGACGCAAAGTGTAAGTACTCTGCGTCTTTTTTTTGCCTCTGCGATTTTATGTCTTTTATTGTTCGAGATACATTCTCAGAAGGTTTCTATTAGGATGTTGCTTCAGCTTTTTCAGTGCCTTATCCTTGATCTGTCTCACTCTTTCTCGTGTCAGGTCAAGGCGATATGCAATCTCTTCTAATGTATAGTTATGCGAAACATCAATGCCGAAGTATAGGTTGATTATCTCACGTTCCTTGTCTGTAAGTATTGACATCGAACGACGTATCTCAGAACCGTCAAGCTTACGAATGATGTTATCGTCTGTAGAAACAGATTCTTCAGGTATGATAGTATCTATCAACGACATGTCATCGTCATCGCTTATCGGCGCATCCATCGACACTTCTTTTGCATTCATCCGTATTGCTGCCATGACTTTATGTTCCGGCAAATCCAGTTCTTCCGCTATCTCATTGACGGTAGGTTGTCTGTGGTACAGCTGTTCTAGTCTTGTCGAGGTTTTCTTTATCTTTGACAAGGCTCCTACCTGGTTCAATGGAAGTCGCACCATCCTCGACTGTTCCGCTACAGCTTGCAATATGGATTGGCGAATCCACCATACAGCGTATGAGATAAACTTAAATCCTTTAGTCTCGTCAAATCTTTGTGCGGCCTTGATAAGACCAACATTACCTTCGTTAATTAAATCAGGTAAACTTAATCCTTGATTTTGATATTGTTTTGCTACTGAAACCACAAATCTAAGATTGGCTCTCACTAATCTTTCAAGTGCGATTTCGTCACCGGCTTTTATCCTTTGTGCAAGCAACACCTCTTCTTCCGGTGTCACCATACCTTCTCTTGCTATATCTGCAAGGTATTTGTCGAGAGATCCTAACTCCCGATTAGTTATTGATTTCGAAATTTTTAATTGTCTCATGTCTTTTAAACAAAATTAGTCCTAAAATGTTTTATCGATTTCCATCCACTAATTATTTTTTGTCCACGAATCTGCACGAATCTTCACGAAACTATTCGTGCTTTTTAGTGTTCTTTCGTGGATGTTTTCTTTTCCACGAATCTGCACGAATCTTCACGAAACTATTCGTGCTTTTTAGTGTTCTTTCGTGGATGTTTTCTTTTCCACGAATCTGCACGAAGCTTCACTAATTTTATTCCTGTTTTTTAGTGTCCTTTCGTGGATGTTCCTGTCCACGAATCTGCACTAATCTTCACGAATCATTCGTGTATTAGTGTTCTTTCGCGGATGTTTTCTTTTCCACAAAACATTAGATGATACGTGTATATCCGCGAGATCCGTGGAGATAATTAACGATAAAACTCGAAAGTGATGTTATATGTTCCAGTGGAGTTGATTCCTTCTATTCTGATCTTACCGTTTCTATCGTTGCTCAAGGCTTTTTTCAGATCATTTTCGGAGCTAACCTTCTGGTAATTGACAGATAATATTATGAAATCGTTTGTGATGCCTTTTTGTTTAAATATTCCATCTTTCACCTCCACGATCTTCAATCCGTGGTTTATTCCGAGTTCGCTCTTCAACGATGCCGGCAAAGCCTGCGCCTTGATACCCAAGACTTCGTTATAGAAGCTGTCGCTGTCCTTATGCATCTCTTCTGTTCCTTCCAAGTTCTTCAACGTCACTTCTTTCACCAGGATTTCTCCTTTACGTTGAATCTTCACCTTTACCTTGTCGCCTGGACGATATTGTCCGACAACGCCTATAAGCTGCGAATTAGAATTTACTGAGATATTATTAACGCTCAATAAAATATCATCTTCCTTGATGCCTGCAGCCTTTGCACCGCCTCTATCTTCAATGCCGACGATATAAACTCCCGACATCTCTTTGATGCCCTTGGCTTTTGCCAGCTCTTCTGTTATCTCAGCAATGCTAATGCCCAGATACGCCCTTTGCAACGAACCGAACTGCAGGAAGTCTTCAACGACTTTCTTGACTATATTCGATGGTATTGCAAAAGAATAACCTTCATAACTGCCAGTACGCGATGCTATCGCAGCGTTTATGCCAATAAGGTTTCCATCGATATCAACCAAGGCGCCACCGCTGTTACCTGGATTTATCGCGGCGTCCGTCTGTATGAACGACTCTATCGTACTGCCATCGCCTAAGATATTGATGTTACGCGCCTTGGCACTGACAATGCCTGCAGTAACCGTAGATGTGAGGTTGAATGGGTTTCCAACCGCCAGCACCCATTCTCCTACCTTAACTTCATCGGAATCGGCGAAAGTGAGGAATTCCAAATCTTGTGCATCCACTTTGATCAAAGCCAAATCTGTGCTTGGGTCGTTACCGATGATGGTTGCGGTTCTCTTGTGCTTGTCGTTGAAAGTCACTTCTATCTTGTTCGCTCCTTCAACAACATGATTGTTGGTAACTATATATCCATCAGGTGAAATCACCACTCCGGAACCGTATGCAACCGATACATTATTAGGTATCTGCATCTGGCCTCCATAGAGCTGCTCCAGCAACGAGCCAAAGAAATCATAATAACTGTTGCCTTTTGAAACTACTTCCGTCTTGATATGAACTACAGTATTGACGGTCTTCTCTGCTGCTTTAACAAAATTGTCTTCTTCATTATAAGACATATAGTTAGCTTTAACTGTAGGTGTGGTGTTTTCGTCAATAGAATATGCTCGCATATCAGCATTGGCAAGAGCCTGTTTCATCTCATTTTGCGACATATAAAGATTGACTATCAGAACACATAATGCTATCAAAATAGCACTTAAAGTCACGAATAACACTTTTGTTTTACTCTTCATGTTTTAAAAATTAGTTAGTTAATAAAATGACGTCATCATTAGTTTTAAAGTATCTTCTCAGGTGACATCATGCCTGATTGCTTTTAAGAGTAAAGATTCTTTTTTCGATATGGTTTATTTTAAAAAAAGTACTATTTTTACGTTAGCAAAATTCCTGCCAAAACAAGAATGTCTTTAAACAGAATATTTTTATGAACAACTCTATAAATCAAAGCATTGCGTTTAGCAAATTTCATGGTGCCGGCAATGACTTCATCATGATAAACGCAATAGAAAAAGAATTATTATTAAGTGAAGATTTAATATATAAAATGTGTGATCGTCGCATTGGCATCGGCGCTGACGGATTGATAATCTTATTACCATCTGAGAATTATGATTTTAAGATGAAATATTATAATTGCGACGGAAAAGAAAGCACTTTCTGTGGCAATGGCGGACGTTGCATAGCTGCTTTCGCTTACAAACAAGGCATAATAAAAGAGAATGCTACATACGAAGCTGTCGATGGTTTGCATCACGTTAACATTTCGCAAATAAATTTTAACGAATTTCATGTCGAATTGTCAATGTGCGACATTTTGTCTTATAAACATGACGAAAACCACCTTATAATCAACACTGGATCACCTCATTATGTTAAAAAAATTAACAATTTGAAAAATCTTGACGTCAATACCGAAGGTGCAAGAATTCGTTATGACAAGAATATATCTGAAGATGGCGTCAATGTCGACTTCTTATTAAACGACAATGGCAACATTCACATCCGCACATACGAGAGAGGCGTCGAAAATGAGACCCTCGCCTGCGGCACAGGAGTAACGGCTTCTGCAATAGCAGCTTCTCTTTGGTTCGGCGGCAATAACATCGACGTTTACACTCAGATCGCCAAGCTGAACGTACGCTTCGACAAAGAAAACGAACAGTTCAAAAACGTAATTTTATCTGGTCCGGCAACACACGTTTTTGACGGAATATTTATCTTTGCACCTCAAAAATAAAATCCATGTTTGCACAGAACGAAAACATAATCATAAGAGCCGCAGAACCTAAAGACGCCTCATTAATATATAAGTGGGAAAACGACCAGGAGATTTGGAGAGTGAGCGAGACTTATATGCCTTACTCTTTGTATCAGATAGAAGAGTTTCTGCTGAATAACAGCGACTTATTCTCCATCAGACAGATTCGTTTCATCATAGAAAGAAAAGAAGACAATAAAAACATAGGCTGTATCGACTTATACGATTTCGATCCGATACACATGAGAGCCGGCGTCGGAATATTGCTGCAAAAAGAGTTCAGAAAACAGGGTTACGCTAAAGAAGCGCTGGAAGTCCTAATCGACTACTGTTTCAAAACTTTGATGCTTAAACAGATTTATTGTTTGATCGATGTGCTTAACACCGACAGCATCAATTTATTTACAAAAATAGGTTTCACTCAGTGCGGATTACGCAAAGAGTGGATTAGGACTCCAAACGGATTCATAGACGAAATAGAACTTCAATATATCAACAAAAACTTCTGATGAAGACTTTAAAATCATATCATAAAGGTTATATAAATAAAATGAAGAAAATGAAACGAACCATATTCGGAGTGCTTGGCGCACTTGTAATATTGTCAGTTTTTATTTTCATAAAAATGTATAAGTCAATAATTTATCCTAATGTATCTACAAAAGAAAATTATTCCTTATATATTTATTCTGATGATGAATTTGCAACGGTAAAAGACAAGCTTTACTCCGACAGCATTATCATCAACAGAAGATCTTTCGAATGGCTAGCAAAAAAACTCGACTATCCTAAATACATCAAATCAGGACATTACGTCATCAAAAACGGAATGAACAACAATCAATTATTGAATATGCTTCGTTCCGGAAGCCAGACTCCGGTGAAGTTCACCTTTAATAATATAAGAACCATAGAACAGCTTGCAGCACGCATTGACGAACAGCTTGAAATGGATTCGTTATCATTCTTGAACGCTGTAAAATCAAACGCTACTCTCAAAGAAATGGGTTTCAACGATGAAAACGCTGCTGCTTTATTCATACCAAACACTTACGAATTATACTGGAACATCGACGCCGACGAGTTTGTCGAGAAGATGATAAACGAATATAATCGTTTCTGGAACGAAGACCGTTTGGCAAAAGCCAAAAACCTAAACATCACTCCTATCAATGTCAGCATCTTGGCATCTATCGTCGACAAAGAAACCGCTAAGGTATCAGAGATGCCTCGCATCGCAGGCGTGTATATCAACAGACTTAAAAGAAACTGGCTCCTTCAGGCCGACCCTACTCTGATATTCGCAGTTGGCGATTTTGAAATCAAGAGAGTCCTTGACGTTCACAAAGAGATTGAATCTCCATATAACACATATAAATATATAGGACTTCCTCCAGGACCGATATGCATTCCATCTATAGCCGCTATCGATGCTGTCCTGAATGCGGAAAGACATAAGTATTTCTATTTCTGCGCAAAAGACGACCTTTCTGGTTATCACGTCTTTGCAAGAAATATTAAAGAACATAACATCAATGCCGAGAAATACAGAAAGGCATTGAATAAAAAGAAAATCTGGAAGTGATATTTAATTAGGAGTTAGGAATTAGGAGTTAGGAATGAAGGTTGTAATTGATACATATAAGTTGTTGTCTTGTATCCAACGGTTCAAGGTTATTGGTTCAAGGTTATTGGTTCTGTTACTATTATTTTCTTTTTCATTCACTGCTTTTTCGCAGGAAAATGATTCTTTAAGTAACATCAAGAAAAACGTAGGCATAGTCATGGGAACTGAAGCCGCTCTTTATGCAGGTTCAATGACTGGATTGTATTATCTATGGTATGCTGGTTATGATCAATCGCCTTTTCATTTCTACAACGACAATGCAGAATGGCTGCAAATGGACAAAGCTGGTCACTCGCTCTCCGCATATCATGTAGGACTTATCGGCTATGAGTCGCTTCGTCTTGCGGGCTGCGATGAAAGAAAATCAATACTATACGGCGCGCCTCTAGGTTTCGTGTTTCTCACTACAGTAGAGATATTCGACGGACTTTCAACAGGATGGGGATTCTCCTGGGGCGACATCGCTGCCAATGCCCTCGGAACCGGATTGTTCATGGGACAGCAAGCGCTCTGGCACGAACAGAGAATCTCGATGAAATATTCTTATCACAACACTCAGTTTCCTCAGTATCGTCCCGACTTGCTAGGAAGCAACCTTCCCGAAAGAATGTTAAAAGATTATAACGGTCAGACGATATGGCTTTCATTTAATGTCAAGTCGCTGTTCCTCAACAATGAGTCCAGTTTCCCTTCTTGGATTAACATCGCTCTTGGATATAGCGCTGAAGGCATGACTGGCGGTTTTTATAATGCGACATCATATAAAGGCAAGCAGATACCTGAGTTTACAAGAACACGACAGTTCGTGCTTTCTCCAGATATCGACTTGACAAGAATTCCTGTTGGCAACAAATTCCTTAAAACGACCTTGAAAGTCTTAAGCTTCATAAAATTCCCTATGCCTGCCGTAATGCTGGATTCAAACGGAAGCTTCACATGGCATTGGCTTTATTTTTAATCATAAATAAAAAACTGTCGACCCTTGTCAGTTGACCGTCGACTTTTTCTTATCTTTGTAGAAAATTAATTTGTATGAAAAGATTATTTAAGACAATAGCATTTGCATCATTATTATTCTTAGCAAGTTGCGGAAATAACCCTGAAAAATCTAGAAATCACCTTGACACAGGGATGGATTACCTCTATCACTCTCAATTTGAGGAAGCGATAGAATGTTTTGACAAGGCAATAAAATATGACGCTGAAAACCACGAGGCTTACTTCTATCGTGGATGCGCAAAATACAATATCTTCCAAAAAGAATCCGCATTGGAAGATTATGCAAAAACCATCGAATTGAATCCTAATTACCTCCAGGCTTATTTCAATATGGGCTTATATTACAGAAGTGTGAACGACTACGACATGGCTTGTTATTATTTCAAAATAGCTGAAGCCAAAGGTAGACCAAACATGGAAGATTACACAAAACACTGCCGTTGATGAAGACTATAATTTGGGATTGGAACGGAACTTTGCTCAACGACCTTGACTTGTCATTGTATTCCGTAAACGTTTTGCTGGAAGAAAGGAATCTTCCTCAACTGACAATCGACAGATATAAAGACATCTTCGGTTTTCCTGTGGTGGATTATTACGTAAAAGCCGGCTTCGACTTTGAAAAAGAGCCATTTGAAATACCAGCTCGTCAATATGTTAAGTTATATGCCGACGGAGAACATGAATTGAAACTATTCCCTGACGTAATAGACACTCTTAATTATTTCAAGGAGAAAAACTACAGACAGATAGTGCTGTCGGCAATGAAAGACGACAACTTGAAGAAGATGATTGAGAAAAGAAATATATCTCATTTCTTCGATGGCATCTTCGGTATCAAAGACAATTACGCTCGAGAAAAGGTTTCATTAGGCAAGCAAGTCGTGGAAAAACTAGGATTGAATCCTTCCAAATGCTTCATGATCGGCGACACCTTGCATGATGCTGAGGTTGCGGAACAATGTGGTTTCAACTGCATCTTATTCAGCGGCGGACACGTATCAAAACGACGTCTCGAAACAAAGGAAACCAAGATTATAGACAGTCTGAGTGAACTAAAACAAATCAATCATTTTTGTTGATATATGGCAGAATATTCTTCTTTATTATTAGAGAAAGCAGTTGACGAATTATCAAAACTACCAGGCATCGGTAAGAAGACAGCATTACGACTTGCTCTGCATCTTTTGGGCGAGGAGAAAGTCATGACCGATCAATTGTGCAAGTCGTTGACTGACATGAGGAATAATATCGTTTTATGCAAACGCTGCTATAACATCAGTGATGAGCCTCTATGCTCAATATGTTCTAACCCTAAACGCGACGAATCGCTGCTATGCGTAGTCGCTGACATGCGCGACGTGCTCGCCATCGAACGCACATGCTCCTTCAACGGACTCTACCACGTACTCGGCGGCATCATAAACCCTATCGAAGGAATATCGCCAAACGATTTAAGAATCAACGAGCTTCTAGGAAGAACGATGAATGAAGAAATAAGGGAAATAATATTGGCTCTGCCGGCAACAATAGAAGGCGACACCACCAACTATTATCTCTCAAGAGTGTTAAAAGATTTTAAGGGAACCATAAGTACTATCGCCAAAGGCATCTCCGTAGGCGACGCACTGGAATACGCCGATGAAGTAACCCTCGGAAGATCTATTGCGAATCGTATTCCGTACAATAAATAAATTGAAAATTGAAAGTTGAAAGTTGAAAATTTAAGGTTCTTAGTTCAAAGTTCAAAGCTCAAAGCTCAAAGTTCATCGTCAACTGCTCATTCTCAACCTTCACTTGTTCCTGTTCAACAGTTGGCTGTACTTTTATAAATTGTTCATTGTAAGTCTCATCAAAAAGGTCCAGTTGGTTTTCTGTAAGATACAACTCCGCTGGCACTTCATATTCATAATGTGATATGAAGCGTTCTATGCTTTTCTTTATCAATTTGATAGGCGTGGTTTTTCTAGCCTTACAATAATTCTTAAGAGATTTATACTGACCAGAAGTCAATTTAAAAGTCACCGCATGGTGTTTATACCTGCGGCGACTTTTCTTTTTATTGACATTAGATGACATAAACTTTCAGTTTTCAGTTTTAAATTTTCAATTTCCCATTGCTTCATCAAGCATCATCTGTGCAAGTCGTTCTGCCTCAGCTTCGCTCTTGCCTTCTGAATATACTCTGATGATTGGTTCCGTGTTTGACTTGCGCAAATGTACCCAACCTTCTTCAAAGTCTATCTTAACGCCGTCAATAGTTGTGACTTGTTCGTTCTTGAACTTGTCAGCGATATTTGCCAAGATCTCGTCTACGTTTGTTGAAGGATCGAGTTCGATCTTGTTCTTAGACATGTAGTATAATGGGAACTTAGATTTCAATTCTGAGCATGTGCATTGTGATTCACAGAGGTATGTGAGGAAAAGACCGACACCGACCAAAGCGTCGCGGCCGTAATGCAATTCTGGATAAATGATTCCACCATTGCCTTCGCCGCCGATAACAGCATTCACTTCTTTCATCTTTTCAACGACATTGACCTCGCCTACTGCAGCTGCGAAATATTCTGCTCCGAATTCTTTTGTCACGTCGCGTAAAGCTCTTGTTGAAGAGAGATTTGAAACTGTGTTGCCTTTTTTATTTTGCAAGATGTAAGACGCTACTGTAACAAGTGTGTATTCTTCTCCATACATCTCGCCGTTTTCATCGATGAATGCGAGACGGTCTACGTCTGGGTCAACGACGATACCGAAGTCAGCACCGACTTCTTTAACCTTAGCGCAGGTGTCGACCAAATTGACAGCGAGTGGTTCTGGGTTGTGTGCGAACTCACCTGTAACCTCGCAGTTAAGTTCAATGATATCTGTAACGCCTAATTTTCTGAGGAGCATTGGTATCGCCATTCCGCCTGTTGAGTTGACAGCATCGACGACAACCTTAAGATTTGCCTTTGCTATTATGTCTTTGTTGACGAGAGGAAGGTTGCAGACCATATCGACATGACGTTCGATCCAGTCGTTTTCAAGAGAATATGTTCCGATTTCGTCTATATATGAAAATTCGTAGTCATCGGCAGCAGCTTTTTCAAGCAGCCATTCACCTTCAGCCTTTGAGATGAATTCACCTCTGCTGTTTAACAACTTCAGAGCATTCCACTCTTTTGGATTATGACTTGCGGTGAGGATCACGCCGCCGTCAGCCTTCATCGCTGTAACAGCAACCTCTACTGTAGGTGTAGTGCTTAAACCTATATCAATGACATCAGCGCCCATGCCTTGCAATGCGCCGCAAACCAGCTGGTTAACCATAGTGCCAGAGAGACGGCCGTCACGACCGACAACGATACGAGGACGTTGAACGCCAGAACGACGAATTAAACATACATAAGCAGATGTGAGTTTCACAATGTCAATTGGAGTGAGTCCGTTATCAGGTTTTCCACCTATAGTTCCACGGAATCCGGATATAGATTTTATTAATGTCATAACGTTATATTTTTTGCAAATATAAGGCAGTTTTTTCTTAAATTTGCAAAAAAAAGATATGGGTTTTAACGACGATAATTTTCTAGATGATTACGAGATTCAGGAGTTGATAAACAGGTTTGAGAATCAACTCGAAAGCGGCATGCCTTTATTTTTTGACGCCGACGAATTGAACATAATCCTCGAACATTACGTACAGCAAAACGACATATCTAAAATCAACATCATTGCCGACCTGGCAAACACTTATCATGAAAGCAATCCACTCACCAAATTGATCATGGCAAAGAAATATCTTTCCGTTCAAGATGCTTCTAACGCCTTACCATATCTTCTTGATGAGTGCAACAATACCGAAGACGCAGATTATCAGTTAAGTCTAGGCTATTGTTATTCATTGCTGGATGAGCATCATAATTCTTTATCTGCATACAAGAAAGCCATCAAGCTTCTCGACAAAGAAAACTGCGAAGACATATACAACTCGATGGCTGTAGAATATATGATGCTGCGCGATTTCGAACGTGCGCTGCATTATTTCAAGAAAGGACTCAAGGCAAGCCCTGACATCGCTGAGCAATATGCAGAAATGACGAACTGCTACTTCTTCCTCGACAGACCTGAGGAAGCAATAGAGTTCTTCCAAGGCGAAGTGGATAACAATCCTTACAGCATAACAGCATGGATGACATTAGGCAACTGCTACCTCAGACTTCATCTTCTGGAAAAAGCTGTCGAGCAATATGAATACGCGATGGCGATAGACCAGCATTTCCCAAGCGCTTACGTCAATATCGCTACTATATACAACGAGCTGGACAGATATCAGGACAGCATCGACATCATCGAAGAGGCTTTTAGAAACAGCGTCAAGAAACCTATCTTATATTGTCTCTACGGCGAGGCATTGGCAAAGACAGGAAACAAGCTCGAGGCGATAAACAACTTCAACAAAGCCATCGAATTGGATGAAAACATCGCCGAGGCATACGCCGGATTAGGATTTATCTTCTGCGAAGAAAACAACCATAAGTCGGCGATCAAGTTCCTGAAACGCGCTCATCAGCTCATGCCTTACAACACCGACTACATATTCGTCCTTGTTGAGGAACACAACAAAACAGAAGACTTCAAGACATCATTGAAATATCTGAAAGAGATCGAGGAACTCGCTCCTTATGACGTCAATTTATATATCGCATATATGGAAGTATACATCTTGCTTGACGATATAAGGAATGCGATAAGATACATTGAAAAAGGTCTGAAGCTTCTCGGAAGACAAGCTCCTCTGTTATACAGACTGGCTTTTATCAATTTCGTTGATGAAGATTATGAGTTAGGATTGTTAAACCTAGAAGAAGCCCTGAACCTCGACTACGAAGGTGTCAATGAGTTCATCGACTTCGACCCTAACTTCGTATTGAATAATGAAAATATTGTCAATTTAATAAACAGATATAAAAAAGACTAAACCATATGAATCAATACTTTGCAAATTTCCTTAAAGGAATGGGCGTAGGTAGCGCCAACGTAATCCCAGGCGTGTCTGGCGGCACAATAGCTTTGATAACAGGCATCTTCGAACGTTTGATAAACGCCTTGAAATCTTGTAACTTAACCGCTATTAAATTATTTTTTACAGGTAAGTTCAAGGAATTCGCACAACACATCGACTTATGGTTCCTGGCATCAGTAGGCAGCGGCGTCATTGTCGCGATTCTTTCAATAGCAAGATTATTCGAGTTCTTATTTGCAGAATATCCAATATATTTATGGTCATTCTTCTTCGGAATGATATTGGTTTCAATATATTACGTAGGAAAGACAATAGAAAAGTTTAACTGGAAAGTCGTTCTTTCATTCATAATCGGAACATCTATCGCATTATTAATCGCATTCGGAACTCCGGCAAAAGAAAACAGCAACATTCTCTACTTGATAATCTGCGGTGCCGTAGCGACATGCAGCATGATATTACCTGGACTCTCAGGTTCTTTCGTATTGGTATTGATGGGCAACTACCAACTCATCATGATCGACGCTGTAAACGACTTGAACCTCGGAATATTGCTCCCAGTAGCAATAGGCGGCGTTGTGGGTTTGCTCGCTTTCTCTCACCTGCTATCATGGATTTTCAAGAACTACAGAGACATAACTATCGCTGTATTAACAGGTTTTATCTTAGGCAGCATGCCTATCATCTGGCCTTGGAAAAACGACGTCATCACATACTTCGGCAGCGAGGCTAAAGTGACCGGCTACGAATACTACTTCCCTGAATTCAACATCGAATTCGCAACAGCATTCGTAATCATACTCATAGGTGCTGCATTGATAGTATTGACAGAAAAGATGGCGAAGAAAAGCAATTCATAATTCATAATGCATAATTCATAATTAGGCATGTACGGTTTAGTTGGGAAAAAACTTGGACATTCTTTTTCAAAGGATTATTTCACTAAGAAATTTTCCAAACTGAACCTTGATTATTCTTATCAAAACATTGAATTAGAAAACATCAGCGACATCATTCCTTTCATTAAGGAAAACAAAAACCTCAAAGGATTCAACGTCACTGTTCCTTATAAAGAAGAAATAATCCCTTACCTTGACGAGATTGATACAGTAGCGAAAGAAGTCGGGGCAGTCAACACCGTAAAAGTTTTTGATGACGGAAGACTGAAGGGATTCAATACTGATGTGATTGGATTTAAGAAGCTTCTTGATAAGACACCGAGACACCGAGACACCGAGACACCAAGTTTGATTTTGGGTAGCGGCGGTGCGTCCAAGGCAGTTCAATACGTCTTGAACAAAGAAAATATTCCATATAAAATAGTGAGCCGTTCTTTTAGTAATGTAGAGACGTCACTCTTGTGGCGTCTATCTGAGTTAGGAGTTAGTTATGAGGAGATTAATATTACAGGTTTTAAACCTTATTCCTTTATAATAAATACAACTCCGGTGGGAATGTATCCTAATATCGATGATTGTCTGGAGCTTCCCTACTCTACCATCGAACCGCATAACATCTTCATCGACTTGATATATAATCCTGAAGAGACATTGTTCTTGAAAAAGGCGAAAGACTTCGGCGCAGCTGCTTTCAACGGAATGACGATGCTATATGAACAAGCAGAAGCGGCTTGGGAGATTTGGAATAGTTAGGAATTAGGAGTTAGGAATTAGGAGTTGATTTATATATAAAATATGAAATATTAACTTTAAAAACTATAAACCCCAAAACTACTATTAACTATTAACTTTAAACTTAAAAAAATGGATTTTAGCAAACAGATAGCAACAGAATTTTCAGTGACTTTGACAGTCGCTGCTAATGTTATAAAACTCTTGGGTGAAGGTTGTACCGTTCCTTTCATCGCGCGTTATCGCAAGGAGATGACAAACACTATGAATGAGGAGGTTGTGGCTGCCATACAAAAGCGCCTCGAACAACTCGAAGAGCTCGAAAAGAGAAAAGAGTCTGTCTTGAAGTCTATCGCAGAACAAGAGAAACTCACCCCTGAACTGGAGGCTAACATCAGAAAAGCATCTACATTACAGGATGTTGAAGACCTTTATCTTCCTTACAAACCTAAACGCAAGACAAAGGCAGAGATAGCTCGTCAGAAAGGACTTGAGCCTCTCGCAAAACTCATCATGGCACAAAACAGCGATGACGTCGACGGACTCGCTAAAAAATATATCGACAAGGAAAAAGGCGTCGAGAACACCAAAGATGCTCTTAAAGGCGCCTGCGACATCATGGCGGAATGGGTCTCTGAAAACATCAAAGGACGTAATCATATTCGTAAGATATATCATAAAGAAGGTGTCATCTCATCGACATTGGTGAAAGGCAAAGAGGAAGATGCCAAGACATATCAGCAGTATTTCGACTGGAAAGAGTCTATTGCCGAGGCACCGAGCCACCGTATCTTGGCGATGTTCCGTGCCGAGGCTGAGGGACTTCTTAAAGTGAAGCTTAAAATCAATGACGAAGAGGCTCTTAAGACATTAGACAATATATTCATCAAGGCCGACAACGCATCGACTGACTTGGTACAAGATGCCATCGATGATGCTTGGAAGCGTCTGTTAGAACCATCATTAGAGACCGAGATTCGTGCTTTATACAAAGAGAAAGCCGATGAGGTGGCAATAAAGGTATTCGCCGAAAACCTCCGCCAGCTTCTGTTGGCAGCTCCTATAGGACAGAAACGCGTCCTCGCCCTCGACCCTGGGTTCAGAACAGGATGCAAGGTAGTCATCCTTAACGAATATGGCGCGTTGTTACATAACGAGACCATCTACCCTCACCCACCTCAACATGAGACACGACAAGCGACGAACAAGATACGTTCGCTCGTGAACGCATATAAAATCGAAGTCATCGCCATTGGCAACGGCACAGCCGGACGCGAGACGGAAGACTTCATCCGTGGAATACAATTCGACCGCGACATCATAGCCGTCATGGTTAACGAAAGCGGTGCTTCTGTATATTCCGCTTCTAAGGTCGCTCGAGACGAGTTCCCAGAATACGACATCACTGTGAGAGGCGCTGTAAGCATCGGCCGCCGCCTCATGGACCCGCTCGCCGAATTGGTCAAGATCGATCCTAAGTCTATCGGCGTCGGACAATATCAGCACGACGTAAACCAGAAGCTTCTTAACGAGGAACTAGGTCATGTAGTAGAAAGTTGCGTCAATGCTGTTGGCGTTGAACTGAACTCTGCCAGCGAGCAGCTGCTTTCTTACGTCAGCGGCGTAGGTCCTCAGATAGCAAGCAACATAGTGAAATACCGTAACGAAAACGGCGGTTTCAAAAGCCGTAAACAACTATTGAAAGTGCCTCGTCTCGGAGAGAAAGCCTACGAGCAATGTGCAGGATTCTTGAGAATACACGATGCAGCCCAGCCTTTAGACGCCAGCGCCGTACACCCAGAGAGCTATCATATCGTAGAGAAGATGGCGAAGAAACTCAAGGTGGAAGTGAAAGACCTCATCGGTAACAAAGAACTTATAAGCAAGATAAACCCTAAGGAGTTTATCGAGAACGACTTCGGCATCGAGACAATAAACGACATCATCAGCGAGCTCGAGAAACCTGGCCGCGACCCTCGCAAGACATTCGAGGTGTTTGAGTTCAACAAGGACATCCGCACCATCAACGACTTGAAAGCAGGAATGCAGCTTGTCGGTATCGTGACAAACATAACAGCATTCGGCTGTTTCGTTGACCTCGGCGTACATCAGGACGGACTCGTACACATCAGCCAGATGTCTAACCAGTTCATAAAAGATCCTAACGAGATTGTGAAACTCAATCAGAAAGTGAAGGTCACGGTGACAGAAGTCGATGTAGAGAGAAAGAGAATTAGTCTCAGCATGAAAAATATTGTAACTAAATAATATAACAGACACATTAACGTTAACTCGATATGAAAAAGATCTTTACAATATTAACAGCATGTGTCCTTCTGTCTTTGTTTGCTACAGAAGCCAAGGCACAGATAGTAAAAGGTGAAGCCTTCATGGGATTGAACCTTTCTCAGATTGACGGCGACAAGGCCTACGGTTATACTCACCCAGGATTCCATGGAGGTCTAGGTGTTTTGATACCTGTCTATCAAAAAGACTACTTCAACATAGACCTATCTCTTGAAGTAGCATTCAACCACAGAGGCGCACACCAAGGAAAAATATACGCCGACACCCTCAGCAATGGCAGTGTCATAACAGGAGAATATGATGTCTATATGAATTATCTGGAAGTTCCTTTGATGGTATATTTCAGCGACAAGCAGATTTCATCTCTCGGTCTTGGCGTTTCATACGGAAGACTTGTCGGATTGAGAGAATATGAACACGGCAAACTCACCGAAGTGAATATCAACTACAAAGGAGATGACAGATACAAACTCGATGACTGGTGTTTCTTGGCAGACTTGAAGTTCAGACTTCACGAGAGACTGAAGTTAGGCTTACGCTATCAATATTCATTAGCGCCTATCAGAACCAGAAGCTTCGAGCTTGTCAATGGACAGCCGGATCCAGAATGGCAAAACGAGCCACAATATAACAATGTGATAACAGCAAGACTCATCTATGTCTTTAACGAAGACAGAAGCCAATACATCTACGACGAATATCATTTCACTGGCGACAACCCTAAGATACACCAAAAGACGATCAACAAACAGTTGAAGAAGCTGAGAAAACAGCAAGAAAAGAAAGCAAAGAAAGCTGGAAAAAACTAAAAAGTCCCGCTCCAATCCATAACGCAACGGGCTACGAGCAATGAGCCGCAAGCATTGAGCAAAACTACTCATAGCTCATAACTCATAGCTCATAGCTCACTGCAAATTTTCAACTCAAAAAAAGTCCTGCTAGGGACGACAGAGAACTGCTCCTTTCTCTTTTTTCCCGCAAAAAAGAGAAACAGAAAAAGCTCGCCGCGGCGGATAAATCTGCTAAAATTATGATTCTTTCGCTAAACAAAAAGAACTCGCTTCGCTCAAACAGCTTTTTGTTCTTAACGCTCTATCATCATAATTTCTTAACGCGATTTATCCGAGGCGGCAGGGATTGCCGCCAAAGACTAAAGATTCTGCTTGAAAACGAAAGTCTGTTGACCGTTGACTGTTGACTTCCCCTACTCGAACTTGATACGACTGTGGTTATGCTTAAAGTCACGTAGTGACGACAGATTATAGGCAGGTATGAAGCACGTAGTGCGGAATGCCTGCAAATACGACCAGAATGATATCAAAGTGCTGTAGGGACGACAGAGAAGAATTGCTTTGAATTATGTATCTTTGAAATATTGAATACAACTTCAGGTGTGGTAGCACCACTCAAATCTGGTTGTGAATTGCTTTGAATTATGTATCTTTGAGGTAGTCCAAGCTAAATTATTTGAACATCAAATTATTGAGAATAACTTGTATAATAATGGGCAACGGATAAGAAATTGCAAACTGTTTTATTGCACTATATTTATCATGCTTTCAAACAACTCTTTTCTAAATGCAAAGATAATTATTTTCTTTAATTATTGGATAATGATTCTTCTCTAAATAATCGTTTTACTTCCTCAAACATAAATTCGTTATACTTCAAACCAAGGTGTCCTTGTGAACAACCTTTAATGTAAAATTCATCTTTAGAAAAATACTATGGCGATTATGAGTGGATGATTCTAAATTATATGACGATGTGTATCGAATAACACGAATGCCCAACGATATTAACATATAAAGTGTACCCAAAGAATACAGCAAATAGATATATAGAAGTTGAATGGTGCATATATGTTAATTTTTAGTAAGATCTTTAACTTTTTAATCTATTGGAAACAATGGCTGTGTTAAATTATTTTAGACAATCATCTTCCGTGTTTTTATTCGTAAAATTTAATCAACCATTCATCTATCTCTTCTCTTGTTTTTAAAGAAAAAAGGTGCATTTTTTCTTCTTCCGTAAAGTTTGGAACTCCAAAGTTTTTGATGTCCACACCACTTAATGAATAGTAACCAGAAGAGTATGGTTTTCCATTTTTAGTAATATATTTCCAAAATATATCACTTTCTATCACTTTTTGTACAATTTGTAATTTTTCTTTAGAATCATTAACAAACGCAATACCATTGTATAATAATAATTCAGGTGCATCCAAAAGAACACATCGTATTGAACTATTAGAGAATTTAGGAAAGAAAAGTTTATAGCGTGGCATTTGCAATGATTGTGTTCTTCCGTAAGCATACCACGTAGGATAACTCCGAGTATGTCCTTTGTCTCGCTTATTCAGTGTTTTTTGTTGAGATAGCAGGTATTTATATGCATAAGGAAATTCTTTCAACATTCTTTCCTCCCCTATAACACAAAGTTTACCATCTTGATTCCTATAATACGGATAAATAATCTTCTCAATAATTGCGTCAAAATTAATTTCTGAATTTAGTTTATTAGAATTAACAATATCTCTACATATCTGTTTTTCAATAGGATATTCAATTCCATCATTTACTAAATAGTAATAATTCAAATCTTCAAAGACTGGTTTGAATATATATGTTTTATTGCTAAGAGTTGCAATACCATGACGATATGAGCAATACTTCCCGATAGGGGTACCAACGATTTCTATTCTTTGAGCTTCGGAATTATCATTTAAGCTCCACCCCTTACGATTATCAAGTAATGCATATGGTATAAGCGAGAAAACAAATGGTTGTTCAAGACATCCGTTATCATTTGATACATATTTAATATCCTCCGTATAATTCCCTTTATCTAAGAAAAATAGACAAGTATATGTACTTTTCTTCTTGAAGATTTGGTATCCACGAAAATCTACAATTCTGACATCAATCTTATTGGAAGAGAAATATTGTCTTAGGCTACGGCCATTTACAGAACGTATAAAGCTATTCATCGTAATATAGCCTAATTTGCCTTCATCTGCCAACATTTCATATGCAATTTGAAAGAATGGTATATATAGGTCTGGATGCCCAGATTGTGAAACCTCGTATTTAAGCATCTTCTGCTTGGTTTCCTGGCTGACATTACGGGAACAAACATAGGGAGGATTACCAACAATAACATCAAAGGAAGTGAATTCTTGATTCCAATTATTTGAACAGAAATCAAGCGTATCAGCTTGTATCAGGTTAAAACCAAAATCTTCATCTTCTCCATAGCTTAATGCCAATAATGATAGAAGGATTTTAGTTCTTTCTACAGCGTAATTTTGTATGTCGATACCATAAATATTCTCTTGAAATATATCCTTAAAAGATTTCTGTGTTTTAATATGTATATATTCTGCAACGTCCATAAGAAAACCACCACATCCACAGGCTATATCACATACCCGAACATGTCTTAATTGCTCGTTATTTAAATTACCCAAGCAATGGTATATAATAGTACTTCTAATGTCTTTAGGAGTATAAATTGCCCCATTAACAATCTTATCGGATGGAGATATAACAAATTCAAATAGCCTCACCAATCGTTCTAAATCAATTCCTCCACTGACAGTATTAAGAAATGATTCAAGAATTTTATTGTCAATATCTTTATAGTGTGAAAGATAATTTTTCTCGCAAAAAGTTAGTCCATTTAGTTTGATGAAAGCCGATACAAATAGACTATTTATATACGAAACTTCTGCCGAAGTTTGTTTCAAAAATCTAAATACATTTGTCATATATAAAGTCTATATAATATCTTATCTTTCTTTTCATATAATTTGAGAAAAATTTTGAGATTATAAGCATTATTACAATTCTCGAGACAAGATCTCAATTCTTGTATGGAATTTTCTATCTCCTCATAACATTGTAAGATTTCATGTTGTGGTTTCCAAAGTTTTAATTCATTGTACATCCACTCCCCTAATTCCGTTGTTGCAATGATTTCTCCATAATTACCACGTTCAAATTGGTCAGCATATGATTTATCGCAAGGATCTATCCATCCTTCTCTACCATTATTATGTTCAAGAGGATTATTTGTTGGCCACTTCGCTCTTTTTGAGTTATTACAGGATCTGCATGCATATACAAGATTGGAATAAACAGTTCCTAGAGAAGAATCAACTTTTTGAGGCACAAAGTGGTCTATTTCAAATCCTTCTGCTCGTGGTATGTCTCTATCATCACAATATCCGCATCTGCAGTTGAAATCTTTTCTCAACTGCTCTCTAAATTTCCTATAATCACTCTGAGCAACAATTTCTGTTGTTCTTGAAGGGTGTCTTTTTCTAAATACCATTACTCTCCTTTTACTGATTTCAACAATGCTCGTGCTAGGTCAACCATTTCGTGTAAATCTTCAACACTTTTCGTCTGCATCATATCAGGCGACATAGGATTACTTTTAGGATCTATACTGTTCATCTCTACATTTAAGGCAAACAGCTCTTGTTCCTCTTTATCATTCAATATTCCTTTTTTTTGTTTTTCGACAAGCATTTTCAGTTGTTCATCTTTTTCCTTAATAATACGATGGTAAGTTTCAACAGAACTACTAATCTGTTTCTTAAGTAAGGTTATACTGTCGTTATTAGATAAACTATCTTTATCATTTACAAGAAATACATTATCCATTTTTTCCAATGCATTATTTACATATGACGTAAGCATGAATACAGGATAATAACGACGTTTTTCCCAAATTGTTTTTACCACTTCATCTCCATTGAATGAAACCCACCCTCCATCTGCTAAGCGAAAGTCAACTGCCAATACATCTATATTTTGCCTATCTATTTCATCCAACACATTGTTAGCTGAGGTCAATTTTGTATTATCATCAAGCATTACAACCTCAAAGTCCTTATTGAATACTCGGAAGAAAGTATTCCTATTACCTTTATCTTCGTCCAAATAGCCTAAACGTATCATAAATAATTATTTTATTCTAAAAGTAACACACAAACCGAAGCCTTGTTCCTTCGGTTCATATATAGATATAGAGGATCCCTTATACTCAGTCAAAGTTGTTTTTGCAATATAAAGCCCTAGTCCTGTTCCTTTTTTATTTCCATCTTCATCTCTTTTAGAAGATTCGAATGCATTAAATATCCGACTCGGAGTTTCTTTGTATTCTTCAGATAGACCAGTACCTGTATCCTCAAAAAAGATATGAATATCCGCATCATCCATTACACCTTTAATACGAATCCATCGATTTGTCGTATTCTTCCTTTCCTTAATTGCATATATTGAGTTAGAAATCAAGTTGTTGAAAATCGTATCTAAATCTATAGAAAACGCCTTTATCTTCATCAATGGAGTAAAACCTGTTATTTCCAACTCTATATTAAGTTCTTGCAAGACATTGCGCCACGTTAAATCAAAATGAGCAAAATAATCATCAAGCGCAAATGTCAACTTTTTTCTCTTGTCCTTGTTGATGGAATTAATAGAAAATTCCAACCAACTACGAATATTCTGATCTTGGTCTTTTAAGTCATCAACAAGACAGAAAGGGTTTTCGTACACACTTAAACCTTTTTGCTCTACTTCTTTTTCTGAAATAATGTTTTCAATTGCAGCTCTTATATCCTCTGCACGCGTTTTTGATAAAATTGCAATATTGCGTAACTCATGCGCAAATGAAGTAATTACCAATCCTGTACTCGCAAGATTACGCATCAGCCTTAACTCGCTATCTCGCTCTTCAATCTCTTGAGTCAGTGCCTTGTAACCTTCTTTTACTTTTGCATAATTTTCTGGACTAACAATATTAGTCTGTAAGGCAGCATCCGCTTCTGTTTTTGCTTTCCCCTTAGGGTGAACAGAATCATACAATTGCGATAGATTATACATCACGGTATTTCTATCAATCTCCATCAGATTAATGATGCCAAGAAGCACATCCTTAAATAAATCAACAATAACGTTTTCTTGAAGGCCTTCTCTACCAGACTTGTCCTGAAGTTGTGGGTTGTCAATCCTTGAAATTTCAATGGCTCCAACTATCTGGTTCTGGCGTATATGGTAACCACCTAATCGTTGACCAGCACCAATAGGGTTTGCTGAATATCTATCACCTAAATGTAGCCAATCATCACCATTTTCTCCATATGGTCGAACGCGAAATTTATCTCTATAGATTTTTATACCCACATTTCTTTTCAACCAATTCCTACGTGTAGATGATGAAAAAATCCGATATGGATATCTTGATTCATCTCCTTCTCCTTTGCTGTCACTAATAGAACTTTTAACAAAGTAGAAATCAAATTGGAATGAACCTAAACTGTCTTCATATATTGACAATCGTTTGTCATTATCTAGCTTTAATTTTGATAATGGCATGGTTAAACGAAATGTTTCCTGTTCAAAGTCTTGTAATCGATAAGGAAACGAAGTCATATCATCCCTCTGAAACAATGTCCTATAATCAGTTTTCAAGCGATTAACATCCAGTTCATTTCTTGTAATATCAACGTCGAGTAACCACTTGCCATTTTTTAATCCATAATTAGCAGATACTTTATAATCATAATCATCAAATGGAACTATGTCGACAACTCCGTACGCATCAATTCCTTTCACTTTCATGACAATATTAAACAATGGTATATTGAATGGAGGTATAATATCCTGCAATGAATTAAACAAATGCTCCAATTGATTCTCTGACCAATCGTCAGATAAAGAAGTAACTTGTAGAATAGTACCTGTAGAAAAAGAAGGAATATCAACTTCGAATTGTTCGTTTATTCTAGCTATTTTATCATTAATGACACTAATAGATATCTCCTCAATCTCTGCTGTAATATCATCAATATTTATTCCCGGTCTCGTAAATGCATCCCAATCTACATTCCATAACAACGCTGGATTATCAGCCCTTCGAGTTAACATTTGAGCTTCTTTACCCAATCGATTCAATGCAAATCGTCCTATACCTTTAGCTCCCGACTTTACACGTCCTGTTGGTGAATATGCATTCAACAATTTATCGTCTGTGCCGATGCGCATCCAACATGTTTCTATTGTGTCCATTGTCATACCACATCCTGAATCAATTATATATAAAGATTTTGTTTCAGAATCAGACAGATCAAAAAGGATATAACACCAGGAGGAATCTGCATCATATGCATTTTTCACCAACTCTACAATAGCTCCTTCAGGGTTAGAGAAATTCTCCTGCCCAATTAGCATTGCAGTTCTTGCAGAAACGGTAAAAGGTACTTTTGCCATATTTAGTTCTTTACTTTATAATTCTTGAATGTAAGAATGCATTCAAAAAATATGCAAATTTACAACTTTTTTTCATAAAAATCATCTGTAAAATGTCATTTATTTAAGAAAAAAAATTAGGTAGATGAGACTTATAATAATTAGAACAATTATTAGGGACATAAAATCCACAACGCCGATCTCGTGAAATTGCATACAACCACGAAAATTTAATGATAGCAAAATTATTTTTTCCATATAACATATTATTCAATGTTTTTGTAGTGCAACACCTTTCAAACAAACAAATTACTAATAAAAAATACTTTTATGTATTAACAACTTAACTTATATTATTCATTTCAACAGCAAAACAACCTAGCTCTTCCGTAGCCGAGTTCACCAAACCACAGGCAAAGGTAGTCCGTGTTCTTTGTTCAAGCAAGGTCAAGCCCTATGGGTGTCATGGAAAAATCATCCTCGCCCGTAGGGCTTCTGTATTTTCCCACACAACCTTGCATGGCAAGAACACGACCTTTTAAAGCCTGTAGTTTGGGAACTCCGGCCCCGAAAGTCCGGACTAACGATAAAAATATAATGTTATGTCTAAAGGTAAAAAGTACACTCTTGAAACACTCCTGCCTCTGAATGTTTCATACGACTA
>JAFYUH010000176.1 GCA_017549605.1 Bacteroidales bacterium
AAAGACAATTAAAGAAATACATTCATTATTATAACAACGATCGAATCAAACTTAAATTAAAAGGAAAGAGTCCGGTGCAATACCGAACTCTTTATACGTAAACTGTTTTATTAATCCGTCCAACTTCTTGGGGTCAGATCATTTTTTCTCGCAGCGTTTTTTGCTTCGGGCATTGAGCCGTGAGCTTTGGGCATCTCTGCTCATAACTCACTGCTCATAGCTCATTGCAGATTATTTCTTGACAAAGCGTTTTACCATTTCTCCGTTTTCTGTCTTTACTCTTACGAAATAAATGCCATTGCTTAAGCTTTTAACATCAACTGACATATTACCTTGGTGACTTGGTGTCTCGGTGACTTGGTGTCTTCCATAAACATCGTAAACGACAACTTCTTCAACGTTCATTTCTGTTTCGATGAATAATCTGTCGCTGACAGGGTTTGGATAGATGCCGAATGATGCTGTTTCTTCTTCGATGCTTTCTGCTCCTATTTTTCTGATGTCATATTTGCTCCATGGTTCTGTTGTTCTGTAAGCCTCTAATGATTCAGCAGGAACTCTGATAATCATATCTTCTGGTGTGCGGTAGAATATCTTGTTGCCTGTTGGAGGAACAGTTGCAAAACATCTTACGAGAGCTAAGTTTGAACATTCGCTGAAAGCGTAGTCGCTGATAGTATTGAGGCTTTCAGGCAAATCTATTTCTGTTAAGCCTGTACATGTTTTAAATGTCATCATACCTATGCTTGTGACAGTGTTAGGTATTTCAACATGTGTTAACTCTTTACACAATTCAAATACGCTGTTGTTGAGTTTTGTGACGCCGCTTGGGATAACGGCTTCTGTTATAGCACATCCGTAGAAAGCCTTATGTCCGATAGAAACTACGTTTTCTGGTATTGCGATTTCTGTTGCGAGGTTGCAATAGTAGAAAGCCTGGTCTCCGATGTGTGTAAGAGTGCTAGGCAATTCGAACTTTCTTGTAGAATAGCAATATGCGAAACCTTGAGCAGGAACTGATGTTACAGTGAACACTGTTCCTTGGATTTCCATTGTCTCAGGGATGGCGATTAAATCAATCGCGTTTTCTGATGTTAAATTTACGCATTTGACGCTACATTCTGCTGGTGATAACTTTGTTACAGTGTACTGTAATTCATAACCCGGATGGGTGACGACTGTATAACTTCCGATAGTCTGAGCATTTAACCCAATAACGGAAACTATCAATGCTAATAAGAGTACAATTTTTTTCATTCTAGTTTGATTTTATTAATAATGTTTATTCTGCATAAATTTTTTCTACCAAGTCGGCGTAGTTTTGCATAATCTTGCTACGTCTTGGTTTAAGACTTGCTGTCATTTCACCTGACTCTATGGTCCATTCTTTGGCGATGAGTTCGAACTTCTTGACTTGTTCGTAGTCGCCGAGTTCAGCGTTGTATTTATCTATCTCTTTGCGATAACGCATAATGACGTCTTTGTTCTGAATCATCTCTTCGTCAGTTGTGTAGGTAATGCCTTTTATGTTGCACCAAGACTTGAGATATTCGAAGTTAGGATAGATAAGAGCTGCTGCGAATTTCTGGCCTTCGCCTATGACCAACAATTCTCCGATGAAAGGAGATTCCTTGATTTTGTTTTCAATAAGGACAGGGCTGACATATTTACCCATAGAAGTCTTGAAAATCTCTTTGATACGACCTGTGATTTTAAGGAGACCGTCTTCGTCGAAGCAGCCTTTGTCGCCAGTGTGGAAGTATCCGTTTTCGTCGATGACTTCTTTTGTCTTCTCTTCATCTTTATAGTAGCCGAGCATCACGTTAGGTCCTTTGATGAGGATCTCGCCGTTTTCTGCTATCACTACTTCTTGGTTATCCATTACGACACCTACTGTACCGGCTTTCAACTTGCCTAATGTCAGGCTGTTTGTTGCGATAACAGGTGATGTCTCTGTCAAACCGTAGCCTTCAGACAATTGGATTCCGATAGCTGTGAAGATCTTGACGAGGCGTGGTTGTATAGCAGCGCCTCCTGAGATGATGAGTTCCAAGTTGTTGCCGAATACTTTTCTCCATTCTTTGAAGACGAGCTTGTCGGCTATCTTAAGCTGTTGGCGATAGAACCAACCGTTATGTTTCTTGGTTTCGTCATAACGTTCAGCAAGTCTCAACGCCCAGAAGAATATAGGCTTTTTGATGCCTTTAAGTTTCTGACCTTTACGTACTATGGTGTGATAAACCTTCTCGATGAGACGAGGCACTGATGAGAAGTGCTGAGGTTTTATCTCTGCCATTGTCTCTACGATAGCGCCTAAGTTATCAACGTAGTATGTGCTGCAGCCTAAGTAGATGTGGCAATACTGCACTGCTCTTTCGTAGATGTGTGAAAGAGGGAGATAGCTTATTGAGTCGTGAGTCTCGTTGATAGGGTAGAGAGGACAGAGATATTCAATGATAGATAAGATGTTACGATGTGAGAGCATAACGCCTTTAGGAGCACCCATTGTTCCGGAGGTGTAGATTATTGTGGCTACGTCGCCGTTTTCTACCTGTGCCTTCGATGCTTCGAGGGCTTCCTCATCTCTGTTCTCATTGCCAAGGTCGATGAGTTCTTGCAACGACTTCAAACCTTCTGCAGGTCTGATGAGATATGTCTCTTTGATAGAAGGTGTCGAAGCGATGATGTCCGACACCTTATTATATAAGTGCTTATTTGTAACAAAAACTATGCTTGCCTCTGAATGTTGGAAGATATATTCATAGTCGGCATGGCTGATAGTAGGGTAGATCGGTATGCAGATAGCGCCTACTTGTTGAATGGCGAAGTCAATCATGTTCCATTCAGGAGCGTTAGTTGCTATCAATGCGATACGGTCGCCTTTCTTGACGCCTAACTTCAAAAGTCCATGGCTTATTGAATTGGTAAGCTCATAGAACTTTTGTCCGTTATATTTCACCCATTGACGGTCGACTTTTCCTGCAAAGAGACAATCTTTGTAGCCATATTTCTCTACGAAACGTGGCACGAGGTCGAACAGTCTAGGTGGTACGTCAGGTCTGCCTTGTATGCCTAGTTTTTCAGATTTGTTCATTATTTGTTGTTTTTAATCCAATTAAATGCGTTTACGAAAGCTTCAATCCAAGGTGAAACCTCATCGTTAGCTCTGTTTTCTGGATAGTATGGCCATTGCCATGGCAAGAATGCGCGTTCGATGTGAGGCATCATGGCGAGGTGACGACCGTCGTTAGAGCAGATAGCTGCTACGTTCCAGTCGCTGCCGTTAGGGTTGCCAGGATAATCACCGAAGCTGTAGCTCATAGCGATGTTGTATTTATCCTTGAAATATGGGAAGTTGAACTTGCCTTCGCCGTGAGCGATCCAAACACCTAAGCGACGTCCTTCCAATGAAGACAACATGATGCTGTTGCTGTGGTTGATGTCGACATTGATGAAGTTAGATTCAAACTTATGTGAGTCGTTATGTAACATTACTGGATGTTCATCGTGTTCTGGGTAGACAAGCTTCAACGCTGTCATGAGCTGACAACCGTTACATACACCTAAACTGAGAGTGTCTTTACGAGCGTAGAAGTTTTCGATTGCTGTACGTGCTGTGTCGTTGTAAAGAAGTGCGCCGGCCCAGCCTTTAGCAGAACCGCATACGTCAGAGTTAGAGAAACCGCCGACGAAGACGATCATGTTGACGTCGCTGAGGTCTTCTCTGCCGCTTGTCAAGTCTGTAGTGTGAACGTCTTTTACGTCGAAACCTGCGAGGTATAATGCGTAAGCCATTTCACGGTCGCCGTTGACACCTTTTTCTCTGATGATAGCAGCTTTGACGCCAGATGGTTCTCTTCTGTGCATGTCGATGCCTAAGTCAGCAGCTTTGCCTGTGAACTTAGAGCTGAAGTCGTAGCGTAAGTCTTGTTTCTTGTAGTTTTCGAAACGTTGTGTAGCTTTAGCTACGCCACTTTGTTTCTTGTCTAAGAGATAAGAACTCTTATACCATACGTCGCGTAAAGCATCGATGTCTAAGTTGTATGTTTCGTTGTCTTTTACCAATGTGATTTCACGTTTGTCTTGTGGTTTACCTATAACAACGAAATCTATATTATTGTTTGCAAGGATTTCTTTTGCCTTGTTGTCTCTTACTTGGATAACGACTGCTGGTTGTTCGCTGAATGCTACAGAAATGAGGTCGTTGTTAAGAGCTGAGAGGTCGATGTTGAGACCGCCTTCGCAGTTTGCGAATGTCATTTCTAATAATGTAGTGATCAAACCGCCGGCTGATACGTCGTGACCTGCAACGATGAGACCTTCTTCGATGAGCTTTTGAATTGTGTTGAAACAGTTCTTGAAGTAAGCTGTATCGTTTACGTCAGGAGTGTTGTTGCCAATCTTATCCAATACTTGTGCTAAGCTGCTGCCTCCTAGTTGGAAGTTGTCTTTAGAGAAGTTGACATAGAGCAATTCTGTTTCGTTGTCTGTTGAAACGACAGGTTTGACAGTCTTGCGGATGTTTGAAACTTCACCAACAGCTGTGACGATTACTGTACCAGGTGACAAGACTTTTTGTCCGTTAGGATATTTTTGTGTCATTGACAATGAGTCCTTACCTGTAGGAACGTTGATGCCTAAGTCGATGCAGAAGTCGCTCAATGCTTTTACTGCTTTGTAGAGACGAGCGTTTTCACCTTCGTTCTTAGCTGGCCACATCCAGTTAGCGCTCAAAGAGATGCCTTTGATGTTTTCTTCGATAGGAGCCCAGATGATGTTTGTGAGTGATTCTGCTACTGCCAAACGTGAGCCTTTAGCTGGATCAGCGAGAGCTGTTACAGGTGAGTGACCGAGAGCTGTGCCGATACCTTTGATGCCTTGGTAATCTAATGTGCTAATACCTAAGTTGTTTAAAGGAAGTTGGATAGCACCAGCGCATTGTTGTAATGCGATACGACCTGTTACAGAACGGTCTACTTTATTTGTTAACCAATCTTTACAAGCGACAGCTTCGAGTTGAAGCACTTGTTCAAGATATTTGTTGAATTGTTCTTTTTTGTAATCTAGATCATTGAAGTGATATGGTTTGTCGCTATCATGCATGATAGTTTTTGGTGTGCTTCCGAAGAAGTCAGACAATGTGAGGTCGATAGCGTTTTCTCCGTTTTCTCTTATGAAACGTAAGCGCTCATCGTTTGTTGCTTCACCAACTTGGAAGTAAGGAGCACGTTCTCTGAGAGCTGTTTGTTTGATGATCTCTGTATTTTCTTTATTTACGAGGAGACCCATTCTCTCTTGTGACTCGTTGCCGATGATTTCTTTGTCAGACAATGTTGGGTCGCCGACAGGGAGGTTGCCAACGTTGATGACGCCGCCGCTCTTGTCGATGAGTTCTGAGAGGCAGTTGAGGTGACCGCCAGCGCCGTGGTCGTGGATAGAACGGATTGGGTTGTTGCCGCATTCTGTCATTGCGCGTACTACGTTAGCGACGCGTTTTTGCATTTCAGGGTTAGCGCGTTGAACAGCGTTAAGCTCGATAGCGTTGCTGAATTGTCCTGTGTCGACACTTGATACAGCGCCGCCGCCCATACCGATGCGGTAGTTGTCGCCGCCCAATACGATGATGAGGTCGCCTGGTTCTGGATCTTC
>JAFYUH010000177.1 GCA_017549605.1 Bacteroidales bacterium
GCCGCTTGCCAAATTTCTCTCTGTCGAAAATAATAAGCCACTGAAAGATTTGAGAACAGTTTGAATGATAGGTTATCAAGTTAAGCCCTATTATTTATGCTGTTCTTTGTTTCTACTATTTCGTCAGTCGTTTATCTCCGTTGCCGGATGCAGATTCAAGCCAAGCCGATGAATAGGAAAAGGTTTTGGAGCTGTTTACTCTCCAACGGAGGAAGAAACTGCTCCAAACGGTTTACCGCTTGACCTTTTCTTATTCTAAAAGAGGCTTGGCTACCTTTGCATCCGACAAAAGGGGATAAACGACACGTGAACAAAATACTTCATAAAGTTCTTTGAAATTAAGATCTTGAGCAAATGAAATTTGTTAATCACCTTAATTATTAGGCGATTTTATATTTTTTCGTAATGTAAAATCAAAGCGCAAACCCCCATTCGGGCGATTTGTGGCGGTGATTGTACCACCGTGGAACTGAACAGCGTGTTTCACGATGGCAAGACCAAGCCCCGTGCCGCCTTTTTGACGGGAGCGTCCCTTATCTACGCGATAGAATCGCTCAAATAGGCGTGGAAGTTGATTTGAACTAACACCTTTACCGTCATCCTCGAAACATATGCAACACTGTTCATCACTGTTTTCAAGTAGGGTGATATATATGTTCTTACCTTCGGAATAAGCAATAGCGTTTTCTGTAAGGTTGCTAAAAATGGAGCCTATCAATGATGTATTACCTTCTATTGCTACCTCGTCACAAAAATCTGTGTGTAGCGTTAGGCGTTCCTCTTCAGGCATTACTTCTAATCCTTCTGCTACCTCTTTCATGATGTTGTTTATAATAACACGCTCTCGGTTAATCAACCCACTGCCATCCTCCATTCTGGTAATTAGCGAGACATCATTGAGCAGACGGCGCAGACGCTCATTGTGTGTATAGCAACGCTCTATCAGTTCCTGACGTTTTTTTTCGCTCAAACTAATCCCTGACAATAGCGTTTCAAGGCATACCTGAATTGAGGCAACAGGTGTTTTTAGTT
Source organism: Bacteroidales bacterium (assembly GCA_017549605.1). GTDB lineage: Bacteria > Bacteroidota > Bacteroidia > Bacteroidales > F082 > Limimorpha. Next base: position 1,033 of record JAFYUH010000177.1, read on the forward strand.
CGTGGTTGATATTGTTGGTGAGTTGTCGTTTCAAACGATTCCTTTCCTGCTCTGCTTCATAACGATTGACTCGCTCAATATCTTTACCAAGTTTCCGAGTGGTGAAATATGCGAGAACACTCATTACAAAACTTATGGAAACCATAATCATAAGAAATGACCAATCAGCCTCAAGCAGGTCTTGCAATGTGCCGGAATATGGAATAGCTGTACGGATAATGACTCGTTCACCTCTTGTAGCAGAGTAGAAATACTCACGCCCATCGCTTGCCGATTGTCGGCTGATGTTAAACCCTTCGCCATTAGCCAAAGCGTTTGCCACCTCTGGACGATTACGATGGTTATCAAGTGAATCGAGCGATATAGTATTGTCGTAAACCACAGCACCCGAAAGAGCGATAATGGATATTCTGAGCTCATCAAAAGGCTTATCGTGTGTTGCGATATAATCCTCATATGATAGTCCTTCTTCTACGGTTTCGAGCAAATGGCGGTTGTATTGTTGAAGTTGGGCGTTTAAGAACTCAGATTTGTACTCCTTCTCACGCAGATATTGAAATCCAATAAAGCAAAGTACAATTGCCCACGAGAAAGCGAGCAACATCAGGAACAACCGCTTGTGAAATGA
>JAFYUH010000178.1 GCA_017549605.1 Bacteroidales bacterium
GAAACCTGAAACCTGAGAAATTTCTAGAGATATGTACCCGGATAAGTTCAGTAAATGCCTTCGCTTTGCGTGGGCTGGACTTGTCGTACATACGGGTTTTCTCAGGACCTCAGGACAGATAAGGACTTTCCACGCTTTTTTGTTGATTTTCGGCAGCAAATTGCTATTTTTATGAGTCTGTATGGAAGTATTGGGTGGATATTATTGTTAACAATATAAATTATAAGCTATGAAACGAATCTTGACAATTATGGCTGCAATTGTTTGCCTTTGTGCATGTGAAAAAGAAGATGCAAAGAATCATTGGCTTGCCGGCCATTGGTACGGAGAATACGAGACAACAGTCACAAATAACGATACCGGAGAGAATAAGACTGTCGGAGCGATGATTGAACTTGATTTTTCTGAAGATGGTACGGAATGTATTGTAACTGGTGCTTTGACAGATGGTAGTTTCTCGATGAACAGGGTTACTTATTGCGTTTATATCAATGAGCAACATAAGACATTTTTCATGAATGAGGGTCCGGAGTGGTCGTCGAAACTGAATTATGCCGGCAAGATTTCCGAAGGCAAGCTCATACTTACATGGCCGGACGAAGTGAATCGTGTTGTCGAATTGGAGAAAATGAAGCTTGAGTAAGTTCAATAGAGATGAACAAAAGAGAGAAAACCATTATGTGGACTTCTATTTTAGCACCTGTTCTGATAATAGTAGGTGTGGCACTTTTAGTACTTGGATCTCTTCCTGTGGAGAACAGATTGGATGGCGACACTCTTACTGTTAAATTTATAATCGGCAAGAAGGCCATAGATATGACAGATGCGAAGTATCTTTCAGTGCCTGACGATGTGAATCACAACATCATCAGAACAAACGGTACCAGTGTCGGCAGTAAGAAATCAGGACATTTCATGAACACCAAGACCAAAAACAAGTATATCTTTTACCTGACCGGAAAAGGTAAACAGGTGTATTTTGAGATAGGTGACAAGAAATATCTTGTTGATGATTTGCAGCATACTTCCAAATAGACAAGCTTATATGAAACGCCTGACTAACATATTCTCGCTTATAGTATTGCTACTCACACTATCGCACAATGTGAGTGCGGGTACGACGATACAAGCCCAGGACGTCATCATAATTAACAAGGTAGAGCATAGAGTGAATAAGCCCCTGATGTTCCAGATTGACTCTGCTAGTTACTTGTCTCTTAAAGAAGAGCTTGATTTTAATTCATCTATATTTTCATGGAACTTCAGAGGCCATGTTGCTACATTTGAAGTTAGGGGTAATAAACTCTTTCTGAACAGCATAGAAACATCCAAGGTGCACACAGACTTCAATGGCCTTTTGGATAAGTATATGGACAAGAAAGGCCGAGTCTTCGCTTCATGGATTTCAGGAACCTTCATATGCGGTACCGGAGAGTGCCTATATGTCGCATCAAATGGATTTGATAGTGCCTATGTGCAGGAAACTGAGTTGGTAGTTGAGAATGGAGTCGTTGTTTCTTCACGGACATATACGAATAAAACCTATGGAACAGTATATCTTAGCGATGTAACATATAAGATATCGCCCGAGTTTGATCTCAGTAAAATCAAGGCTCCCAAAGGTCGTGTCACTGTCAAGATAGATGCATCGAAATTTAGCAATGACGGTAAAGTGACTGAATGGTCGGTTGAGTTCTGGAGTGGAAATGATAACCTTACGGCTGAAATAAAAGAAATGATTGTCAGAGAGGTAAACAGAGTGTTCAATCTCTTTGATTGGAAAACATATTGCCGAGACGGCGAATGGCATTGGCTCACTCAAGGTGGCGTTACATATCCGTTAATATTTCAATAATTAATATGAGAAGATTCGTTTTAATAATTTGCAGCATTCTTGCTATGTCTGTTTCGTATGGAACAGCACAAACTAAGGATCGAACCACATCTGAGGCTATAATCAAGTCATTCCTCACCAAGATGTACAACGATAAACTGTATGAAGATTATGACTTCCTGCAGAAGCATTGTTCGCCTGAACTACTTAAGAAATTGCAGAACGCATACCAATACGATTCCGATGAACCTGCTTATGCTACATGGTTGTTCAGAAGCGGTCAGCAGGACAGCAAACCCAGCTCGGATGGTAAGACAATGATACTTGACGTTACAGCTGATGGTGACTGGTACACATATAAGGCCCTTGACATGGGTTGGGAATTTACCAACAGAATCAAGCTGACTAGCAAAGACGGAAAGATCATCATTGAGGATATGGACCTCACAGGAGAATGGGCTAAAGCTTTCGTGAGAAATTCATATCTGTATCATTGGCACAAGACTCAGAATGTAGATTCTACAGTTATGGCGTTTTGTGAGCTTACAAAACACCTCATGCCAGATGTTAAGCTTGATCCTTCTGCAATCAAGGCATACATCATGTTGGCAGAGAAGGAGAATGCAGTGGAGGGTGAAGATCTTCTGAATATCGTTACTGCCGGTAAATATTATACTCCGCTTTGTAGTTGTGACATTTACCCATACGTGAAGGAGCAAATGAGCGAAGAAGCTCTGGCTGCTTTTTACGGAGTGTACGATTCATGGAAGATTGCTTTCAAGACTGCCCTGAAAGCAATCAAGGATAAATGTTATAATGAAATATCCATTGATCTGTACGGCAATGACCACGATATAATTGGAAACCGTGAAATTGTCAAATATCTTATCAAGACAGAAAAGTAGTCAAAAGCTGATTAAGATATATCATAACCATAGCCATTATTTCAATGTCATTTCTTTAAGATTTAAACTAATGCTATGCTAGAAGCCAAGAAGTATAATAGGAACAGGATTTTTATATTTGTTGTTTTTACCATCGCAACCTTGCTGATGTGCATATATGCTACCCTTCATTATCTCTCACTAGGGCTTGATATAATTGATTTCAATTCTTATTACACCAAAGAAGTAGCTGATACAGTTGTTGGGATTCTGGAAAGAGAGCAGCACTCATATTTGCGTCTGGGAGTCTATTTCATCTTTCAAGGGATGGCCGGCTTAATTATTTTTATCACCACTAAAAGAAAAAACTAAATTCCAAGTTTTATGTCACATAACACATTAGATGCATCTATATTCCAAAATCACTAAATAGCTTATATGAAACTCATTAAACTTGCCACTTTCTGCATAGCACTTTGTTCTATGCTGTCATCGTGTTTCAATACAGAATGGTATGAACCTAATATTGAAATTCAAGAGGAATATCAACATTTGACAATCCCTTCTAATGGAGAACGATATGATGTTCCATTCGAGTTTAAGTTCACAGTCACTAAGACTTCAGTTCCAATGAAGAGTAAGGCAATAAGGTGCAGGATGATTATAA
>JAFYUH010000002.1 GCA_017549605.1 Bacteroidales bacterium
AACAACTGACAACTTAAAACTCATCGGATAGTCCCGCTGGGTGCGCTTGATATACAAGCTTTTGCTTTTTTCTTCCATAGATTTACTCGTTTTTGTGTAACGCTATTTCAGGACGGGACATTTATTAAAACGAAAAAGAGTCGTATTATTACGGCTCTTTTTTATTACCCCACCAACTCCCAACTCCTAATTCCTAATTCCTAACTCCTAACTAATCAAAACCTCCGCTGCTTTCAGCGCTTCTGCTGTGACTTCAGCGTTGGAAAGCATCTTCGCAATTTCCATGATGCGTTCTTCGCGTGTCAGAGTTCTTATATTGGAACGTGTCTTTTCGTCAACGACGTCTTTATATACAAAGAAATGATTTTTAGCTTTACTTGCAACTTGTGGCAAGTGAGTGATACTTACGAGTTGAAGTGTCTCTCCCATCACCTTCATAATGTCACCGAGTTTAGATGCTACCTCACCCGAAACGCCTGTATCAATCTCATCAAATATCAAAGTTGGGATGTAATTATTTTTCGCGGCAATGCTCTTGATCGCTAACATCAAACGTGATAGCTCACCGCCAGAAGCAGCCTTCGCCATATTCTCTGGAGCGTATCCTTTGTTGGCAGAGAACATAAATGTCACTGCATCTGTTCCGTTTGATGCAAGTTCCCCGATATCTTCACACTTGATTTCAAATACGCCATGAGGCATAGCAAGCTGACGAATGACATCAGTGACGTCTTTTTCAAAAACAGTCTTAGCAGAAAGACGTCTCTTATTCAATTCTTTCGCTTTTTGATACAAAGCCTTTTCCATCGCCTTGACTTCCTTTTCCTTATCAGCGACGATTTCATCTATATTCGAGAACTCATCGACCTTACGTCTTATCTCTTCTCTAAGCTGAAGCAATTGTGAATAATCATTAAGATGATGCTTCATCATAAGACGTTGAATCATATCAAAACGCTCTTGAAGTGCCTCAAGCGAAGAAATATCCATAGAGTCATCTTGAAGGTTATTCAAGTCAGAACAAATGTCTTTAAGTTCAATCTTAACAGAATTAAGACGTTCCGACATAGAATCTAGTTCTGATATATATTTCTTCAGTTTATCTACATTATATAATAAGGTATTGACACCGTCAAGAACAGAGGTCTCGCTATTTTCAAGAATCATTGTAGATTCATTAAGGAGTCTGCTTATCTCTTCTTGATTTTCAAGTATCTCGATACGCTGAGCAAGTTCTTCGTATTCGTTTTCTTGAAGTTCCGACTTTACAAGCTCATCAAGTTGGAACTTAAGATAATCGTTTTCATCTATATTATTTACCGACTTCTGACGAAGTTTCTCAAGTTCATTTTTAGCCGAAGAATATTCTTTATATGCTTTCTTATATTCAGAAAGAAGTTCTTGATTTTTGGCAGCGTCATCCAATAATGAAAGCTGAAAATCAGAATCACACAACAAAAGAGAATCATGTTGTGAATGAATGTCAACCAGATGAGAACCTAATTCTTTCAACACCTGCAATGTCACAGGAGTATCATTCACGAAAGAGCGTGATTTTTTCTGAGGATTGAGTTCGCGACGAATGATACACTCTTCTTCAAAATCGATATCGTTTTCTTCAAAGAAAGACTTCAATCTATCATTATTCAAGACAAATGATGCTTCAACAACGCATTTCTTTTCTTCATCAAAGAGAACATTAGAGTCAGCGCGATTGCCTAGAACGAATCCCAACGCTCCAAGCAATATTGACTTACCGGCACCTGTTTCACCAGTAATGACTGAGAATCCATTATCAAATTCGACAGATAATGAAGATATTAAAGCATAATTAGATATTGATAATCTCTGTAACATAATTATCTTCTACCAGACAAAATTTCTTCATATTCTGAAGCATGTGAAGGGTCTATCTCTCTAAAGATATTCACCGCCTTAGTCCTATCTTGTTGGTTACCTTCAGAATATATGCTTTTCCACTCATTACGTTTTGTATCGTTCAACACTTGGATGAACAAGAGACTTGGTCTTTCAGAATACACTTGTTTTACATATTCCAAAGACTTTGTCATTGCAGCCTTACCTTCCTCTGGTTTAGTTGACATCTTATCCAAGCCAAGGCGGTGGAATTCATACATAAACTGACGCAATGGCTTATATGAAGCATTATTCATATTTTCATTAAGCCAATAACGGTTTCTTTTATCATCGAAAGCCTTCCATCCTGACTCTGTTGCACTTTGTGCTGACGTAACGATTTGATCTGTAACCTTAAAGAAAGGATCACCACCATAAAGTCCAAATGAGTCGAAATAAAGTCCAAGGCAATAATAAGCATAGAATGCCAATGTTGATGTCAAATTCGAGGTATATGAATTCTCTGAAAAATCAAGAGGTTGTGATTCAATATATTCGAATATGAAATCATCATCAATATAATTAAACAAAGGTGTATTATAATTCGCTTTAAATGTTGGACGTCTCAAAGCTATATTCAATTCAGCCTCGATTACGTTTCCTGTTTTTTTCTTCACATTAACCACCATTGCTCCTTCAATGCGTTCTTCTGGTTCTAACTTAATATTGGTCCAAACTCTGTTATTCATAAAGTTTGTTATACCTTCCTTAAGAGACTCGAATGCACGTTGGTCGGTACCTCCTACTTGTGCAGAAGATACTGTAACATTGATATTAAACTCTTGAGAATTAAGATTCTTCAATCCAATCAAAGAGCACAATAAGATTAATATAAAACAGGTCTTTTTGTTCATAGGTCAATTAGTATATTGATAAATAGCATTTAAGATATCCAGAGCGACTTCATTCTTAGGTTTAAGATCGTATGTAGACACCTGGTCATCTTTAGTAATGATAGAGACTTTATTGGTCTTGGTCTTAAATCCTACACCTGATTCGTTCATCTCATTAAGAACGATAAGATCTATGTTTTTGGTATGTAATTTCTTTTTTGCATTTTCCAAACCATTCTCGGTCTCTAAAGCGAAACCAACAACGGTTTGATTGTCAGTCTTCAAACCTCCAACAGATTTCAGAATATCTTCCGTCTTAACAAGTTTTATAGTAAATGTATCGTTATCAGGATTTTTCTTTATTTTCTGATCTGCCACCATTTCAGGTCTGAAGTCAGCCACGGCAGCGCTAAGCACTGCGATATCAGTCTTTGGGAATAATGCCATGACAGCATCATACATCTCTTTCGCCGATGTCACTGGCAAGACATTAACATTATTTTTATTTACTGATATGCTGGAAGGTCCGAGTACGAGTGTCACTTCCGCTCCTTGATCTGCGAAAGCTCGGGCTATCTCAATGCCCATCAAACCAGAGCTATGGTTACCGATGAAACGTACAGGATCGATAGCCTCGTATGTTGGACCAGCTGTGATAAGCACTTTCTTACTTTTGAAGTTTTGTTTTGTCTGGAAGAAAGCTTTTATTCTTTCATAAATCTTCTGAGGTTCTTCCATTCTTCCCTCACCGCACAATCCGCTGGCGAGTTCTCCTGATGATGGAGCAACGAAGATACAACCTCTTTCTATTAAAGTTTTTATATTTTGTTGGGTAGCCTGATGTTTGTACATGTCAAGATCCATTGCTGGAGCGAACATGATAGGACATTTTGCAGACAGGCACACTGTAAGAAGATAATTATCAGCGATGCCGTAAGCCATCTTTGCCATTGTATTGGCAGATGCTGGAGCTATAACGAAAAGGTCAGCCCAGAGTCCTAGCTCAACATGACTATCCCATTTACCTGTTTTTTCATCGAAGCCGTGTGTCAAAACAGGATTGCCGCTTAGTGTAGACAAAGTAAGAGGCGTGACGAAATCCTTCGCTGAAGGTGTCATCACGACTCTTACGTCGGCGCCGTCTTTTTTCAAAAGACGTACTAAAAGAGGAATTTTATAGGCGGCAATGCTACCTGTAATTCCTAACAGAATCTTTTTTCCGGTTAGCATTGAAAACTCCTTATTTTAGAAATCGTTACCGTTTTCCTTATTAGGATTGCGATAATAAATACTGTCATTCAAGAACTCACTGACTGCTATCAATGTTGATTTTGGCAATCTTTCATAATATTTAGCAACTTCAATTTGTTCTTTATTTTCGAAAACTTCTTCCAAGCTATCGTTGTTTGTTGTGTACTCTTCAATTTTTTTGTAGAGTTCTTCTTTCATTTCAGCAGCAATTTGATCTGATCTCTTTGCCATGATAGCTACTGTTTCGTAGATATTGCCTGTACCAATATAGAATTGGTCTTTTTGACGAGTAACACAAGTTGACTCGGCGTTAACTTTTTTGAAATCCATTTATTTAGTTTTTATATTTGTTAATTCTACTTTTATTTTCTCGACCATAGGTTCTAAGTTAGCTATGTATTTGCTATCTGGATACATATAAGTCAAGGTGTTATATTTTTCCAAAGCTAATTCATAACGTTCTCTTTGTTTTTCAAAGACACTTTTCTCAGCATAGTGAGCATAAGTCAACACCATATAATGAATGATTTCCTCACGATGTACTGTTGTAGGATTCTTTTTAAGGAAACTTTCAAAGCTTGTTATAGCAGCCTGATATTCTTCCATCTTGTAATACAACATACAGACATTGAAATCTTTTTCTGCGATTTTATACTTAAGAGTGTCTATCAAAACATTGGCGCTGTCAACAAAACTGCTGTGAGGATATAGGTCTATGAAATTTTGGAATTCTTTTATTGCTGTGTATGAATCTTCTTGGTCAAGTTCAATGCTTGGAGATTCCAGATAATAACAGCAAGCGCTTCTGAAAAGAGCAGGTTCTACATTTTTTGCAAAAGGATAATTTACTGCATAACGTTTGTAATAATGGCTGGCAATACTATAATCCTTCATCTTGTAATAACATTCTGCAGTGTAATATGCGATCTCTTCGCCTTGAGGTTTGCCTCTATATGCTGCCTGCAAAACATCAAACAACTGCAATGCTCTATTATAATCCTTTTGTTCATAATAAGCCATTGCTGCATTATATTTATACTCATTATCAGTGCTTTTCAAGATTTGCGCATGCTTATTGCATGATGCAAAAGCCATCAAACAAACAAATCCTATCAATATGAAAAACTTATTCTTTAGCATAGTGCAAAAATACATTTTTTTATCGTTCAAAAAACGTCTTTTTCAATAAAATATTTTCTTATTTTTTCATTTATCTTACAACGATTTTCCTACCCGCTTGTTTATCGCCAATAACAACATTCAAAAAATAAATTCCGCTGTTCAAGCCACACAAATTCACTTCGATATCAACACCATCTTCACAAGACTTTTCAACAATCTGTCCTTGTATATTTATCAGTTCCCAACTGATTTTTCCAGCAGTTTTATTCTTAATAAAAAGCACATCTCCCGATGTATTCAAAACCAACTCGACATCATCACATTCCTCAAGAAAATCATCCGATTTATTAAGTTGTATATCAAGTGTAGTTTTTTCATTATCAACAACAACGACAGTCTCTCGTTTTGGCAAATAACCATCTGCATTTATTTCTATCGTATATGTCCCGGCTTTTATTGGACGATAGAAATCGCCATCAGGAAATTGCGACTCTACAATAGAATATTCCTGATCGTGATTTAAAATCCTCACAGATGCTTTCAATGGCTGCTGCGTTTTTGCATCTTTTACAACGCCATGAATCCCGAACAAAGCCTGATTCAAGAAAGCGTAAATAGCGTTACGGTTATATTCCCAATAAAGCGGGAGTGCTGAAGCAGGCGGACATTTCGTACTAGAACACTCGACCGTCAACTCTCGACACTGCTGATAATAGTTCATATAATCCTGCCGGCTGCCATTTATAACATACCAGGCGGCACCGTTGGTAACGCCATTATCCCTATCAGTCATATAACCAGGATTTTTTTCATGCACTAAATCTGCATATTGACGACTCACCATCAACCACCAGGCATCATCCACATGAAGTGCAGCCTGATTATCCCAAGGATAATTAACCACTTCCGCTCCACCATGATAATTGGCCGACATCGTAAACTGATGTTCTTCTGCCAAACGCATAAACAGCTCCGTCTCCAGCGCATAGTCCTTTTCATCAGGATGCTCACCTTCAACGCAATCTGGATAATTTCGATTCATGTCGATACCAAAAGCATTCGAGCGCGTCGCTCCCGTAACAGTATGATTACCTCCACGATAAGTACCGTCAGGATTTGCATTAGGACATACAAACAAATCAATATTATTCCTTACATTATCAATTTCCGGATTGCCTTTCTTGGTCAACAATTCATCTATCAACCTAAGCATCAAGATATATCCGGTCGTCTCATCACCATGTATTGTCGAAGTAAGCAGGACTTTCGGTTTAGCTTCCGACACATCGTTATTCAGTCTTAGCACCAACAACTTACGAGCACTCTCCAATGTTCCAAGTTCAATCAGAGAACATTCTTCTGGATACAATTCCGCATATTCCGCCATCATCGCCTCATAAGCCTCGTATGTTGGATACTCATCCCACCCATATCCATCGCGAGTTTTCCCGTCATACATCTTATGATTTTCCAACATCGACGGCGGCGTCAACAATGTCGCTTCAATGCCCAATGTCAAGAATCTTTGATATTCCTCACTATTGGCATAAGCAACAACATTATCACCATCAACTTTATCTATAGACACAAGATTGGCCACATCGGCAAGTTGATGTAAATCATATTTAAAACTAAAATAGAATTCATTTCTATCTTTCATCAAAGGATACAAGTAGTTATCCTGAGATGAAAGATTAAAAAACAAGGAAAGAAAAAACGTTAAAACAAATAAGTTTCTCATTTATTATAACATCACGCCTAATTCTTTTTTGATATCAGCCTGAACATTTTCACTAGCAGCAACCAATGGAAGTCTCAACACATTCTTGCATAAATTTCTTGACGCCATCAGAGACTTAATTCCGGCAGGATTACCGTCAGCGAAGATAAGATTATTCATCTTCAACATTTTATAATGAAGATCCAATGCTGATTCAGTTTCATTGTTCAACATTGAAGTCACCATCTTGCAGAAAAGTTCAGGATAACCGTTAGCCGCAACAGAGATAACACCTTTTGCACCTAGAGCCATCATTGGCTGAGTTATGCCGTCATCACCAGAAAGAACTGTGAAATCAGAAGGCTTATCACGTAATATCTCCATGATTTGCTGCAAGTTGCCAGATGCCTCTTTTACTGCTACTATATTTGGATGTTTAGCGAGTTCAACACAAGTTGAAGATTGAAGATTGACGCCAACTCTGCCTGGCACATTATACAAAACGACTGGAACTGGAGAATTGTCAGCGACAGCTTCAAAATGCGCTTTCATACCTCTTTGGTTTGGTTTGTTATAATAAGGCACCACGCTCAATATTCCATCGACGCCTGTAAAATCCTGGCTCTTAATAGAATCAACGAGAGCCATTGTATTATTGCCGCCCATTCCAAGCATAATTGGACAACGGCCATTGGCTATCTTGACGATGGTCTTCAAAACATTGCCCTTTTCCTCCTGAGTAAGAGTAGGCGCTTCCGATGTGGTTCCAAGTGCCACCAAAAAATCAGCGCCGTTTGACAATGTGAACTCTACTATATTTTCCAGTGATTTATAATCAACAGAGAAATCTTCATTAAACGGAGTTATCAAAGCGACTCCTGTGCCAATAAAAGGATTATTTTTCATTTTTATTTCCGGATAACATCAATATATATTTGTACAAAATTTTCAATCTCTCGACATCGCTTTTCTCTATGCCATAATCAATAATGAGATCATGCATTTTCATATTCACCTTAGAATGTCCAATCTTAAATGAAGAATTGATATATGAGATGATATAGTCATTCATCATATCTTCATCGTTATCAGACAGATTGATAAAAATATCATCAGAGAATGCCTTAAGAGTATCTTCTTTTTCCTTTTTCAACCTGCCAAGCTTATCAAAATCTTCTTTCGAAATGAACACCATGAAATCACTCTGAAGAATATTATCAGGAAGCACATCCGACAAGACTACAAAACGCAATCTTTTAGGATTGAAGGATGACTTAACGAATGTCTCCATTGCCTTTATATCCTTCTTTTGGTTCTCATCTACCAAGATTGAAATTATAGGGTATTTATTTATATCAGGAAACTGCATCAAGCGCTTGTTCTGCAGATTCCTGCGAATCTTTCTTTTCCTAAAAAAAAGGACTATCGATTTTAACATTTTCAAGTATATTAACTTGCAAATATACATTTTTAATGTGAAATATCATCGTTTTTTTCAGCAATATTTGTTGTATATTTGCGATTATTTAAATGCTATTCTTAATGAAGATTACAATATTAGGCAGCGGAACATCACAAGGCATTCCCATCATCACATGCGACTGCGAAGTTTGTCGTTCAACAGACGCAAGAGACAAACGTTTAAGGACTTCCATCCTGATAGAAGCAGATGGAAACACGATATGCATTGATGCCGGGCCTGACTTTCGTTATCAAATGTTAAGAGCCAATGTCAAAAAACTCGACGCCATCCTAATAACGCATGAGCACAAAGACCATATCGGAGGACTGGACGATGCCCGCCCTTTGATTTTCGTACAGAAAAAGCCAATGACAATATATGCTTCAAAAGAAGCACAAGAAGAAATCAAAAGGGAATATTCTTACGCATTCGTAAATGAAGACGAAAGATATCCTGGAACGCCAACTTTCAATTTGATTGATATCAACGGCAGTCCTATAAGAATAAACAATCTGACTATAGAACCAATTGAACTAAGGCATTTCACCTTAAAGTCATACGCATTCAGAATTGGCAACTTCGCCTACGTCACCGACCTCAGCGAATTATCCGAAGAAGCGTTCAACAAACTCAAAGGCGTTGAATATCTCATAATCGAAGCTTTAAGGAAAAGAGAACATTACTCACACATCAATCTTTCACAAGCCATTGAAATAGCGCAAAGACTGAACGTCAAGAAAACCTGGTTCACGCACGTCAGCCATGAGATGGGAAAAACCGCCGACGTCAACCCGACGCTTCCAGAAAACATGATGCTGGCTTATGACGGACTAGAAATTGAGATTTAGTTTTGGGTTATGATTCTTTAGACAAAAAACATTATATTTGCGAAAAAGTAAGTTATGCAAGAAATCATATTTGAATTAAGAGAAGGCGATGAATTCATCCCATTGATTGCCTTATTGAAAGCGACAGGACTCGTTGAATCAGGAAGCATGGCACAAGAAGTTGTGACCGCTGGTCTTGTCAAACGCAATGGCGAAATCGAATTACGCAAACGCGCAAAGATAGTATCAGGTGACACTATTGAATTTGAAGGATACGCAGTTAAGATACTGAGTTGCTAAAACTCCAAGTTACTGAGATTCTGAGACACACATCTTAGCATCTTAGAATCTCAGCAACTTAGCATCTTTATTTATAGTTATTCTCATCCAAGAACCACTGTTTGTAAGTCACATACTCTTCTGCATTTGCATGTGCCATCTGGCTTACTGCATCAGATGCATCTTTGACTTTTTTAGCAGGCACGCCAGCATATACGCCAGGTTCAAGAACACTATTGCTCAACACCACAGTTCCTGCAGCAATGACTGTATTATCTGGAATCACAGCATTATCCATCACGACAGCACCCATTCCGACAAGAACATTGTTACCGATTTTTGCGCCATGCACAACAGCATTGTGACCAATAGACACATCATCACCTATATCACATATTGATTTTTGGTATATAGAATGTAACACAGCACCATCTTGAACATTAACTCTGTTGCCAAGTTTTATGGTGTTGACATCACCTCTAAGAACTGCGCCATACCAGATACTGCAATCATCACCCATCGCAACATCACCAACGATAGCGGCGGTCTCTGCTATAAAACAATCATTTCCTATTTTAGGCACAAAACCATTCAATTCCTTAATTATAGCCATAATAGTTTTATATTTTGAGTTTTAAACTTTGAGCATCTATCTTATCGTCTTTATCGCCGCATTCATGTTCTGTACAGCCGATACCAGAATCAGCGACCTTACCTTCAAGATATGAGTTTACAAGCTCATCGACATTACCAGAGCAACCACGAATCACATTGATATTATGAGCATTGAGTTTGCTCTTAGCGCCTTCGCCCATATTACCAGCGAGCATCATCACCACGCCAAGCTCTTGCAAATCAGCAGCGATGCCAGACTTACAACCACATCCTTGAGGAGATGCCATTGTTTCTCTATTGACAACTTCATTATCTTCAATTGTAAAAATAGTGTAATGATCACAATGTCCGAAATGATCATCCACACGTTCATCTCTTGTTGGAACAGCTATTTTCATTATATAAAACTTTAATTATTCAATGTTAAAAACGAGTGACAAAGATACACTTAAAATTATTAAAAATCACAATCCATTATAAGTTTTGCCTCCTTGCCTTCAAAAACAAAACTCTTCATTTTTTGCATATATGGATCAACGTGAGAGAAGAAACGATACAAGCCTTCACACAAAGAATTCAATCCCAATCCGCTTTGCTCATCCTTTGAGAATCTATGTTTAGGACATTCTCCATGACAAGCAAAATAATACTTGCAGCTGATACATTTATTTGGAAGCATATTCCTTTTATCAATACCAAAACATGTATTTTTCTCTGAAGACACAATCTCTTCTAATGACGACTCTCTGACATTACCGATCTTATACTGAGGATACACAAAATGATCGCATGGATAAATATCGCCATTACGTTCCATTACTGCATTGGCTCCGCAAGTCTCAGAATACACGCATGTTCCAGGATTAAGTCCACAATAGTTCGCCAATGTCGAATCAAAGAGATTCACGAAATAAGTACCGACATCATTCTTAACCCAATAGTCAAATATGTCACACATAAAGCGGCCATACTCCAAAGGATTCACCGACCATTCTGCCAATGACGAATTCTTATCGGAAGGAGAAACGATATTATTATTTATAGGATTGACATATTCAAAGACTGGCATAAACTGCATGTAATGACTGCCTATATCTTTCATAAACACATACACTTCCAAGCCTCTGCCCTCACCCGCCTTACTTATCGTCGTCAACGTATTGAAATCAACAGCATAACGATGCAGCATCTCTATTCCACGCATCACTTTCAGAAAAGTTGGATTATCACCTTTATCCCTTCTAAACTTATCATGAATATCCTGAGGACCATCTATCGAGACACCGACAAGGAAATTGTTTTCTTTAAAGAACAAAGCAAAATCACTGTCGAGCAAAGTCGCATTAGTCTGAATCGTATTGTAAATATGTTTATTTCCCCTATACCTCTTTTGAAATTCCACAATCTTCTTGAAATAATCCAACCCTAAAAGCAAAGGCTCACCTCCATGCCAATCGAAGACAATCTGCTCATTATCGTTAATCTCGATATACTCTTTTATTATCTTCTCAAGCAGTTCCAATGGCAAGACCGAACGCTCATCAGACTTGAACTTATCAAGATAATAACAATACGAACACCCAAGATTGCACACCGAGCCAACTGGTTTAAACATCATGTTAAACCTCAAAGGCCTCGACAATCTCAAAGCATCAGACAGTGTAAGTGTATTTTTCAACAAGCCGCTCATCTAAACCTAAACAATTCCGATTCAACTCGTGACACCTTCATCAACGAATCCATTTCTGCCACCTTATCTGGATACATTTCCGACACGTCATACTCTTCTGCCTCATCAACGCTAAGGTCATAAAGCTCTATTTTGCCATCATTATGGACATCGTATTTCACGGCTTTCCAATCACCTTGTCTTACTGCCTGACGTCCGTTATTCTCATGAAATTCCCAATACAGATAGTCATGTTCCTTTTGTTCGCCTCGACCTGCCAGCACTGGCAAGAATGAGATGCCATCAATATTTTCTGGCAGTTCAGCACCTATTATATCTGCCATTGTCGGCAAGAAATCCCAGAAGGCCGAAATATGATTAGACCTACTGTTTCTTTCAACGACATCATTCCATTTTATTATCATCGGCACTCTTATACCACCTTCATAAAGATCACGCTTATATCCACGAAAATCGCCGTTGCCGTCGAAGAAATCAGGATCAGCGCCACCTTCAAAATGAGGACCGTTATCTGAAGTAAACACTATTATTGTATTGTCAGCGATTCCCAGACTGTCCAATGTTGCGCAGATTTCGCCGACCTGTCTGTCAAGTATTGAAACCATTGTCGCGAAAGCCGCATGAGTATAAGGCTGAGAGCCATAGCCTCCATTCTTATAATACTCGCCTTCATCACAACCCGCATAAGACTTCTCAACTTCCATTTCCGGTCTTCCCACAAACTCCAACAGTTCCTTTTGCGGAACCCTAAGCTCTGCATGAGGCAACACCGAGGTATACCACATAAAGAAAGTAGTATCCTTATTTTCCTTGATGAAGTCGAGAGCCTTTTTATGTATCAGATATGGAGCATAATCATTTTCATCTTTACCCTTATTGCCATCCAGAATTATTTTCTCATTATTATGCCACAGATGATAAGGATAATAGTTATGAGCCTGACGCTGGCAGTTATACCCAAAGAATTCATCGATATTCTGGTTTTCAGGAGCGCCTTCCGTGGCAGGAGCGCCAAGTCCCCATTTGCCGAAGACAGACGTCTTATAGCCATTGTCCTTCAACATCTGAAATATGGTATAAGTCTCAGATGGCAACGGATGCTGCCCTTCCACTGGCAACTCTTTATTACCTCTTATAAAAGTATGTCCCGTATGTTGTCCTGTTATCAGACAGCTTCTAGATGGAGCGCTAACTGATGAGCCAGAATAATGCTGAGTAAACAGCATGCCTTTTGACGCAAGAGCATCTATATTAGGTGTCGAGAACTTAGTCTGTCCAAGACACGACAGATCCGCATAACCTAGATCATCCGCCAATATAAAAACGACATTAGGCTTATCCGAACGGTTTGCAGAATCATTTCCACATGAAGCCAACGAAACAGCAGCCAATGCAATTGCGGAAGATTTAAGAGATATTTTCTTCAACATATTATCCACTTTAATTATTATTCAGCAACATTTCAGCACTAACACATCTTCATCATTGATACACTTATATGCATAATCATAAAGCAGTCGGTACTCCTGTTGCTTACGCGTTCTATAAATTCCTGTAATCACATCAAAATTGAAATTATTATCAATAAGAGTCTGCTTCTTAACGATTTTCCTTCCACCACAAGTTATCGACTTAAGAACATTCCTATTATACAGCAATGATTTATTTACCTTATTCACAACATCATTGTCATATTTATTATGCTGATATGCATAATTGTTACGACATGCATCATCACAGAATTTCTTATCCGATCTACCAAGCAGTTCCCTTCCGCAAAAAGCACAAGACCTTTTCTCTTCTGCAACGCTTCTCATCTAATCAAAGCTTATCAATACGAAAAAGCATAACTTATTATATTTGCTCCCATCTGCAAAGCTTTCAATCTCGTCTCATTCGAGTCATAGTGCACCTTTTGGTCTTCCCATCCGTCACCCAAGTCACATTCATAAGTGAGCAGGCATATAAGTCTTCCTTCATATATCAATGCAAAAGCCTGAGGCGCTTTATTGTCGTGTTCATGGATCTTAGGCAGGCCATCAGGAAACTGATATGGTTTCTTAAAAATCTCATGAGAATACGGAAGCTCAACCCATTGCAATTCAGGGAAAGCTTTCTGCATCTGACTCATAGCGTAATCCTTCATTCCGTAATTGTCGTCAATATGAAGGAATCCGCCGGCCAATAAATAACTTCTAATATTGCTAACGTCATTCTCATCAAAAAACACATTGCCATGACCCGTCATATGCACGAATGGATAATTGAAAATATCAAGACTTCCGACATCCACTACAGTCACATTGACATCAATATCTGTATTTATATTCTGGTTGCAATACTTAACAAGGTTGGGCAATGATGTTGGATTCGAATACCAATCACCACCGCCTTTATATTTCAATACTGCAACCTGTGTTTTTTGAGCAAAAGCATTTATGGAGAACACCATAAAAACTATCATCAATATTTTTTTCATAAATTTAAATTGGTTAAAGGTTCTTGATTTATTTCATTTGGTTAATCAGTTGTATTGTATGGCAAGCCACCACTGCTGCGGTCTCGGTTCTAAGACGCGCCTCGCCTAAGCTTACCGGAACAAAACCATTTTCTTTTGCCAATGCAACTTCTTCTTTGCTAAAATCGCCCTCCGGACCTATCAACACCAAGGCATTCTCGCCTTTCTTATACAAGTCACAGAGTTGATCTTTGACATCATCATCAATCCACGCAATGAACTTCTGTCCATCATAGTTTTGTTTCACCAACTTATCAAAGGACACCATTTCTTCAACAAGCGGCATCTTTGACTTGACCGACTGTTTCATTGCAGAGACCACGATTTTCTTAAAGCGCTCCACATTTGCCACCCTGCGTTCTGAATGATACGATGAAAACAATTTCACCTCATCGATACCTATTTCTGTAGCTTTCTCAAGGAACCATTCTGTTCTCTCATTGAGTTTTGTAGGAGCAATCGCGATAGACACCTTAAAGTCTCTGATGTCATATCCAGCCCTTTGATTGGAAAGATTAGCCATTGCCCTCTTTGGGTGAGCGTCTATCAGTTCCGCATCATAGAGACTGCCGTTTCCATCTGTTACACAGAAACCATCTCCTTCCTTCATACGAAGAACTTTGACAATATGTTTCGACTCCTCTTCTGGGAAGGAGATAGTTCCTATTTGTGCATCAGGTAAATAAAAGACATTCATCTTTTTATGTTTTACATTTTTTCAGGCATTGATATTCCAAGTAAACCAGAAGCATTACGCAACAACTTAGCAGTCATGTCTGCCAATTGAAGTCTGAACTCTCTTCTATTAGCATCATCTTCTTTCATAATGCTACATTCTTGGTAGAATTGGTTGAAGTCTTTTGCCAAGTCGTAGATATAGTTAGCGATCATAGCTGGACTTCTATTGATAGCAGCTTGTTCTAACAATGCTGGCCAGTTATATATGTTAACCAATAGCATCTTTTCCTTAGCGTGCATATCCTTAACTGGAATTTCATCGCCGAAAGTAATACCATTATCTTGAGCTTTACGTATCACTGAACAGATACGAGCATGAGTATACTGGATAAATGAAGCTGTATTACCATTGAAATCTATAGACTCTTGTGGGTCGAACAACATTGTCTTCTTAGGATCAACCTTCAAGATAAAATATTTCAACGCACCGATAC
The DNA here is from genome assembly GCA_017549605.1 of Bacteroidales bacterium. Lineage (GTDB taxonomy): Bacteria > Bacteroidota > Bacteroidia > Bacteroidales > F082 > Limimorpha. The sequence continues at coordinate 15,407 of JAFYUH010000002.1, forward strand.
CGATCATATCATACAAGCGATTTGACTCTTCTTCTGTGAGGCCATGTGCTTTGCCGAGTTCTTCTGAAACGCTCTTTGCTGTCTTAACCATTTCGTCCATCAAGTCATCAGCATCAACGACAGTACCTTCACGAGATTTCATCTTGCCATTTGGCAATTCAACCATACCGTATGAAAGATGTTCAATATCATTACCCCAGTCGTAACCCAATCTAACGAGAACACGTTTCAATACATCGAAGTGATAGTTTTGTTCATTACCAACAACGTATATCAATTTCTTAGGCTGATACTCTTCATAACGAAGCTGAGCTGTTCCAAGATCCTGTGTCATATAAACTGATGTTCCATCTCTACGGAGCAACAACTTCTCATCAAGGCCTTCGTTTCTCAAGTCGCACCATACAGAACCGTCCTCACGTCTGTAGAGAACATTTTTCTCCAAACCTTCGTTAACGGTCTTCTTACCTAAAAGATATGTCTGTGATTCATAGTAGATCTTTTCAAAGGCAACGCCGAGACGATCGTAAGTCACATCAAATCCATCATAAACCCATTGATTCATGGTTTCCCATAACTGACGAATTTCTTCATCACCTGCTTCCCATTTTCTAAGCATCTCACGTGTCTCTTGCATCAATACAGAATTTTCTTCAGCAGCAGCCTTAGCCTTTTCTTTTTCTTCGTCATTCAATTCGTCATAATTGGCAGGAAGCAACTGTTTTACTTCTTCTTTATAATGCTTGTCAAACAAGACATAGAAGTCACCGATGAGATGGTCGCCTTTTTTACCTGTTGATTCAGGAGTGCAGCCTTCGCCCCACTTTTGCCATGCGATCATACTTTTGCAAATATGAATACCTCTGTCATTTACGAGATTAACACGAACTACGTTCTCACCATTAGCTCTTAATATTTCAGAGACACTCCATCCTAAAAGGTTATTACGGATATGACCTAAGTGCAAAGGTTTGTTTGTATTAGGTGATGAGTATTCAACAACGATAGGTGCACCTGTAATCTGTTTTCTTCCAAAGAGTTCATTCTTATGATTTTCCGCAAAGAATGAGAGCCAATAATTATCAGAGATCAACAGATTAAGGAAGCCTTTCACTACATTGTACTTAGAAACGATTTCACTTTGTGAGACAATTTCCTTACCAAGTTCATCGGCCATCACTTCTGGTGATTTTTTCGCCATTTTAACAAATGGGAAAACAACCACTGTCAAATCTCCTTCAAATTCAGGACGGGTCTTTTGAAAATTAATCTGTTGTACAGGAGGTTCCTGTCCGTATAACTTTGTAAATGCATCGACAAAAAGCTGTCTCAAGATTTCTTCTAACATATTAGTCTTTATTTAATTTAAGGCACAAAGATAACAAAAAAACTCATGTATAAGACATTATTGCTTATTAAAAAATAAGGTCTTGAATAGGCTGTAACTAAATGGAAATGTTATCACTTCTTCCATATATGGCTTAGGGTATATTTCAAGCATCTCACCAGGCAACATTTGGAACACATTACCCACAACATACAATCTAAAATCCTCAACAAATACGCCCAACAACTCACATGTATATTCAAAATCAGGATGGTCTGGAATCTCCGTCAACAATTCATCCAATATTGATTTTTTTATTTCACGAGCTCTCTCGTCCAATGCTTCTTCACCAAAACCCAGACTATTGACATAAGAAGACATCAATCGCCTTGCAATGATACCCAGCATTTTCAAGTCAAAACCAACATCTTTAAACTTCATTGATGACAAAAACGGTTGGTCACTAAACCAGCAGCCCATTCCATGAGCCACTAGAGAGGTAATACCATGGGATAATTCTCTGTGATAACTCGTTTCGAACCAACTTATCCCATATTGCTCATCCGTCGGTTCCGTCATATAGGTATACATAAAACTCTTCACCAGACCGCTACCTAATCCATAATGCGATGCTGACTTCACACTATTCCAATCATCACCGCCAAAATCAAAGTTGCCATCTCCGATGCTAACCATACAATTAACACCTGATATCACGCCTTCGATTACAGCGCCGACACCAACCTGCAAAAACCAAGATTGTCCCACTGTGATCTCTGTCAGGAAACCTTTCACAAAACCGACTCCAAACAGCAAGGCAGCCTCTCCAAAGGAATCAATATTTCTTGCGTTAAGCACAAGATTAGCAGCACCTCCAACTATGCCGAAAGCAATACTTTCAACAAATTCACCACTCGGGTCATTATATTTAAGAGGATTGTTCAGGCAATAACTATACCTATTGAAATTCTGCGATGACTGTGGCATCTGTATATTATTATCCGGACTCAACATCATAGAAAGCAACGGATCATATAGTCTGCCATTCATATTTATAAGTCCAAAACCACAAAGATGTTCATGTCCCGTAAACCCTCTGTCATACAACATTGACATTTCATCAGCATCATCTTCCCACTTTTCCGGGTCTCGCATATTTCCCCATGCATCGAAACTTAACTTCCGCAACACTCTACCATCTTCATCCGTAATAACACTCCATGACCCAAGGTTATCTTTATGAATATAATTTATAGACTCATCGCCATCATTGACATGTACTGCAAAAACTCCCATTGGGCCTTCCAAATATGTCAAGACCGTCGTTACGCCGTCCTCTTCTATATATTCACAATTACCGACATAAGTCTTCACTTTCACCTTTCCCCCAACACTACTATACATGAATATCCTATTATTGTCACAGCCATAATTTATCGACAAAGACTTATTCTCAGCATTTATTGCGACCACATTATCATAAGTTGAATACTCTATGCTATAACCAAATCTTTCATACATTTTTTCATCATCGCTGTTTGCACTCAAAATAGCATTAGGTTTGTCAATTGCATAAATGGCATTATACAACACATTCACACCATCAGCTTCTTTTTTACTAATATTACCATTTTTACAATAGTCTGTCTTACCTTTCACATCTCCATTCAAGATTATCTTCGTTAATCTATCATAGCAATCATACTCAAACTCTTCACAATTATAACCATTGGCATCACATCTATATAGCATATTACCAATTCCATCATAACTATAAGACAGATTCTGCACACTAATATCATCCTTATTCGTCTCTATCTTCTCAAGCATACCGCTATATGGATTATACGAATACCTTGACTTCAATCCATTGCCAAACTGGCATTCCGTTATGCAACCGTTAGAATTAGTTTTATCCGTCTTCCACAACACGGTTCCAGTCTTATCATCACACACCATCCTCTCATAACCAGAGTTAGAATATTTTTTAGACACGCATAAACCTGAAGGATATGATATACTTGAAACCCTATTAGCCTCATCATACGAATAATCTGTCTTATATTTTTTCCCCATTATCGTCTCTATTTTATATTTAAGCCTGAACTTATTGTCATACACATATTCAATCTGATGACCTTTAGAAGATGTGACACAGTTTAGCAATCCGTCATAACCATTAGAGCAACTATACTCCCACCTTACCACCGACCTCTTATTATATCGCAAATCACTCTCTTTTCTTACCATCATTCGCCCCAAGACATCGTATTCCATTTCAACGGCATACTGTTCATTCGAGACCTTCCTCAAATTGCCGAGAGCATCATATTTATACGACATCTTTCCACAATTGGGATCATATACCGAGGTCCTATTTCCACGGTTGTCATAAGTAACAGATATACGAGTAAGCTTATTTTCACCTATCTGAGCAGATTTAAGTTTTCCATCACTATAATACTCATATTCAACTTCGTTGCCGCCGTTATCCACGATACTCGTCATCCATCCCATAACATTATAGGACGCCTTACTGTATTTCTTTAACGCTTCTGCAGTAACACTTTCCGTATTAACGTTATTGCCATCATACATATAACTCACCTTATTTCCACCCGGATATGTCGTCTCAACTATTCTATTGTATGAATCATATACATTAGAAACGAACAACTTATCTTCTTCTTCGTAATAAGGATACGATTCACGCTTCAAGTTTCCGAAATCATCATACTCCTTATCAACAATAACAGCCTTGCCATTTATATCAAACGTAACCGTTCTCAATTCACATCCAGACTTATGATAAAAGACCATCGATTCTGCCTTTCCAACACTTTTTTCCCAACAATAATAAGATGAATTTTCCGGAGCATATTTGTTGTTTTTTGACCATCTCAACACTTTCACCGTTTTCATTCCATCAGGCAAAAGCATAGCACTTTCAATACCAAATGGTTTATTATCAACACGAGTAATCTGATTATTGTAATCAACAGTTGATTTCAATACGCCAAAATCATCATCATACTTACAGACCACTTCCCTGCCAATCTCATCTATAGATTTTGTTTTGTATCTACACTTATAATTAATGCCATATTCAGACTTTATGACTTTTTCATTTTTCAATGAAGGTGATGATATCGACTGTTCTATAATATTACCAACTGCATCATATTTATAGCAATTCACAATCGTTAAAGAATCATTAGCATCAGCATTTACATTAGGTATCATTGTTTCTTTTACCAGTCTCATCGGATTTACCCCATCATACTCCATCAGACGAACATCTCCTATTATATCATCATCTTTAGCACCAACATACTTCACGATCTTCTTAGGTCTATTGACAATCCAATCAGAGATATCGTCATCATAATCCACACTCGTTTCTTCAAAGTACTGACATGTTCCTGGATCTAACGTCTTTATATTATCAAAACCTTTCATTGTCTTTTTCAACCGCACAAGATTACCATAAGAATTATCCGAAGACACATCTGACTCATAAGTATTCACAGTGATAATATTTTTCAACACCACAGCTTTTTTATCAACGTCAAAAACCGCTTCTCTATCTTGTAACGGCAATGGTATAACCACTTTAGCATTCTTATTACAAGAATACATTTTATATTCAAAGTAATGTTCTTTGATCAATTGGTTCTCCCCATGAAAATGTTTTTCCGATGTCAGCAGCGGTATGCAATAAGATCCCAATGGCTCCAGACTGTATTCTCGCATCACTCTACCAACAAGATTGTCGTCAATATAATTCCTGACATTTATACGTTCAAAACCTACAAATCCATGACCTCTTTTATGCACCAACGCATTATGATAATTATACCTTACAACAACTGGCTTCCCGTTTATATTATAATTTTTATGCTCCTTTAATGCCAATATCGGCACAGATTTCCTTGCCACCTTATAATTATCCACATTACCACTACAAGTATAGAATCCATCTTTATTTTTACCATTAGCAATCAGATAATCATAAGAAAGTTCCGTCACATTACCCATACCATCCATGATTTTCTCCACGCTATAAATCTTAGAGTTAGGATACAATGACACCACATACGCCCTGCTTGCGCTTGACGGATTCCTTGGCAAAGCTGACAATATTGAAACATTATCCTGTGGAAAAAACCGACCTAGCTGTATGGTCTGATGCGAATAATTTATCGGCATATAATACCTCTTATAATATAAAAACGAGTATGACGACTGATCTTTTTTATACGGAGAAAAACCGATTTGAAGATAATAATTACCACCAGTATTACTAAACACCCCGACATCAGCTGCACCATCTCCATCAAAGTCTGCCGTTCTAATAGCTATTGTCGGTTTTTGCATTTCCTGTAAAGAATAACGATATCTATCCTTTTCATTAAGCCTTACATTTTGGAACAGATTATTTCTCAAAAAAACAGTTGGAGATGTAAACGACATACCAGTTGACAAGACAATACTCCACAAACCTGAAGAATCATAATACAGTAAATCCATTTTTCCATCCCCATTATAATCATTAGGGAAAGGATATATTTTACTTGTCAAATCATTCCCAGAGCAATAGTCTTCAAGCCACAAACCATTTGAATTATTTATACGATAAACCTTATAACCATTCTCATCCAATGAAAGCAACTCGCCCATTCCATCTCCAGATATATCCATAGCCATACAATTAATGTTTTTACCATTGACTGTATTACTATTCTGTACATCCTCAATCACGAGCTCTCCGTTTTTAAAATAAATACATTTTGCCAGATCTTTATTTTTCTTGCCATCATATGTTTCTAGAATCAAAAGACCACATTTATCTTTATCCACCCAATTACATGGCAATAATGACACAGCTTTTGTGTTTACATAAAGTTTTCTATTTATAAAACTGCCATTCGCCATAATTCGAACAGTAAATCCAACCGACTCAAAATTCCCATAACTATCATAATGGACTTCATAGGGGACAATATCATCTGTTCCATCGCCGTCAATATCACAAACATATATCCATTCCAGATTTTTACTGAATGCAACTTTGGTCACAGGCTCCTTAGCAAACGATCCATCGCCATTATTCAAATACACCTCGCCTTCGATATCTGAAGCATATACATTCTGAACCTTATACGGCACTAACAAAACATCAGAGAAACCATCTCCGTTAAAATCACCGACAAAAGACACCTTATTGAATATCCTCTTATCCAGTTCATATTTCTTATAATCGTCAGGATTGCCATCATTCCATTTATCCTTAGAATTCCATACAATCTGCGTAGGATTTACCTTCACACCATCTATTGTCAACCGTATTGATTTCAACCGATAATGCATATAGTAATTGTCATCATAACTTCCTGGTTCATCATATTCCAGAGAATACTCAATCATCTTTTTACCAGAATAATTATTAAGCACTTCTATCTTACTTATCACTTTAGCATCTGTAACTTGAGAACCATTAATATATCCCACACTCACATCCGACCTTTCATCATACTGAAACACCACATTGTAAGCAGGTTTAATGCCTGCATTTTCATTTGAAGTATACTTTATACTTTTCACATAAGACTCTCCCGTTGGATTATTTTCATAATACTCATAGGTAATTGCATTACCACTTCTATCAGAAATTTTATTCAACAACCATTTAAGCACAATGCCATCATTGCCTTGAGGTTCCACTTTAGAATCTTCAGTACATCCGTATTCCCATATCGTTCCGTCACTCTTCCATACGACAAAATAATCGGGACCTTTTTTTAATCCTTTATAAGAAACAATCTTATCAAAGTTATCAATCTCAGTTTTATATTCATTATCCCCTACCGTCATCAGTCGTTGACCATCGATTGCATACCTGTCATTAACAAAATCGACACCTGTAAATTTCCCATCATGATATTCCGTCTGACCAACACGTTCTATCGAAGACAAACCTATTAAATCCCACGACCAGCCCAAAAGTCCATTAGCACTTTGACTATTATATGCCATTGACAATTTAGGAGTCATTCCACCCAATGCTTGCGGCAACTGAATATCAATTGAATAATTAGCAGCACCTGTGGAACCAACATTCAACACTCCTGGAATACTACCGACCACGCAATTCTCATCGATATCATTACCACCATAAACGCCATCTGACGGAGGATAAACAGAATACCGATCTATCGACAACGACATTTCATTATTAGATGTCGGAGCATAAGAAAAACCAGGCAACAGTTCTATCGATGACGTCGCCTGACACAAATACGACTTTTCATCATCAAACACATCATTCAATTCTATAGTCGTCTGCTGATATATATCTTGCGAAACAACTTCTGTTGGAAGTACCAATATTAACAATATATAAACTACATACCTTTTCATAGCATCCACCTTAAAGTTTTACAACAATCACACTTCTCACATCGTCACTCTTAGAAATTCTCAGCAGATACACACCTGCCGGATTAGTGCTAATATCAACATCTATCACATCAGTAAATTTCTGACTATTCACCAGAACACCTTTATTGTCATACACAGACATCTCCACCAAGTCATCAGTGTCATTATCCAATTCCACTCTAAATCTTCCATTGTTGGGATTTGGATAAAGCATCACTTCTTCCGTTTTATCACATACACTTTCTTCAGCATCATTATCAGCGAGGCCTCTCCAATCTTTCACGCACTCGTTCACATTGAAACTAATCCTATTTCCATTTCTATCATAATACATCTTGAGACAATGCTGTGAAAACAATTCCCCATTACTAACAAGACATAGCAATCCCATTAGAAATATTCCCATATATTTCCGTTTCATATTATTTGGATTTTATTGATGTTATTTGGATAACAAAGACTCTATTACTTCCTGTTGGCGTTTTATCAAATCGTTCAACTCAATGGCATACAATGTCAGTTCCTCTATCTTTTTCAAAAGAAGACCATCCATTTCAACCATATCATAACCATTCATCAACACCTCTTGTTCCGAAGGAATGTCTGGAAGATGTCCTTTCTTATCGATATACTGAGCAACATTATTGATAGACATCAGCTCATAGTCATCATCAAAGACATAGTCATGCCACTCTGACACTTCCTTAACCATAACCTTTGTTGTAACGATTCCGCCAGACACTGACAGAGCATAATCTTCAGAAGAACCTTCTGGCATTTCTATCGTCACCTTGGCATTCATCTGCACCAGATTGGCATCAAGATTAATATTTGAATTTTGAGAGAGTATAGACAAACCAGCATTAGGTCTGAACATAATCTTATTCTTATCATCAAACAATTGTATATATGCCGTTCTTGAAGAACTGACCGACTCTAGAATTATTCCGGCATCTTCATTACCATCGGATCTGATATGCAGTTTTGCTCTAGGAGAAATGACATTACCTATACCGACCTTTCCCGTATTATTATAATCACTAGATGTAGAAACGAATAATGTCGGATAGCAGCTATTAAATCCGACCATCAAACTATTGGAAACATTATTTGTCAGCAATCGTGATTCATCACCATTTACACCAGATCCTATCACAACGGAATTAGGAGCCTGTGCCTTAACATATTTCCCCATTGCTATAGCATTGGTCTGATTAGATTTAGCGACATAGCCCAATGAAAAAGAGTACAGACCTCTACTTTCACAACCAGCACCTATTGTTGCGGAATAATTTCCAATAGGCAAATTCCTATATGAACCAGAAGCAGGTCCACATAGATCACAACCGTTTTGAGCACTTAAGTTTACATTGAAAACAGATAATACTACTATAAGCATTATCACATAGATAATTTTAGATTTCATAATAAATAAATTTGGTTAATTTGGTTAAATAATGGTTTTTTTCTTGGATTCTAAAAATTATAAAACATACATAAACAACACCTCCTTTCAACAATTTAAGTCATATAATTTCCATTACAAAAATAGCACGTCAATCAGGCTTTGTCAAGTATTTTTTTCTTAAAAAAAATTATCATTTTTTTGTTGTAAGAAAATAAAAAAATCATAAATTTGCACTTTGATGACACGCAATATAACATTATTAAATAACAATGAGATAGGAGATTTACAAGTGAGTAAATCAGCAGTTTTATTTCATTTTTTGCAGACGGACATTCGCCGTCTTTTTTTGTGTCTTTTTGTTAATTTTCTTTATTATTTAACTCTAAATCAAAATCAACAATGTCTATTTCACTTAAAGACCGTAGCCTGATTTCAATTTACGACTACACACCGGAAGAAATCTGTCACATTCTTGACATAGCTGAAGACTTTGAAAAGAACCGTCTTCAAAACTTATTAAATGGTAGAGTTATCGCTTCTTTGTTCTTTGAGGCTTCTACAAGAACAAGACTTAGTTTTGAAACCGCAATACAACTCCTTGGTGGCAATGTTATAGGTTTCAGCAGCACAGCAGGAACAAGTCTTCAAAAAGGCGAATCTTTGAAAGACACAATCATGATGGTGGCAAGCTACGCAGACCTTATCGTAATGCGCAACCCTGTTGACGGATCAGCTCGTTATGCTTCTGAAGTATCAAAGGTGCCTATCATCAATGCTGGTGACGGTGCAAACCAACACCCTACACAATGTCTCTTAGACCTTTATTCAATCAGAAAAACCCAAGGCACTCTTGAAAACCTTGAAATCACTATGGTTGGTGACTTGAAATACGGTCGTACCGTACACAGCCTTGTACAAGCCATGTGCAACTTCAAAGCAAAGTTCAACTTCGTATCTCCAGTAGAACTCAGAATGCCTGAAACTGTAATTCAATACATCAAGAATGCTGGTCTCGAATATCATGAATATACAAGCCTTGAAGAGGTCATCCCTCATTCAGATATCATTTATATGACAAGAGTTCAACGCGAACGTTTCCCAGATCCATTGGAATACGAAAAAGTAAAGAATTCTTATATCTTGCGTAATGAGATGCTTGAAAACTCAAAACCAAACTGCCGTATCCTCCACCCACTACCTCGTGTAAACGAGATTCATACAGATGTTGATGCAAATCCTAAAGCTTATTATTTCCAACAAGCACAAAACGGATTGTTTGTTCGCCAAGCTTTGATAGCAGCAATACTTGGTCTTAAATAAATTTATTAACATTAAGATTTAAAAATCATGGACAAGAGAAAAGAACTTATAGTATCAGCAATTGAAAACGGAACTGTAATCGACCATATTCCTGCAAATAAAGTTTTTGAAGTCGTTAAGATTTTAGACCTCGAACATTCAAAAAATTCTGTTTACTTCGGAACAAATTTAGACAGCAAGAAATATGGTAAAAAAGGTATCATAAAGATCAGCGACAAATTCTTTGAACCAGAAGTTATCAACAAAATAGCTTTAGTTGCTCCAACAGCATCTCTTATTGAGATTAAAGATTTTGAAGTAATTAGCAAGCATAGCATTCAAATTCCTGACCACATTGACAGCATCGTAAAATGTTTCAACCCTAACTGCGTCACAAACAAAGAAAGTGTTCCTACAAAATTCAAGGTTATGAAAGATGAATGCGGCAAGGTTAACTTAAGATGCCACTATTGCGAAAAATACACCAAAGAAGACAATATTGAGTTTATATAATAAGGTTAATAAAAAGAAAAAAAGCTGACTAAGTCAGCTTTTTTTATGCTTGTGCAGCTGGTCCACCCATCGTAAATGGAGGCAACTTCTCGTTTACGTCTTTTATTGGACCATGTGTTGATTCGTATTTACTGATATTTTCTGCCAAAGCCTTATAAAGTCTTTTTGCATTTTGTGGGGTCAATATAATTCTTGACTTGACTTTTGCCTTTGGTGAAGCTGGCATCAACTTAATGAAATCGACAACGAATTCTGTTGGAGAATGAGCTATAATAGCAAGATTTGAATAGATACCTTCTGCTATTTCATCAGTCAATTCAATATTGATCTGATTCTTATTATTGTTATTATTTTCCATAATTATATTTTTTAATCTATCACAAAGATAATTTATTTTTTCAAAAAAAATAGGTCGGTTTTAAAAACCAACCTATTTTTAAATGTATTTAGTTGTATTATTCTTCAACTACAGTTTCTCTTTCGCTGACTATTGGTTCATAATCTTCGCGAGCGCCAACGATTAAATCATCGTATTCGCGTAAACCTGTACCTGCAGGAATCTTATGACCAACGATAACGTTTTCTTTCATTCCTTCAAGAGTATCTGACTTAGCGTTGATTGCAGCCAATGTCAAGACCTTTGTTGTTTCCTGGAATGATGCAGCTGAGATGAAACTTTCTGTTTGAAGAGCTGCTCTTGTGATACCTTGCAACACTTGGTGTGCTGTTGCTGGTTGAGCATCACGAGCTTCAACAAGTTTCTTATCTTTACGTTTCAAGATAGAGTTTTCATCACGAAGCTTTCTTACTGTAATCATCTGACCGTTAACGAGGTTTTCAGAATCACCGCTGTCAGTAACGATAACCTTACCGAAGATTTCGTCATTGCATTCTTGGAATGTAAGTTTATTGACGAGTTCGCCTTCGAGGAAGCGTGTATCACCTGGATCGTCGATTTCAACTTTACGCATCATTTGACGAACGATAACTTCGAAGTGTTTACCATTGATTGTTACACCTTGTGAACGATAAACTTCTTGGATTTCGTTAACGATAAATTCTTGAACTTTCATAGGACCTTCGATAGCCAAGATGTTAGCAGGTGTGATAGCACCGTCTGACAATGGTTGACCAGCTTTCATGAAGTCGTTTTCTTGAGCAAGAATTTGTTTTGATGTTGGGATAAGATAACTCTTTTGTTCACCTGTCTTAGATGTGATGATAACTTTACGGTTACCACGAACGAGTTTCTTTTCAAATGAAACGACACCGTCGATTTCTGAAACAACTGCAGGTTCTGAAGAGTTACGAGCTTCGAACAATTCTGTAACGCGTGGGAGACCACCAGTGATGTCGCCCAACTTACCTGTAGCGCGAGGAATCTTAACGAGCATATCACCAGCCTTAATCTTAGCACCATCTTCTACCATAATGTGAGCGCCTACTGGCAAGTCGTATGACTTGATAACATCACCATGTTTGTCAACGATAGAAATTGATGGGTTCTTTGAATATTTACGACCTTCGATGATAACACGTTCGTTATAACCTGTTTGTTCGTCAGATTCGTTACGGAATGTTATACCTTCAACGATATTTTCGTATTGAACTTTACCTTGATATTCTGAGAGAATCAATGCGTTATATGGATCCCATTCACAGATAAGGTCGCCGGCATTAACTTCTGTGTTAGGTTTAACATAGAGTTTAGAACCATAGCGGATATTAGCAGTTGTGAGAGCTACGCCTGTCTTCTTGTCGATGATTCTCATTTCAGCTGAACGACCAACAACAACTTGATATTCTTTATGTTCACCTGTTACTGGATCAACTGAATCTTCTTTATAGTCAACGACACGGAGTTCATCGATTTCGAGGATACCATTATATTTAGCCTTGATTGAAGAATCGTCTGATGTTGTTGACGCTGTACCACCTTGGTGGAAAGTACGCAATGTCAACTGTGTACCAGGTTCACCAATTGATTGAGCAGCGATAACACCAACAGCTTCACCTCTTTGAACGAGTTTACCTGAAGAAAGGTTACGTCCGTAGCAGTTTGCACAAACACCGCGTTTTGATTCGCATGTCAATACAGAACGGATTTCGACGCTTTCTATTGGTGATTCAGAGATTCTCTTAGCGATATCTTCTGTGATTTCTTGACCACCGTTGATGATTAACTCACCTGTTTGTGGGTGGAATACATCATGAAGAGCAACACGGCCTAAGATTCTGTCATAGAGAGATTCGATAATTTCGTCACCTCTACGTAATGCGCTAATTGTCAAGCCACGGAGTGTACCGCAATCTTTTTCGTTGATGATAACATCGTGAGCTACGTCAACAAGACGACGTGTCAAGTAACCAGCGTCAGCTGTCTTCAACGCGGTATCAGCAAGACCCTTACGAGCACCGTGTGTAGAGATAAAGTACTCAAGAACAGAAAGACCTTCTTTGAAGTTAGACAAAATAGGGTTTTCGATGATTTCTGCACCACTTGAAGCTGATGACTTTTGTGGTTTAGCCATAAGACCTCTCATACCGCAGAGCTGACGGATCTGTTCTTTAGAACCACGAGCACCTGAGTCCAACATCATATATACAGGGTTAAATCCTTGGTCATCTTTTGGAAGAAGTGTCATAACCTCTTCTGTCAACTTAGTTACAACATGACCCCAAATGTCGATAATCTTGTTGTAGCGTTCGTTTGATGTGATGAAACCCATATTATATTCTTCACGGATAGCAGCAACTTCTTCGTTAGCCTCTTGGATCAATTCTTCTTTTATTGTAGGAACCAAGACATTACCAAGGTTAAATGAAAGACCACCTCTGTAAGCCATTTCGTAACCCATATTCTTGATAGCGTCCAAGAATTTTGTTGTGGTAGCTGTACCAAGAAGTTTAACCATTACGCTGATGATATCACGTAAAGCTTTCTTATTTAATAATTTATTGATAAATCCAAACTCTTTTGGAACGACCTCATTGAAGAGAACACGACCAACAGTTGTCTCTATCTTTTCATTTACGATAGTGCCGTCTTCTTTACGTACGTCAACGTTGACGTAAATGATAGCGTGCATATCGACTTTCTTCTCATTGTAAGCGATGATAACTTCTTCTGGAGCATAGAATGACTTACCTTCGCCCTTAACAGGATGTTCTGGTGTGCTCTTACGTGGTTTTGTAATATAGTACAAACCGAGAACCATGTCTTGAGAAGGAACTGTAATAGGAGCACCGTTTGCAGGGTTCAAGATATTGTGTGAAGCCAACATCAAGATCTGTGCTTCAAGAACTGCTGCGTTACCCAATGGCAAGTGAACAGCCATCTGGTCACCGTCGAAGTCAGCGTTGAAAGCTGTACATACGAGTGGGTGGAGACGGATTGCCTTACCTTCAACGAGTTTTGGTTGGAAGGCTTGGATACCGAGACGGTGCAATGTAGGAGCACGGTTCAATAAGATTGGGTGACCTTTCAATACGTTTTCGAGGATGTCCCATACGACTGGATCCTTACGGTCAACGATTTTCTTAGCAGATTTAACAGTCTTAACAATACCACGTTCAATCATCTTACGGATGATGAATGGTTTGTAGAGTTCCGCTGCCATATCTTTTGGAAGACCGCATTCGTGCATATCGAGTTCTGGACCTACAACGATAACAGAACGACCAGAGTAGTCAACACGTTTACCGAGCAAGTTTTGACGGAAACGACCTTGTTTACCTTTCAAGCTGTCGCTTAAAGATTTAAGAGGACGATTTGAGTCTGTCTTAACAGCGCTTGATTTACGTGAGTTATCTAATAATGAGTCAACAGCTTCTTGGAGCATACGTTTCTCATTACGCATGATTACGTCTGGAGCTTTGATTTCGATAAGACGTTTAAGACGGTTATTACGGATAATAACACGACGATATAAATCGTTCAAGTCAGATGTAGCGAAACGTCCACCATCGAGAGGCACCAATGGGCGCAATTCTGGAGGTGTAACAGGGATGACTTTCAAGATCATCCATTCTGGACGGTTTTCGATACGTTTTTGAGCATCGCGGAATGATTCAAAAACTTGGAGACGTTTTAAAGCGTCTTGTTTACGTTGTTGTGCCTTTTCTTTACTTGCTCTGTCACGAAGTTCGTATGACATTTTGTCCAAGTCAAGACGTGATAACAAATCATAAACAGCTTCTGCACCCATCTTAGCGATGAATTTATTTGGATCATCTTCCGGTAAATATTGATTTTCGATTGGAAGAGATTCCATTATATCGAGGTATTCTTCTTCTGTGAGGAAGTCGAGATAGTTAATACCATCTTGTTCTTTAATACCTGGTTGGATAACAACATAGCGTTCATAGTAAATGATGCTATCCAACTTTTTAGTTTGCATACCGAGCAATGCACCTATTTTATTAGGCAAGGAACGGAAGTACCAGATATGAGCTACAGGAACCACCAACTTGATGTGACCTGTACGTTCACGTCTAACTTTCTTCTCTGTAATTTCCACACCGCAACGGTCGCAGACGATGTTTTTATAACGAATACGTTTATATTTTCCGCAATGACATTCCCAGTCTTTAACCGGTCCGAAAATTCTTTCGCAGAACAAACCATCACGTTCTGGTTTGTATGTACGATAGTTAATTGTCTCTGGTTTTAAAACCTCACCGAAAGAGCGTTTTTCAATAGACTCTGGTGAAGCAAGACTAACTGTAATCTTGGAAAAATTGCTATTTATTGTGTTCTTACTTAAAGCCATATATTAGGTTAATATTATAGAACATTATTATTCAAACGTAATTTCAAGTCCGAGTCCACGTAATTCATGGATTAAAACATTGAATGATTCTGGGATACCCGGAGTTGGCATGCTTTCACCCTTAACGATTGCTTCGTAGGCTTTTGCTCTTCCGTTGACATCGTCAGATTTTACAGTCAATATTTCTTGTAAGATGTTACTTGCTCCGAATGCCTCGAGAGCCCAAACTTCCATTTCTCCGAAACGTTGACCACCGAATTGTGCTTTACCACCTAATGGTTGTTGTGTGATCAATGAGTAAGGTCCTATTGAACGTGCGTGCATCTTGTCATCAACCATATGGTGCAACTTAAGCATATAGATATAACCTACTGTTGCTTTTTGGTCGAATGGATTACCAGTGCCACCATCATAAAGTTGAACACTACCATTTTCTGGGAGACCTGCTTCCTTCATGTAACCGTTGATCTGATCTAATGTAGCACCGTCGAAAATAGGTGTTGCAAACTTAACACCAAGTTTCTTACCTGCCCAACCTAATACTGTTTCGTAGATCTGACCCAAGTTCATACGTGAAGGCACACCAAGAGGATTCAATACTATATCAACAGGTGTTCCGTCTGCTAAGAATGGCATATCTTCATCACGAACAACCTTAGAAACAATACCTTTGTTACCGTGACGACCAGCCATCTTGTCACCGATGTTCAATTTACGTTTTTGTGCAACGTAAACTTTAGCCATTTGAACGATGCCGTTTGGAAGTTCATCACCAACACTAGCAACATTCTTCTTGCGACTATAAACACCAAGGATTTCCTTACATCTCATATTGTAGTTGTTGATAGTCTTAACGATCAACTCATTGATTTCTGCGTCTGTTGTCCATCTATATGGATTTACAGTCATATAATCAAGATTCAACAATGCTTTATGAGAGAATTTGATCTTCTTAGGCAATACTACCTCTTTGAAATTATTTTGAACGCCCAAAGATGTTCTTCCTGCTAAGAGGCTCATCAATTTCTCGATAAGTCTTTCTTTGAGGGCGTCAATTTCGCGATTGCATTCGAAATCTATATCAGCGATGATATCTCTATCTTTTGCTTTAGATTTGCGATCTTTAATTACGCGTGAGAATAAACGTTTGCCTATAACTACTCCCTTCATTGATGGACCAGCCTTGAGTGAAGCATTCTTAACGTCACCAGCTTTGTCACCAAAGATAGCACGTAACAATTTTTCTTCTGGTGTAGGATCTGTCTCACCTTTAGGAGTAATCTTACCAATTAATATATCACCTTCTGTAACTTCAGCACCAACTCTGATAAGACCGTTTTCGTCCAAATCTTTTGTTGCTTCTGCGCTAACGTTAGGGATATCGTTAGTTAACTCTTCCAAACCACGTTTTGTATCGCGGACTTCGAGAGTAAACTCTTCTATATGTATAGATGTAAATAAGTCTTCTCTAACAATACGCTCAGAAATAACGATAGCATCCTCATAGTTGTAACCTTTCCATGGCATGAAAGCAACCATTAAGTTACGTCCAAGTGCTAAGTCACCACCTTGTGTAGCATAACCTTCTGTAAGGATTTGACCCTTAGTTACTTTTTGACCTTTCTTAACGATAGGTTTTTGGTTAATGCTTGTACTTTGGTTAGTTCTAGCGTATTTAATTAAGTTATATGTCTTTTCATCACCATCAAAGCTGACAAGTCTTTCTTTATCTGTTCTGTCATATCTGATGACGATCTTTGTAGAATCGACAAATACTACTTCACCATCTCCTTCTGCTTCAACGATAGTACGAGAATCTCTAGCGACATAACGCTCGATACCTGTACCAACGATAGGAGCTTCTGGCATCATCAAAGGAACTGCCTGACGCATCATGTTTGAACCCATCAAAGCACGGTTAGCATCGTCGTGCTCAATAAATGGAATCAATGATGCAGCTATTGATGAAATCTGGTTTGGAGCTACGTCGATAAGATCTATTTCTTGTGGTGTTACAATAGGATAATCGGCGACATAACGAACTTTTATAAACTCGTCTGTCAACTTGCCATTATCATCCATTGGTGTACCAGCTTGAGCAATAATCTTTTCTTCTTCTTCTTCAGCTGTAAGATATACAGGAGGATTTTGGAAGTCAACAACACCGTCAACAACCTTGCGGTATGGTGTTTCAATGAAACCTAAATTATTGATCTTAGCGAATACACAAAGTGAAGAAATAAGACCGATGTTTGGACCTTCTGGAGTTTCAATTGTACAAAGACGACCATAGTGTGTGTAGTGAACGTCACGTACCTCGAAACCAGCGCGGTCACGAGACAAACCACCAGGACCTAATGCAGAGATACGACGTTTGTGTGTAACCTCTGACAATGGGTTGGTTTGATCCATAAATTGGGACAATTGGTTTGTTCCAAAGAATGAATTGATAACTGATGATAATGTTTTTGCATTGATAAGTTCAGTTGGAGTAAAGTTTTCGTTGTCACGAACATTCATTCTTTCACGAATTGTACGAGCCATACGAGCTAAACCAACGCCAAATTGAGCATACAATTGTTCACCGACAGTTCTGATACGACGGTTACTTAAGTGGTCAATATCATCAATTTCAGCTTTACTATTAGATAAGTTGATCAAATACTTAATAATAGCGATAACATCCTCCTTAGTGAGAACTTTCACATCAGCCGGAATGTCTAAACCTAATTTACGGTTGATGCGATAGCGGCCAACATCACCTAAATCGTAGCGTTTGTCTGAGAAGAACAATTTTTCAATGATACCACGAGCTGTTTCTTCATCTGGTGGTTCAGCATTACGTAATTGTCTATAGATATACTCAACAGCCTCTTTTTCTGAGTTAGAAGGGTCTTTTTGTAAAGTATTAAATACTATAGAATAGTCTGAAATGTTGATATCTTCGCGATCGAGAAGAATTGTCTTTACGCCAGAGTTAACGATGACGTCTATATGTTCAGATTCCAACACTGTACCGCGGTCAAGAATTGACTCATGACGTTCAATAGAAACGCATTCGCCTGTTTCTTCATTAACGAAGTCTTCGAACCATGAACGAAGTACTCTTGCAGAAAGTTTACGTCCAAGAACTTTTTTAAGAGCTGTCTTAGACACTTTAATTTCTTCAGAAAGGTTGAAGATGTCAAGAATATCTTTATCTGATTCAAAACCTATAGCGCGGAGTAATGTTGTAATAGGTAATTTCTTTTTACGGTCGATATAAGCATACATTACGTTGCTGATATCGGTTGAGAACTCCATCCAGGAGCCTTTGAAAGGAATGATACGGGCAGAATATAATGTCGTACCATTTGCGTGTACGCTTGAACCGAAGAAAACACCTGGAGAACGGTGTAATTGAGATACAACGACGCGTTCAGCACCGTTGATAACGAATGTACCTTGTGGGGTCATATATGGGATAAGACCGAGGTACACATCTTGTACTTTTGTCTCAAAGTCTTCATGTTCAATATCTGTACATGAAAGTTTAAGCTTTGCCTTTAATCTTACGCAATAACTTAAACC
>JAFYUH010000021.1 GCA_017549605.1 Bacteroidales bacterium
CTGCATAGTTGACAGTCCAAAAAGTACCGCCTTTATTACGCCCATCGTAACACGCAATTAGTAATGAAGAATGTTCCACCATAAAACGGTCACGTTCAAGGTAACACTTAGCTGTATAGTCATTACTTAGAATCACTATATCGTCTGCTTGAGACAAACATTTATAATAACGGCTCTTATTACGTTCATTGAAACGCGAAGCCTGTTCACCGAATGGCAACGCAGCCGTCAACGTTATAGCCGGACACTCTTGCTTCAATGATAGAACCAGCTCAGCTGCCAACAAGTCGAAACCGATGGCCATACCAGAGATAAAGTTTGTTATGCCATTTTTATACGCCTCACGCACACAACCTTCAAGTTTTTCCATGATACTTTGTTTACGTGATGAATCGTACCATCGATGACCAGTGAAGGCAGCTGTAGCTGCCTCGCAAAATTTAATTTCTTTCTTCATTATACATTTGTTCTATAGTGAGTCCGTGCGAGAAACATACCTCCTATAACATTCGCTCCCATTGATTCTAATTGATTGGCATAGTTGGCATAGGAATATCCACGAGTGATAATATCGTCAAAGCAAAGGACTTGCTTGCCGTTGAACCATTTCTCGTCAAACTCTATTATACTTACTTTACGAATTTCTTTCTCCTTACTCCGATGTTCATGAATGGCTAATCTCTCGCCAATTACATTGACATATTGGAATCCATTTATAGCACCTGTCATATTACAGACCATTTCTGAAAACAACTTGTATCTCAGCTGATTCTTCTCTTCAGAAGATGCCGGCACACATGAAAAAACAATCTTTGAGCATTCGTCACCATATTGTTCTAACATTTTGTTAGCGGTCACTCTTGCAACGATTTCTATTCCATTGATTTTACCATCCTTGAAGTCATACACAAGTTGCCTATCCTTAATTGATTCATCACTAAGGTTCTTTATTCTCTTAGGAAAGTACTTAACAAACCATGTTTGAGGTTTATCCAATTGCTTTTGAATGTTCTCATCAATCGTCTTCATATCCTTCGGAGTTTCATTTCCCTTCTATTCGGCCTTTCGGCCATTGATGGGAAGGTTTTTCTGATTTCCGAAGTGAGGGCAGATCATTGAGGCAAGTCTGCCGTGAAGAATACTCTTTTGTAGAAAAGGAAGATTGTTTACGAAGCAAGACTTGACGACTGATAAGCCCAAGCTAACTTCGCAGAAAAACATTTCTAATCAAATGGACGGCTAGAATATGACAAGATAAAAAGAGCAAGACAAAGATTATAACAGGTGACGCACCGAGTTGAATACTCGGTGCCGCGCTGAAGCCGCAGGCTTTTACCCCTGCGGCTCTATCACATAGCTAGTATAGACTTGAAAGGAATGACTGAAGCTCCTTGTCTTGTATCTCACCGATGGCACATGGTTTGAAATTTAAATCCTGCTCCACATATAATTTTCCAAGTCCAATTCTATTGGCATCAATACTTACTTGAGATAACTCATTGAGGGATATATAGCCATATTCCGTTTCACAAAGCCCAACAACAATACCATAAAGAGTGAAATCATTGTTTGTCTTTTCTCCTTCAAGTATATACCATCGTATATTTCCGAGAGTGAATAGCATCAAACATATTGCATTGCGTTTACGATTATCTTGTGAATACAAAGGAAAATCTTTAAAGGTTTCCTCTAGAGAAGAGGACATAAATCGGTTTTGAGTTTCAGTAATCATAGAAAAAATTATTCAAATGTTATTGCATAAATATTGAAATAAGTATCCATATCATCATACTCATATTCATCTATCAGTTCAAGCATTTCATCGGTACTACGCCCATCACGATTGAACTTCATTTTTTCACACCATTCGTTGATAGCATCATCAAATGTCATGTATGCGTCCTCACAAACATCATCAAAGGGTTCTCCTGATGAAGAGACAATCGCTTGTTCAGGGAACCACTCTCCTTCATCATGGGTACAGAAAATAGAGCATCCAACTTCTATTTCACGATATGAAATAGATAATTCATCATTCAACTTGAGGTTGATTATATTGAACAACAATGTGCAAGCCGTCCATGCCGTTTCCGTCTCAATGGTAAGCACCGGGCATTCGGGATTATCTGACTCATCCAATTCATAAAAATAAATCGAGCCTCTTACACTAATCTTTCTCTTCTCGTAATCAATACAGTAATGTTCAGCCAGCTTGTAGAGGGAGACATTTGACTGGTTGTCATCATTCTCTTTGATAGCATTGTAAAGGTTCAAGACTGCTTCACGACTACCTGTAATCTTGTAGGTACAATCACATATATTTGCCATAATCTTAAGTTTTTTATTTCCCTTTCGTAGAATTTCTTTCTACTTCGGGATGTTAAACAATTTTGTTGCAACAGAAGGTGTTGGGCATTTTTTCAACAAGGTTTTTATAAGAAATACAACCTGTAAGTGTGGAGATTTCTCATAAAACAAAGTTCAACCTTGTTATAATGTGACCAACAGATACCTTCGCAACAGAATCGTGAACAAGACCAGGAAGTAGATATGAATAGAAGAAAATAGAGCCGAAGGCTTAAAACGGGTAATTCCCTTAAAAACGAAGTATAAAAAAAGCGATCCGAAGACCGCTTTTAATCAAGATAAGAAAGGCTTATTTGCCTTTCTTGTTATCTTCCTTTTCCGGTGTCGGATAGAACTTGTTGGCTACAAGGATAACTCTATTGCGAACAGTACCATCCTCTTCGGTCCACTCTTCAGGTTTGAAGTAACCTTCACAAGTAATCATCTCACCTTTTTTGAGGGTTTCGAATGAATCCTTGCTCTCATTCTTACGCCATGCTTCAATTGAGATGAAAGCGGAGGTATATTGAGTCTTTCCATCCTTATCTTTTTCACCCTTGCTGATAGCCAAAGAGAAGCGTGCTACGCTTGCATTTTCAAAATCACGGATAGAAGCATCCTTACCTACAAAACCTGTAACTGCGAAAGTGTTCTCGATCTTTTTCATATAACTTTATTTTTGAAGTGAAACAATTAATTTTTACGTTGCCAAATAAGGAGTAGCGGATAAGGGTCAACCAAGAGAGTATGC
>JAFYUH010000179.1 GCA_017549605.1 Bacteroidales bacterium
AGTTATCAACGCTGACGACTTCTACGGCAAGGAAGCTTACGAAGTGATGGCGAAATATCTCACAGAATGCGAAGGCAAAAGAGGCGCTTACAGTATGGTCGCTTATAAATTGAGAAACACATTATCAGAATTTGGAACAGTTTCAAGAGGTGTCTGCACTCAAGACGAAAACAATTACCTCCAGACAATTGTCGAACGTACTTCTATCGCAAAGACAGAAGACGGCGCTGCCTTCACAGATGAAGAAGGTTCTCACCCACTCGACTTAGACACTTTGGTATCAATGAACTTCTTCGGTTTCACACCTGACTTCTTCGAACATTCAAAAGAAGGTTTCAAAAAATTCTTGGAAGGTCCAGCACAAACCAACATCAAGGCAGAATTCTTCATTCCTTTGATGGTCAATAACCTCATCAACAGCGACGAAGCTAAGTTGAGAGTCTTGTCAAGCGACGCTGCTTGGTTTGGCGTTACATATAAAGAAGATAAACCAGATGTCGTTGCAAAGGTACAGTCACTCATCGACAGAGGCGTTTATCCTAACAAGCTTTGGGCTATGAGTAACGAGCAATGAGCTCATGTTATACAATAAATATCGATATTAATATGTGAGAATTGGGACATCAAGTGTAAGAATAAATGCTCACAGCTCATTTCCCATAGCTCACAGCAAAACAAATAACTATGAACATCGAAAGAATAGAACACGGAACATTAGAAGACGGCGGCGCTATCTATGTTTACAAACTCACTAACGCTAATGGCGCATCAGTGACATTATGTAACATCGGTGCTGGCATCGTTTCTATCGTAGTTCCTGATAAAGACGGTAAGATGACTGACGTCGTCCTTGGTTATAAAGACCTCGCTTCTTATATCGGCGACGGCCCTTGCGCTGGCAAGGTTCCAGGTCGTTTCTCAAATAGAATCAAGGAAGGCAAGTTCAGCATCGACGGCAAAGAATTTCAGTTAGTTCTTAACACCGGTGACGGCAAGCATCACCTTCATGGTGGCAACGACGGTTTCGCTAACCAACTCTGGTGCGGTGAAGTAAACGAAGACGGCAATGTCGAATTCACTTATTTCTCAGAAGACGGCGAATGCGGTTATCCAGGTGAAGTTGTCGCTAAGGCAGAATATCACTGGAGCGACGACAACGAACTCACACTCACCTTAAAAGCAGAGAGCAGCGAGCCAACAGTCGTTAACCTCACCAACCACGTATATTTCAATTTAAAAGGCGAAGGCAATGGTGACATCTTAGACCATAATTTGAAACTTTACGCAAGCAATTATCTCCCTGCAACAGAAGAATTGATAACCACTGGCGAAATCGCAACAGTGAAAGACACTCCAATGGATTTCACAGAAGGCAAACTCATCGGCCGTGACATCAAAGCCGACTTCCCTGCATTGGTAAATGGCAAGGGCTACGACAGCTGCTGGGCAATCGACAATTATAATAAAGGTATGATGAATCCAGCTGCTACATTAAGCAGCGAGGCATCAGGCATCAAAGTCGATATCATGACAACACAGCCAGGCGTTCAGATCTACACCGGCAACTGGTTAAGCGGCTGCCCTGTAGGCAAATGCGGCAAGTCATACGAAGACTACGAAGGCGTTGCATTAGAATGCCAGGCATTCCCAGACGCTCCAAACAAAGCCAACTTCCCTAGCGCAGTTTTACGTCCAGGCGAAGAATATAAAGAAGTAATTAAATTCAAATTTTCAACATTATAAAAATTAAAGAAATGGAAAAAAAACAAGGTAACTTTTTAGTAATCCTCGTGATGATTCTTTTGTTTGGTATGATTTCATTCGTAACAAACTTAGCATCACCAATGGGCGACATTTTGAAAAACCAATTCAGCGTTGCTAACTGGA
>JAFYUH010000180.1 GCA_017549605.1 Bacteroidales bacterium
AAATCTATTGCAATCGTTTGAATGGTGAAGTCGAAGGCACAATCACTTTCGACAAGGTGTTGTTGATCGAAAATGAAGGCAACACAAGGGTAGGCACCCCCGTCCTCCAAGGTGCTAAAGTTGATGCTAAGATTGTTGAGCATCTCAGAGGTGACAAAGTTCTTGTTTTCAAAAAGAAAAGAAGAAAAGGTTATCAAACATTAAATGGTCATCGTCAAGAATTGACAAAGATCATGATTGAAAATATTTCTGAATAACAAACCTGAAAAAATTTAAATTATGGCACATAAAAAAGGTGTTGGTAGTTCATCAAACGGTCGTGAATCCCAAAGTAAACGTTTGGGCGTGAAGGTTTACGGTGGTCAAGCTGTTATCGCCGGTAACATCATCGTCCGTCAACGTGGTACAAAACACAATCCAGGTGAAAACGTAGGTTGCGGTAAAGATCATACTCTCTACGCACTCACAGACGGTATCGTTGAATTCCGTAGAAGAAGAGACGATCGTTCATACGTTTCAGTTATCCCAGTTGAAGCTGAAATCACAGAATAATCGTTATTAAATAAACGAGACAGAAAAAGATCCCGAATTTCGATTGAAGTTCGGGATTTTTTTTATTGACAAAAGACTAAGGGCAAAAGGCGAAAGTTTGGAGGATATGAAAGAACCATATTCTTCGCATTGCTTTCAATAGTTTTTATATTCTTTTTTTGCGTTTAATAGTTTTGAATAATCTTCTAAATTATAATCTTTATAAACAATGTTTTTGTCTGGAGAAATAAGATAATAATAACCAAGATAAGGTATGCTGATGTGTGTATTAAGACCTTTGGCTGAATACATAATGTCTTTTGAAGATGTTTTCTGAGCTATATTTTCCAACAAAGCTATATTGTCTGTTTTATAGTTTATTGCAAGTATTTCGATTCCTTCGTTTTCAAGTGTCCTGTATCCTAAAGAATCAATTTCGTTTTTATAATTAAGTAGGGTTTCTATACAAGAAGGGCAATCTTTACACCATAGATTTAATAAGATCCAAGAGTTCTTGTCCTTAATATATGTCGTGTCTCCATGTATAGAAACCAGAGGATAGTTTTTTATGACATCATTGATTGTGTCGTTTGTGGAACCTCTCATGCTATAAGGTAAATTATCTTCGTTATGGAAAGAGTAGTCGTAGTAAATGGATTTGCTAAAATCTAAAATTGACTCAAAGAATGATTGTTTGTCTTCAAATGATATATCTGAAATGATATATGTAGTTTTTAGTTCAAAATCATTGTTTGTGATGTTTTTGACGAAAACACTATCAATATGATAATTGTGTACATTTACGTAGGAATAAACACTATGCTGGATAGGGATGTCGTATTTTGATGTTATGTTGTTGTACATATATCCCATAGGTGTTAAACTTGTGAACACCTTTGTTTTTTTACCATCTATAAATGTATCCGTAACAGAATTGTGTATCAATTGGCTGCTGGAATAAAAATCTTTTTCTAATAGTTGGTGATAATAAGGCATTTCTCTTAAATATCCTTTAGCATGATTTTTCATATTCCAATAAGCCTTTTTGCCATTATTGTTACATTTGTTTATACATGCTATTTCTCTGGTGTTATGATCTATTAGGAAATAGTTTTCTTTATCAAATATCATTGTTTTTGTTGAATCAGAATTGATAACAGTGAAAGATGGATTTTTTTTGTCGTAGCAATAAATAATATAAAATATTTCAGTTGGGTCTTCGATATCGTTAAAAAGCGAATGCTTGGTTAATTTTATACTCATATATTTGTTGTCTTCAACAGCGTTTTTCGCACATTGGACATATTCTAAAGTGGTTTTTATATTGGGATTGTTTTGGTTATGACAAGAGAGTAATAAAACTAATAACAATGAAGATATGTAAGATAATGTTTTCATATGGTGCTTTGTGATAAAATCGGTTTTGCAAAATTAAAACATCATTTTTAAATAAGAAAATAAAAATAATACACAAAAAAAACTTTCGTCTTTCGCTTTTCGCCTTTAGTCTTTTTTTTATCTTTGCACTAAAATAAATTTTACCATGTTAGTAGTTTCTTACATAAGAGAACATAAAGAAGAAGTTATCAAACGCTTGAGTATTAAGAATTTTACTCGCTTTGAATTATTAGATGAAGTTTTGCAACTCGATGACGAACGTCGCGCAGTTCAACAAGAAAATGACGAGGCTCTCGCTGAAGCGAACAACCTCGCTAAACAAATCGGAGAACTTTATAAACAAGGCAAAGCCGATGAAGCTAACGCGCTTAAACAAAGAAATGCAGAACTTAAAGAAAAGACAAAAGTTCTCGCAGAACGCGCTGAAGAAATCAAGACTCAGCTTCAAAATAAACTCGTCGAGATTCCTAATACTCCAAACCTCGACGTTCCTTGCGGAAAGACAGCAGCCGACAACCTCGTTGTTAACCAAGAAGGCGAAATGCCAAAACTTTATGAAGGCGCTGTTCCTCACTGGGATCTTTTAAACAAATATCAACTTGCTGACTTCGAACTCGGCAATAAAGTCACTGGAGCAGGTTTCCCATTCTATAAAGGTGCCGGCGCAAGATTGCAACGCGCTCTCATCAATTTCTTCCTCGATGAGGCTATAGCAGCTGGCTACTTCGAAATCCAACCTCCAATCCTCGTTAACGAAGCTTCTGCTTATGCAACAGGTCAGCTTCCTGATAAAGAAGCTCAAATGTATGCTGTGCCATTGGATAATATGTATCTCATCCCAACAGCTGAGGTTCCTGTGACAAACATTTTCCGCGATAAGATAGTTCAAGAAAATCAACTTCCTATACAAAATGTAGCTTACTCAAACTGCTTCCGTCGTGAGGCTGGTTCATGGGGTAAGACAGTGCGTGGTCTCAACAGATTACACCAATTCGATAAGGTTGAAATCGTTGAAATAGCTCACCCTGACACATCATACGAAAGATTGGAAGCTATGAAAGAACATGTCGCTAACCTCCTCCGTAAACTCGAACTTCCTTTCAGAGTATTGCGTCTCTGTGGCGGCGATATGAGCTTCACATCTGCAATGACTTACGATTACGAAGTATGGTCAGCAGCACAAGAATTATGGCTTGAAGTAAGTTCTGTATCTAACTTCGAGACATTCCAGGCTAACAGAATGAAACTCCGCTTCAAAGATAAAGACGGTAACATACGTCTCGTCCATACTCTCAATGGCAGCGCACTTGCATTGCCTCGTATAGTAGCAGCTTTGTTGGAAAATAATCAGTGTGAAGAAGGTATCAGAGTTCCTAAGGCACTTCAAAAATACACAGGCTTTGAAATTATTAAGTAAATTAAGTATGATATTGATATTGTTTTCATTGATGGCTTGTAACGAGCCGTCAATGAAACGTATTAATACCTTGGAAAAACAGATTTCCAGAATAGAGAAAAAATACCAGAAAACCGAAAAGGCTTTCGATAAACTCGTCTGCGAGTGTGCTAGTTTAGATGAGTTTTTGAGAGAGAACAATACCCCAAAACCAGAGATGCAGTTGCTTCGCGCTTATCTTCAACAATATGAAGATGAACGTACTTTGTTGCAAGAAGAGATGGCTTATTCTAAAAGTCAGATCTCTAACTTAAAAGATGATTTCTCAGATGGTCTCTATGATATGACTCAAAGAGAAGAATATCTTGCATCAGAAGAAGCAGTGCTGAATACTACAGAAGCGAAATTGGATTATTTTCTCGACCGCTTCCAAAAACAAAGTGATTTCATTAAGGAAACAAAAAAACAATAAGATACGATGAGGCTTGCAGCGCGATTGTTTCTCGTTTTTTTTGCCTTGATGCTGTTATCGACATCTTCGCTGAAGGCGCAGGTGCCATTGCCGCAGCATAAGCCAAAGAACAATCAATCTGCACAGACTTCGCGACAAGTTGATGAGCAGCTTGCTTATATGTTTTTGAATGACAAAGAGTATGACAAGGCAGCCGATATATATCAGCAGCTTTATGTCAATCGTGGTTATTATCATTATTTCTCTCAATATGTCGAATGTTTGATTTTGCTGGATAAATTGGACGAGGCAGAGAAAGAGCTTAAGTCTTTTATAAAGACAGATAACACTACCAATAAGTGGAAGTCTAATGTTGCTTTGGCTTACGTCTTTCTTAGAAAGAATGAAAAGGACAAGTCTGATAAAATCCTGAAAAAGCTTATAAACGAACTGCCAGAAGATAGAAATCTCTTCAATCAGATTGCTAATGGCATGCGTGCAAAGGATTTTAATGAGTTCGCTATCATGTTGTATGACAGAGGTTCTGGTGTTTCTTCTATGAATTATAAATTCTTCATGGAAAAGGCTCAGACATATCAGACCATGATGAATTTTGAAAAGGCGACGGAAAACTATCTCCTTCACCTAGAAGAATCTCCTGATGATTATGACGTCGTTAAGTCAAGGATGTCGTTTATGCTGAGATATAATATTGACGACTCTGTGATTGACGACATGCGTTTTGTTCTGTTGAAGAAGGCGCAGGATAATATGGATAATGAGATCTTTGCAGAACTCTTGGTCTGGTTCGCTCTTCAGATGAAGGATTATGAAATTGCCTTGGATCAGGAGATTGCCTTGGACCGACGCTTCGGTGACAGAGAATACGATATCATTTATCTTGCTAAAATAGCTCGCGACAACGAACAATATGATATTGCTATAAAGGCTTACGACTATCTAGTCAGGAAAGCACAGGAAGGTGCTTATTATGAGGAGGCAGTCGTTGGTTTGATAGAGGTTCAATATCAAAATGTTGTTTCATCTAAATCGGGAGAGACTGCAGAGTTTTATTCAGAGTTCGAGAAACGTATTGAAAAAGAATGTCTTGAACTTAATATCTCTGATAAAACAGCTCCGATATTGATTATACGCGCAGATATTCTTGCTTTTAGACTCAATGAGATAGAAAAGGCGATAGAGATATTAGAGAATGCCTTGAACCTAAATCTCTCAAAGCTTAACAAGTCGAGACTTAAGATGAAACTTGCTGATATCTATCTTTTTAAGGAAGAAGTGTGGGAGGCAACATTGCTTTACAGTCAGGTGGATAAGTCGATGAAGGAGGAACCTATAGGCCACGAGGCGCGTTTCAAGAATGCGCAGCTGCGTTATTATATAGGTGAATTCGACTGGGCATTGGCGGTCTTGAACATTTTGAAATCGGCGACATCTAAGCTTATTGCCAACGATGCGATGACATTGTCGCTTATGATTACTGATAACTTAGAATACGACACTGTCGCTTTGCAGCGTCTTGCTAAAGCGGATTTCTATATCTATCAGAAACGTTATGAACTCGCAAATCAGATGCTTGACTCGGTCAATGTGTATAATCCTAATGAGGTTAGCATGCCTTGTCTTTTGATGCGTAAGGCTCAGATGGCTTTTGATAATAACGATTACGAAATGGCGGATAGTCTTTATAAACGTGTCTATCAAGGATATGCGGATAGTTATATCGCAGATGAGGCTTTGTTGAAAGATGCAATATTGTTAGAGAAATTTTTAGATAGGAAAGAAGAGGCGATGGAATGTTATGCCAGACTCATCGATGATTATGCCTCGAGTGTTTATGTGGCACAGGCTCGTAATGCTTATAGAAGAATTAGGAATTAGGAGTTAGGAGTTAGGAATTGAGGGTATGAGGATTATAGGGGTATATAGTAGAGACGTCACTCTTGTGGCGTCTATTGAATTATGAATTAAAATTTAAATAGAATATGGAACAGAATCAATATAATAACTTGGTTAGACCAAAGAAAGCTTTAGGTCAGCACTTTCTCGTTGATTTGAATATCGCAAGAAAAATCGTCGACGCTATGTCTGACGATGTCAATACTATTGTAGAAGTCGGTGCGGGTATGGGGGTCTTGACACAGTATCTCATCGCTGACAGATTGGAGAAACTACATGTGGTAGAGATCGATACAGAGTCTATAGAATATTTGAAAAACGTTTATCCTCAGCTTGGCGATCGTTTGGTTCATGGCGATTTCTTAAGAACAGATTTAAGCAAGTTCGCTAATGAGAAAATGGGTGTCATTGGTAACTTCCCATATAACATCAGCAGCCAGATTTTCTTCCAGGTTTTGAAATATAGAAACCAGGTTGACGAAGTCGTTGGCATGATACAGAAAGAAGTGGCCGAGCGTATCGCTGCTGGTCCTGGAAGCAAGACTTACGGCATCTTGAGCGTATTGCTTCAGGCTTGGTATGACATTGATTATCTGTTTACAGTACATGAAAATGTATTTAATCCACCTCCAAAGGTTAAGTCTGCTGTCATCAGAATGAAACGTAATAATGTAAGTCAGTTGGATTGTGACGAGAAATTATTCGTTATGGCAGTGAAACAATCTTTCAATCAAAGAAGAAAGACTTTAAGAAACTCTTTGAGAAGCTTGATACCACAGGAAATTATACAAGACGAGATTTTCAACAAACGTCCAGAACAGCTTTCAGTTCAGGAGTTTATCGAGTTGACAAAGATGTTGCATGGGACTAATGGCTAATGACAAAAGGCAAAGGTCTGTTGACCGTTGTCCGTTGACTGTTGTCGTTCTTATCTTGCGTTAAGCGAGATGTCTTGCATATTTTTGATGGATTTGTTGGCGGTGAAGAACGACGCGAGGCTTCCTATTATCGTTATGGTGAAGAATACCAAGGCGACGTCGGCGAGTTGTAATGCCACTGGATAAGCGTCGATGATGTAATTGCCGCCATTGCCGAGGCGTATGATGCCGAAATATTGTTGTATCAAGACAGCTGCTATTCCTAACAGCAATCCTAATAAACCACCGACGACGGATACTAGAAGTCCTTCGTTGAAGAATATCTTTTTGATCAAGCTGGTGTCGGCACCCATTGCTTTCAGTACGGAGATGTCTTTTCTCTTGTCTGTGATCAGCATGCTCAATGCACCGATCATATTGAATGTAGCCATTATCAAGATGAAGGTAAGTATGAGATAAACAGCGAGTTTCTCTGCTTTCATCATTTTATATAATGTCTCCTGCTGTTCGTATTGGTCGTAGATTTTATAATCGTCTCCGAGAATACTTCTTATCTCTTTCTTAATTTTCTTTAACTGTCTGTTGTCCGTAGTCTGTTGTCTGTTGTCATTGACAAACACTTCGACATCGGTGCAGAGGCCTTCGTATTCGGTAAGATTTGCCAGCCATGAAAACGGAGCCAATACGAGGCGTTCGTCTATTTCCTGCTGAGTGGAGAATACATCGGTGACCATGAGACTGCCGCTGTTAAAACTGTTTTCAATGCTGAAAGAAGAGGCGTTGCCACGTCGAGGAGCGAAGATTTGAATCGTTGAATAAGGATGATAGACGTTGATTCCTAGGAAGTAAGCCATGCCAGCTCCAGGGATGGCGAAATTTATCTTGTCGTTTCTTATGATGAAAGAAGTGTCGCCTAGGATAGTTCCTTTGATTCTGTTGATTTGGTTGTAATCGTCAGGCACGCCTTTGACCTGACCGATCTGCTGTTTGTTAGAGTTTTTGAACAAGACGTCTTCTGTTATGGTAGGGAAGACGTAGTCGACACCTTTGATTTCTTTTAATCTGTCAAAAGGGAAGTCGTTGATGTTTATTGTCTTGCCTTTCACAGCGCTGATGTTGAGGTCGGGGGAGAACTGATGAATCATGTCAGATATCACCACGTTGAATCCATTGAAGACCGACAAGACGAATATCATGGCGAAGGTTGCGACACAGATGCTTATTATCGAGATCCAGGTGACGATGTTGATAAGATTGTGACTCTTCTTTGCCAGCAGATAACGTTGCGCTATGAACGAAGGGAGTTTCAATTAACAATTAACAGTTAACAATTTATAATTGGCTAAGGACTAAAGGCAAAAGTCTAAAGGATTAGTTTTATATCTTTAGCCGTTAGCCATTAGTCGTTAGTCTTTAAGAAGATGATCGATATTCTCGATGTAATCCAATGAGTCGTCTTCGAAGAATTGAAGTTCAGGGATTATTCTGAGTTGGTGTCTTACTCTGTCGCCCAACATTTTACGAAGACCTTTTGACATACCGTTGACTTCAGCAACGACTTTTTTCTTCTCGTCTTGTGCAGGTCCGAAGATGCTGAGGTATACGCGAGCGTATGACATATCGGTTGTAACATTTACTTTAGTAACGGAAATCATCACGTTACCATTAGCTTTTATTTCTCTTTGGAAGATTTCGCTCAACTCTTTCATGAGGAGCTTTGATATTTTTTGTTGTCTCTTAGTTTCCATGTTGCAAAAATAATAAAAAAAGTTGATAGTTAATTGTTAATAGTTAATAGTCAGTTGAAATAAAAACTTTATAACCGCCTATGAACCATAAACTATTAACTCTAAACTTTATCTTTTGTGTCAATGATAATTGTCACAGGACCGTCGTTGATGAGTGCCACGTCCATGTCTGCGCCGAATTGTCCGCATTGTACAGGTCGTCCGGAGATGGCTGCTAATCGTTCCAAGAATTTCTCGTACAAAGGAATAGCCTTTTCTGGGCGGGCAGCTCTGATGAAACTTGGGCGGTTGCCTTTCTTCGTCATGGCATGAAGCGTGAACTGGCTCACGACGAGGAACGAACCTTCTATCTGGTTGATGTCTAAGTTCATGGCATCGTTTTCATCGGAGAAGATACGAAGTTTTGTAAGTTTGTTACAAAGCCATTCGATGTCTTCTTCAGTATCGGCATCTTCGATTCCGAGCAAGATCGTCATGCCTTTTTCAATTTTAGAAATCACTTCTCCGGCAACGGTAACAGATGCCTCGGAGACTCTTTGTATCACTATTCTCATTTTAATTTTTATTTACTTTCCAATAACCAGTTTTGTTGGATCCAATACGTTCAATAATTCCTTCCGATTTTAATTTAGAAAGATGTTTTTCAACAGCTTTTGCTGTAATTCCAATTTGTGAAGCTAAAGATGTTGTATTTAATGTTCCATCTTTCTTTAGTAAAGAAATGATAATATCTCTGCTTTTGATTTTTTCTTTTGTTGGATTTTCTTGGATATTTTCTGTTTCGCCAATAGAGTCAAGGTAATTATCAATTTCTTTATTAAGATTTTTTACCATGGTATCTGTCATGAATTTTCTAAAAATATCAAGATTTTCTGTTTCGCGAGTAGCGACTAATGCTTTGATATATTCTTCTTTGTCTTCTTTTAAAATTTTTGAAGGAATTAATCCGAATTCAAATTGTAACATATTCATGATTAAGCGAGCCATTCTGCCATTACCGTCAGCCCATGGGTGAATAGTTACTAGATTATAATGGGCATCAAAACTTATTTGATATAATTCATCAATTGATTTTGTCGAAAAATTTTGACGTTCAATGTTGATCTGTTTGCAGAATTCTTCCAATTTGGCTGGTACTTTACTAAAATTCATATATGATTTTCCACCAATGCCAGCTGTGACATTAAGTAATCGTAACTCTCCTTTTGAAGATGAAAAATCACCTAATATTGTTTTATATTCTTGTCCAGTGTTTTTCATGACTAAGGCAGACAGCTTGATGAGTATATCGATAGTTAAAGGAGTATTGTTTTTAATTATATCAAATGACTTTTCGTATGCAACTTTTAAGTCGAGATTCATGTTTTGTTCCTCAATGCTTTTGCCAGCAAGACTTACACCATCATCAAACATAATTTGATTCTCTAATTCTGTGATGGTTGAACCTTCAATTGCAGTAGAGTGGGTAATAAGAGAATAAAGATAGAACTTGCTATAATCTATCTGATTTTCGATGCCTAATTCTCGATAACGTTTTATGATTTTTTCAAGTTGCATAATTATGACGTCTTGTTTTCGCAAAAATAACATTTATTCCCTACTTTTTTCATTTTATTCCCTACTTTTTTCATTTTATTCCCTACTTTTTTAGTCAACAGTCAACAGTCAACAGTCCTATGGTTCAATGTTCTTAGTTCAAAGTTCAAAAAAAACTTTAGCCTTTGGTCTTTAGCCTTTAGTCTTTTTCTTATCTTTGCAACTTATGTTAAATTATATGCATAACGAAGGTGCATTATGAATTATGCATTAAGAATTATGCATTGAATTAATTATTATGCAGTTATTTTATAGAAAGTATGGCGATCCAAAGAACAAACCGATAGTGGTTATTTTTGGATTATTGGGAGTTTCGGAAAACTGGGATTTTTTTGGAAAGCGTTTTGCTGACCTTGGTTATTATGTGTTGGTTCCAGATGTGAGAAACCATGGTCAGTCGCCACATTCCGATGTTTTTAATTACGACGTTTTAGCGACCGACATCAAGCAAATGATTGATGAAGAGAACATCAAGAAATGTTATCTTCTCGGTCACAGCATGGGCGGTAAGATCGCGATGCGTCTTGCGTTCGATTATCCTGAAATGGTTGAGAAACTAGAGATTTTAGATATCAGCCCTCGTGCTTTCGACCATCCTATGGAGCATGTAGGATTTATTTCAGCCATGTCGAGAATAGACCTTTCAAAAGTTGAACATCGCTCTGATGTCGAGGCTGAATTGTCGAAGGAAAACTATGAGAGACGTCTTCTTCTTTTCTTGATGAAGAACTTGTCATATAGTCATGAAAACGGTTACAGATGGAAGCCATATCTCGAAGGTATCGCAAAGAATATCGCTGAGATAGGCAAAGGCTTCGATGAGAAATATCATTACGACGGCCCGACATTGTTTGTCAGAGGCGCGCAGTCGGATTATATCCTTGAAAAGGACTATGAATATATGAAACACCATTTTCCTAACTATAAAATGGTGACATTGGAAGATGCAGGACATTGGATTCACGTCGATGATCCTGAAGGTTTTAACAAAGCAACAGAAGATTTTTTTTGTAAATAATGTAATATAATGGTACCAGCAAAAGATAAAGTTATAGCAGTCTTGAGGGAAGTCGTTTATTTCCCTAAAGGCGACAATATCATCAACTTGAAGATGGTTGACGATATTGAGTTGAAAGAAAACTTGATTCGTTTTCGTCTTTTATTTGAAAAAGTTGAAGATGAGAAAAATCAGATTCTCATTGACACAGCGACACAGATGTTAAAAAATGCTTTCGGAGACATCGAAGTTGAAATAGTCGCTGCTTCACAAGAGAACGCGCTTTCAAAGGTAAAACATATCATCGCTGTAGCTTCAGGTAAAGGCGGCGTTGGTAAGTCAACAGTGTCTGTCAACCTCGCTATCGGTCTTGCTTTGCAAGGCATGAAAGTCGGTTTGGTTGATGCTGATATCTACGGTCCTTCAATTCCTGTTTTGTTTGGCAATGAAGAGACACGCCCGTTAGGTTACGAACGCGATGGCAAGTCATATATGGTTCCTATTGAAAAATACGGCGTTAAGATGATTTCTATAGGTCACCTCGTAGATAAAGAGATGCCTCTCATCTGGCGTGGACCTATGGCATCCAATGCTTTAAGTCAGCTTCTCCTTGATACAGACTGGGGTGAATTAGACTTTTTAGTCGTTGACATGCCTCCAGGAACAGGCGACATTCAATTATGTCTCGCACAAAACTTCAAGATGTCGGGTTCTGTCATCGTGACAACACCTCAGAAAGTTGCCCTCGCTGACGTACGTCGTGCTGCCAATATGTTCCGTCATGAAGGCGTTAACGTGCCTATACTCGGTTTGGTTGAGAACATGGCTTACTTCACACCATCAGACATGCCAGAGAAGAAATATTACATCTTCGGCAAGAACACAGGCGAAGAGTTTGCTAAAGAATTGGATATGCCATTGCTCGCACAAATTCCTATTGATGAAAACATATCTTTGGCAAACGACAATGGAACACCATTCTCATTCAATGGCTTCTCTCCTGTAGCAGCAGCATTTGAAAATTTAGCTAAGAAAATAGTTGAAATGTTTTAATAAAGTTGATAGTTTATAGTTAATAGTTTATAGATGGTTGAGAGCCACGACTATTAACTATAAACCATAAACCATAAACTTTAAAAAATGGAAAAGCAAGAGTTAATACAAAAAATTCAAAATATCCTCGTTCAGGTGAGACCTTATCTCGCAGCCGATGGCGGTGGCGTTGAATTCGTTGACCTTACCGACGATATGGTTGTCTTGGTAGAATTGACAGGCGCATGCGGAAGCTGTCCTCATAGCACAAGAACTCTTAAGAACGGTATTGAAAAAACTATCAAAAGTATTCTTCCAGAGATTAAATCAGTAGAAAACGTTAAATAATTATGTAGAGACGTCACTCCTGTGGCGTCTCTTTAATTTACAATTAATATAAAGGTGTTTTCTTTTTTAAAATATCGCTTAAAGTCGCAGGGAAAATTCAGGTTGCATTCGCCTTTCGTTTATGATTTTTATGAAGAGGTTTTGGAAAAAATAACTCATGAAAATTGGAGAGAGGAACTGCATAATAAACTGAATGATTTTCTGTTATCAAAGAAAGATGTCTTTAAGGAAGATGATGCTTTTATTGTTAAGGAAGATATTCATACTGATAAGGAAAAAGAAAGGGAATGGGAAGAAATGATTGGCAGTGAAGATGCGAAACTGACGATAGACTGCTATCATTTCGGAATCATTTTCAAGATGGAAAGAAAAGAGAAGCAGCACTTTGTTTTGAGATTTTAGAAGTTAAAAACTCAGAATCTCAAAATCTCAGAAATTCAGAAAAACTTTAAACCATGATATACACAAAAACTGGAGATAAAGGCACTACATCATTAATAGGTGGCACTCGTGTTAACAAGGATGACATTCGTCTTGAGACTTACGGCACATTTGATGAATTAAGCGCATTTGTTGCTGTACTCGGTGATTCTGAAGGCGTTGAAACTCATGAGTTGG
The DNA here is from genome assembly GCA_017549605.1 of Bacteroidales bacterium. Lineage (GTDB taxonomy): Bacteria > Bacteroidota > Bacteroidia > Bacteroidales > F082 > Limimorpha. The sequence continues at coordinate 12,911 of JAFYUH010000180.1, forward strand.
AAGTGATGGATAGGATCCAGAATTGCCTTTTGGTTTTGGAATCGTGTTTGGCATTAGAAGACCAACATACAACGGAGATGTTGAAATATATTCCAAGATTGACAGAAGATGATGTTAAGTTTTTGGAGGATGAAATTGACGCAGTTAATGCTCAGTTGGATCCTTTGAAGTATCTTGTCATACCAGGAGGCAACATTTTGTCATCGAAGGCGCATGTCTGCAGAACTGTATGTAGAAGAGCGGAGCGTAACCTTGTGCGAATGGGCAGAGAATATGAGGTTGACGAGAATATAAGGAAGTTTGTTAACCGTCTTTCTGACTATTTTTTCGTCTTGTCACGACTTTTCATGAAGAGAGCTGGTGTTGACGAAAAACCATGGAAACCAACAAAATGAGTTTTTTTGAAAATATTTTAAAAAAGACTTGACTTTTTATATATATAAGTATTAATTTTGCGACTGAATTTTAAAACCACAGAAAAATGTATTGGACATTAGAATTAGCATCAAAGATGGAAGACGCTCCATGGCCAGCAACAAAAGATGAATTGTTGGAATGGGCGATGAGAGTTGGTTTACAACAAGAAGTTATTGAAAATCTTTCAGAGATAGAAGACGAAGGCGAAATATACGAAAGAATCGAAGATATTTGGCCAGATTATCCAACAAAGGATGACTTCTTCTTTAATGAAGATGAATATTAAGAAAAAATAATGGGATTTACATTTGTAATCCATTGAAAATCAAAGAGGGCGTATGAACGGAATTTGTTTGTACGCTTTTTTTTGTTTGTTCAGTATGTTTGTCTATTTTTGTATCTGTTAAATATAAATTTAGAAAAGCTGACGTATGAACAGAATTATTAAGTACAACTTAGAAATAATGACTTGTATTCTTACTACAATTGTTGTTGTAGGTATTGTAAATTGGAACGAGTTGTCATTATTGCGACAAATGACTATCATATTCATGATTTTATATACACTTCATGAATGGGAAGAATCCATATTTCCAGGGGGATTCTATAAAATATTTTTTAGCAAATGTATAATTAGTCCTGATGTTAGTGAAGAACGAATGCATTTTCCTGTTGCTATATATTTATTACTTATTTTGATTCTTCCATTTGTTTTTGATACTATTTGCTATATTTGCGCTTGTTCCTTTGATTTTGGCATTATTTGAAGGATTTATTCATACTGTCGGAATTGTAATTCATCAGTTAAAAAAGCCATATTCACCAGGAATGATAACTGCATGTATTATGTTTGTCTATGCAATTACCATGATTAGAAGATTGAATGATGAAATAGCTCTTGATGCAACGACTTGGATATTAGGAATCCTACTTACGTTTATTTCTTTTTTTATAATGGAAACAAGATTTATGAAATGTGCAGGCATTACTATTAAGGAGTTTCAGAAAAGTATGAAAAGTTATATGTTGAAGAGAATCAAAGGAAAACTATAGTATTTGTTGAGTTTAATGAGGATGAATATTAAGAAAAGAAAATCAAAGAGAGCTATAAGTAAATTTACTTGTACGCTCATTTGTTTGTTTGAGAAAATTATATACCTTTGTATTGCATTCACAATAATAAAAATTTAGTTATGAAACGTTTAATTATCTCTCTATTTATCTGCTTGTTCTTTGCATCAGGCATAGTCAATGCTCAGGAGACTCAATCAGGATGGGCAAATGGTTGGAAATACGCATTCTCTAAAGAAGGAATGAAAGAATGGAAGCCAGAGTTCACATTAAGGGAATCTGGTAGTTTTTTCATAGGTAGAATGATGGTTACAGGTGGCGTAAGGGTAGATGAAAAGCGTTCTTTTGCCTTGTATCTCGGACAAGGAAATCAATGGCTAGATCATGTTCCAGCTCATGTACATTCAATAAGAACAGGTGTCTCTTTTCGCAGATACTGGCATCTTGGATCACGAAAGATTTTTGCATTTTACAATGATTTGAGTTTTGGTATGGGTTGGGTATATAAGATTAGCGGACCATCTGAAAATATTGATAGAGTTAGAGCAAAGGTCGGTGATATGTTGTTTGAAGGAATATGGCAACCTGGATTCCGTGTAAGATTTTATAAAAATATTCATATGTTCTTCGGACCAACCTTGGCAACAGATTGTATTGGAGTGCATTGGGGAATTGGCTTCTAAATCATTTATTCTGAGATTCTGAGGTTTTGAAATTCTGAGGTTTTGAGATACTGAGATTTTGAATTTTTTTAAAACAGTTTCACTGTTTTTTCCAGCCATTCTTTGTCAGTCTCGTCAAATGTGGCAAGTTTCTCGCTGTCGATATCCAAGACGGCAATTACTTTGTTTTCTTTAAAAATAGGTACTACGATCTCGCTTTGTGAGGCGCTGCTGCAGGCGATATGTCCTGGAAATTCATGGACGTCTTTTACGACGATAGTCTGCGCTTCTTTCCAAGACGTGCCACAAACGCCTTTGCCATAAGCAATCCTGGTGCATGCTACAGGACCTTGAAATGGTCCTAACACCAATTCATTGTCAATTACACGATAGAATCCTGTCCACCAGAAATTGAATGTCTCGTGTATTAGTGCAGCTACATTCGCCATATTGGCGATCTCATCATTTTCCTTATCTAATAATGCCTTGATTTGTTCGTAAAGGAGCTGGTATTTCTCTGTTTTGTTCATAAATGTCATAATAGTGATGAGCAAAAATATAAATTATTTCTTAAAAAGTATTAACATTTGCCCTTAGTCTTTAGCCTTTAGTCACAAGTATTTCCCGTTAACTTGTCAGTTCTCCACATGAAAGTTAAAAATAGTTAAAAACCTTGACAAGAGGGCGTTTCTGCCATACTTTTGCAGTCGAAACTTTAATTTTAAAACCAAAATGTATGAGAACTAGAAATTTACTTTTCGTAGTCGCTTGTTTAATATTTTCATTAAACGTAAATGCGCAGGACAATTATCTAAGAGTAACAGATTTGTCCCAGATTCAGAATGGTAGCAGTGTTGTTTTTGCTGCTCGTCACGATTCACTTTCAACAACAAGTTATTACGCTATGCCGAATGATGCCGCGGGTAAGCCTCAGGGCGTTCTGTTTACGACGGACGTTTTGGATGATGGCTATGTGTTGCCTAAAGAAATAGCTGACAATGACTCAAGTTATTGCTGGACAGTAGGTGTGTCAGGTGACGGTTTTACTTTTATCAATCCAAAAGGAGATATGATCGGTTATGGTAGTAGTGGTACCGATTTTGTCAAAAATGGAATTAATTCTACATGGACTATTACATCTGCTGTTTCTGGAAAAGGGACATCTGTTCCAAATCATAACGCATTCATCATTACGAATGTAGGTGCGTCAAATAGAAGTATCGCGTTCAGGAAATATAGTAGCGATGAGGTATATGAGAAATTTGCGCCATATACCAATTCTGCGACCAATCTTGGCGGCAATATTTATTTCTTTTACCTAGATGTTTTTGTGAAACAGTCGGATGCGGTGCCTGTGGTATCTTTGCCAAAATTCTCTCCTGCATCAGGGGATTATACCTCGACACAGTATGTTACGATATCATGTGATACAGAAGACGCAACGATATATTATACCATAGATGGTAAGAATCCTACTGAAGAAAGCGAGGTTTATAAAACACCTATTGAGGTGTCTAAGACAACGACAATTAAGGCTTTTGCAAAGAAAGAAGGTATGAAGAATAGTGGTATCGCTACTGCCACAATCAAGATAGTTGAAACGTTTGATGTTGCTTTCTATGAAAACGGAAAACAGATACATACTAAGACCGTAGCAAAAGGCGACGCTATTGGAGAACTTCCGCTTGCTACATCACCGAATGGATTTTCTTTCTGCGGATGGACAGATGCTGAAGTGACAATGTATAATAAGATCCCTAATATGATAACGTCTTCTACTACAGTTAATAAAGAGATGAGTTTCTATGCTGTCTTCTCTGTCACTAATGATAACTGCGTTGAAACAGAAGTGTCAGACCTGACTAAAAATGACGATGTCGTGATAGCAATATCTAAAGACGGTAAATATTATGCGATGTCTCATGTGAAAGGAAGTAGCGGTCAGCCAACAGCAAAGGAATTGATGGTTACAAATGGAAAGATTATGAGTGCAATGTCTGATGATATCAAATGGAATGTTGCATATAACAAAGGTGAGATGATTATCTATCCTAGCGGCAATGATGACAACTGGTTGTATTGTACATCAGGAAGCAGTAATAATTCTGTTAGAATTGGAACTAATGAAGAAAATCATGTATTCGAAATGAAATCAGTAGAGATCGATGATGTCGTTTATCCAGATTATTTGTATAACAAAGTGACAGAACGATTTGTCGGTGCATATTACGATAATGACATCGCTATTGATTGGAGAGCATATAAACTTACGGCATCTGGGGCGTTTCCTACAAATATTAAGGATCAGACCTACCATTTCTTCAAATCTGCAGGAACAAGTTTTTATTGTACTAGCGTTGATGTTCCTCAAGCTCAGACTATCGCGGCTAATACGGTTTGGGAAAATGTTTGTGTGGTGAATAAGATCGTTGTTGAAAACGGCGCGATTTTAAAAATCAATGGAGCAATAACATGTGCCGATGCTGATAATCTTGTTATTAAAGAAGGCGGACAACTTTTGCACAATAATAATGGAGTTATGGCGACGGTGGAAAAAGAAATCCAAGGTTATGGTTCTACAAATGATGGTTGGTATACAATCGCTTCTCCGCTTGTGAATAATGTTGACTTGTCAGATGTAAAAGGTTTGATGCCATCTACTAATGATTATGATCTTTATCGTTATGATGAGCCTACAAGTTGTTGGGAAAATGTAAAAGAACACTCAAATAATTTTACCGCTTTTGAAGCCGGAAGGGGTTATCTTTATGCTAATAAATATGATGCGACAATTTCGTTTGTTGGAGAAATTAATGGCGAGTCAAAGGGTTATAAACTTACTAAGACAAATGGGATTAACCTCTCCGGATTTCATCTTATAGGAAATCCTTTTACACACAATATCTATAAAGGTGCTGCTATTGACGATAAAAACCTTGTGGAAGGCTATTATACTCTGTCTAACAGTGGCGCTTGGGAAGTGAATGTATCCAATGAAAAACCTATAGCGCCATGTCAAAGTATTCTTGTAAAGACAATATCTTCAGGGGAGATTGCGGTAAATAAAACCAATCAGTTACCATCTAAGAAATCAAGAGATGAAAAAATGGTGATGGTATCAGTGTTCAATAAAGACTATGAAGATAAAGCCTATATCGTGTTTGATGAAGAGCATGGATTGGAAAAGATTAACCATCAAAATAAGGAAATACCAATGGTTTATTTCCAAGTTGATGATGTAAATTATGCAATAGCAACATTAGATTTTAATATAAATGAAGTTCCACTTTCTTTTGTGGCAAAGACAATGGGAGAATATACAATCAGTGTCGATTTTGATGATGAAATGTTTGACAATGTAGAGCTCATTGATAATATAACAGGAAGTGTGACCAATATGTTGAAAGGTGATTATACTTTCATTGCAGCTGCCAATGATGCCACAGATCGTTTTGTTCTCAGATTAAAGAAAGGAGATTCTGTAGATGAGAATTATGGTAAGTATGATGTATTTGCATATGTCAATAATGGAAAGTTGATGATTGATCATATTTCTGAGGGTGCAGTGGTTGATGTTTATGATATTATGGGAAGAAGAGTGCTTTGTGATGTCGTGAAAGGTACTGGTCATACTGTTGAAGTTGATGATATTAAAGCAGGACTATATATCATAAGAATATCAGATAAGCAAAGAATTAGAACTCAAAAGATAATCCTGTAAATTGGAATGTGAGAATTTAGCATCTTGTTTTTGAGGGTTTCTTTTGATTCTCGGTTCGTTCTAAATGAAATGCGATGAAAGAATATATAATAGTTGTATTGTTTCTCTTTGGATTAGAGATAAGTATAATTGCTCAGACAGATACATTTTTTATGTATGGAGATGGATACAGATACATTAAGAAAGAAAATGGATATGAGATGATAATGCTTCCAGAACAACATGGTTTAGATTACAATTATTATGCAGATAAAGTTTCGTTGGGGTCTGGGTGCTTGTTGTTGCTTGGAATGGGATTAGCTTACGCAAAGTTCAAAAAGCAAGTTTGAGTTTATATGTTGCTCTTTGATATATTGATGATAGTTTTTGAATGTTGTTTCTGCTGAAACGACAACCATTAATAAACGAAGTCTTGATGTGGGTTCGCAATACATAGGTTGATATTGCAGGTTTTTTTAGTTGTTCATCCCTATGCAGAAAAAAGGTTCTTTAAAATAAATATTGGTAATGGTTTCATAAATTTTGATTTTTGGTGTAATGTTGCATTAGGAGCGATAACCTATAGTGGCATTATTTTAAAATCATGTATTGCGCCCACTAAGACTTTGTATCTTAATTTGATATTAATTGATAATTCCTAATTGTTTTAGCAGAGCTTCTGGTTCTGGGTCGTGGCCTCTGAAGTTACGGTATAATATTGCAGCGTCGATACTGCCGCCTTTTGAGAGCAGCTCTCTGAATGAAGACGCGACTTCTTGGTTGAAGATGCCTTTTTCTTTGAAGAGAGAGAAACCGTCAGCGGCTAAGACCTCTGCCCATTTGTAGGAATAATATCCTGCGCAGTAGCCTCCTGCAAAGATGTGTGAGAAAGCTGTTGATATTATACATTCAGGAATTGAAGGCAATACGTTGACTGCAGACAAGACTTTCTTTTCGAATGTTAGAGCATCTTCTTCAAAGATATCTGAGAGAGTGTGCCAAGCCATATCCAAGATGCCGAATTGTAACTGACGAATGTGGAAATATGCAGATTGATAATTCATTGAAGCAACGATTTTTTCAATCAGGTCGGCAGGTATTGTCTCTCCAGTCTTGTAATGTTTGGCGAATGTGTTGAGATACTCTGGTTCATAACACCAGTTTTCCATTATCTGAGATGGAAGTTCTACAAAGTCATGATCTACGCTTGTACCTGTCATGGATTCGTATTTGCCTTTTGTTATGATTCCATGCAGTGCATGTCCAAATTCATGAAGCAATGTGGTGAATTCGTCATGGGTGATAAGAGAAGGAGTGTCAGCGGTTGGTTTGGTGAAGTTGGTGACAATGCTGATGAGCGGACGCTCGTCTATATTGTTATAAATTCGCTGGCCTCTGAACTCTGTCATCCATGCGCCGCCACGTTTACTCTCGCGAGGGAAGAAGTCGGCGTAGAATAAGGCCAGGTGAGATCCGTCTCTATCTTTTACATCATATACTTTCACATCTTGATGATAGATAGGAATGTTATTTAACTCTGTGAATGTTAATCCGTAGAGTTTGTATGCGAGATCAAATATAGCATTGATACAGTGGTCTAGCTGGAAATAAGGTTTTAGTTGTTCATCGCGGAGGTCGTATTTCTCAGCACGAAGTTTCTCGGAATAGAAACTGAAGTCCCAAGGCATTATTTCATCTTCTGTAAAACCGTGAGCTTTTGCATATGTGTTGAGTTCTGCTACTTCCTGCTTTGCTTTTGGTAGTGCAGGTTCTAACAGCTTGTTAAGAAATTCGTTGACAGATTCCGGACTTTTTGCCATACGACGTTCTATTTGATATTCAGCGAAGTTTTTATAACCTAAGATGTTAGCGACTTTGATGCGTAACTCGGCAATGCGTTTGATAATATCGCTGTTGTCGAGTTCGCCGCCAAAGGCTCTGGTATTATATTGGCGATACATCTTCTCTCTTAGTTTGCGACGTTCACTGAATTTCATGAAAGGACCATAGCTTGGTGCATTGAGGTCAAATAACCAACCACTTAAATTTTTGTTCTTTGCAGCATCTGCGGCTTGTTCTCTGACGTATTCAGGAAGGCCTGCTAAATCATTTTCATCTGTGATGTTTAAAGTGAAAGCGTTGGTTGCGGCAAGGACGTTCTTTCCGAATTGCAGTGACAACAAAGAAAGTTCTTCCATATATTTGCTGTATGTCTCTTTGTCTTCTGGAGAAAGATTGGCGCCATTACGAGCAAAGCCTTCGTATGTCTTTTCAAGGAGTCGCATCTCTACATCGTTGAGACCTAACGACTCACGTTGTTCGTAAACGTTTTTTATACGTTTGAAGAGACCATCATTGAGTCTGACATACATGGAGAATTCTGTAGTAAGAGGTGAGATCTCTTCTGCGATGTTTTGCATCTCCTCGTTTGTGTTGGCTTCAAGAAGATTGTAGAAAATATGGCTGATGCTGTTTAATGTCTCACCAGCATATTCCAATGCCTCGATGGTGTTCTGAAATGTTGGAACTTCAGTGTTGTTGACAATTGCGTCAACTTCTGCTTTGCCTTCTTCGATGGCTTGTTTGAAAGCTGGTATATAATGTTTGTTTTCAATTTTGTCAAATTGAGGAGCGCCATAAGGCAATGTTGATTTTATTAAAAGAGGGTTGTTCATTGTATATTGTTATTATGTTCTGTTAAATAAAAAATTATCTCATTAACTCTAAGCGTGTTTCTTTGTCAAATTTCTCTATTGAATATCGTAGCATAGTTCGTGGCATGACAGATTTATGTTTCATAACGAAGTCGTACAATCGTTTTGTGTCACGTTTGCCGGCTTCGCGTAACATCCAGCCTATGGCTTTGTGCATCAGATCGTGCTTATGATTCATCATCTTTAACGATAGTTTGTAGGTGTCATCTAAGTCGTTGTTTCTGATGAATGTTAATGTGGACACTATGGCAATTCTGTTGTCCCAGAGTAATTCGCTTTCTGCTAGTTTGTAAAGGATATCGCGGTTTTTGTTGAGGAGATATTGTCCGACAATCTGTGGAGCGCTTAAATCTACTAAATCCCAGTTGTTGATATGGTTTGTCTGTGATAGATAGAAATCGAAAGTTTCTTTTGTGACGGATTTCTTTGAATTGTTGACAAGGATTATCAGTGCGCACATACGCATCTCGTGCCAAGGACTGTGTATAAGTTCTTTGAGAATGTCAATGCTGACATCTTTATATTCTTTTGCAACTTCTCTGATGTTTGGAACAGTCACGCCGAGGAACTTGTCGCCTTCTCCATATTGACCTTTGCCAGTCTTGAAGAAACGAGGCAAAACGATTTTTTTCTCTTCGTCGGAACGAGCTACTAAGGCATTGTATATTTTATTTGTCATATATTGTAAACGTATAAAATAATATGATGTTTTGACTCGGAATCATTTAATGTATTTCTCTGATAAGTAAAAGCCTAAGAAGACAAATGCTATTGAGACAATGACAGATGCTAAGATGTAGATGATGGAAGATAGACGTTGTCCGTTTTGCAGCATTTGTAAGGCTTGTGCTGAGAATGTGGAAAATGTGGTGAAGCCTCCGCAAAATCCTATTGCGGCAAGAAGATATAATGTATTTGATGATGCAGGTATCAGTAAACCGATAATGAATGAACCTATGATGTTGACAGATAATGTCGCCAGTTCGCTGCAGATGGCTAAATGTGTAAAAAGACAAGTGATTAAATAGCGGGCGATACTGCCTAATGCACCTCCTGTTCCGACTAATAATACGTTTTTTATCATAATGGTGGTTTATAAAGTCAACAGACTACGGACAACAGTCAACAGACCTTGAATATGCAAAGGTAGCAATAGTTTTTTAATGGTAGTGATATAAAATAACGATATAATTACAAAAAATATGAATAAAAAAGAAGCTGTCAATGAGGTAAAAGAATTATTGAATCCTAATGGTGAAGAGATATGTATAAAACAAAAGATATACGAGATAAGAAATTGCCAAGTGATGATAGATAAGGATTTAGCTTTTTTATATGGAGTTGAAACTAAAGTTCTTAATCAAGCTGTTAAGCGTAATATAGAGCGTTTCCCTTCTGATTTCCATTTTCAATTAACAATGGAAGAATGTTTAAGGTCACAAATTGTGACCTTAAACGAAGAAAGGGGAAAACATTTGAAATATCTGCCATATGCTTTTACGGAAAATTGTATAGCTATGCTTAGTAGTGTACTTCGTTCTCCCGCTGCAATAGAAATGAATATCAGGATAATGAGGATATTTACTTCAATGAGACGTTTGTTTGCAAATGATATATTATTTAATCATCGTCTGTCTAATTTGGAATTTCATCAAGTTGAAATAGATAAACGTCTAGATTATATATCTAAAAAGATTGAAAATAACAATCTGCCACAAGAAGGGATATTTTTTGATGGACAGATATTCAATGCTTATTGTTTTGTTTCGGATTTAATTAGAAGTGCAATTGGTTCTATAATTTTAATTGATAATTATATTGATGACACAGTGTTGACATTATTGGATAAGTGTAATAAGAATGTTATGGTTACAATTTATACACAAAAGATAACGGAACAACTTAAATTGGATATTAAACGTCATAATGAGCAATATAATGCGATAGATGTTAAATGTTTTAATAAGTCTCATGATAGATTTTTGATAATAGATAATTGCGTTTATCATATAGGAACATCTATAAAAGATTTGGGAAAGAAATGGTTTGCGATTACTTTGATGAAAAGTATTAATAGTGATGATATTTTAGAGAAATTAATCTGAATTTTATATTTCGTTTTTTGTAGTTTTGTAAGGAAATTTTAAAATACATAAGCTATGAAGAAATTAATCATAACATTTTCTTTTTTGATGATTCTATTGTCATCATTTGCGCAAAGTTCTGAACACTTGAAATTTAAAGGTGTACCTATTGATGGAACATTGAATGAGTATGTCGCTAAAATGAAACAAGCGGGTTTTAATCACGAAGGAACAGAAGATGGTACTGCTTTGTTAAGTGGTGAATTTGCAGGATATTCAGATTGTATTGTCGGCGTAAAAACTTTGCAAAAGTTAAATCTTGTTCATGAGATAGTTGTACTTTTCCCTACACAAGATAAATGGGCTGGATTAAGTTATGATTATGAAAGATTAAAAACAATGCTTTCAAAAAAATATGGAGAACCAGATGAATGTGTGGAAAAGTTTGTAAATACACCATCGTATATAGATATTAATGATGATAATGATAAAATGAGAGAAGTTGAATCTGATCATTGTGAATATTACTCTATTTATAATTCAGAATATGGTTCTATAACATTGCAAATAAGTTATGATGGTTATTTTTTTGGCTGTAGAGTTAAATTGTTCTATACCGACAAAATAAACTCTGAAATTTTTGATGATGCAGCAATGGAAGATTTATAATTCTCATTAAATGGATGAAATTTTTACATTTGGATTATTAATGGTAATCCTAATAATTTATGTAGTCTTTAGCTTTAATCGTGCTAAAATAATTGGTAAAAAAGGTGAACTAAATGTGAATTTTAATTTGCATTTTTTGTCTAATGAATACCATTTATTTGATGATGTATATATTTATTTAAATGATAAATCAATTCAAATTGACCATATTGTGGTTTCAAAGTATGGTGTTTTTGTGATTGAAACTAAAAATATCAAAGGTTGGATTTTGGGTGGTGATAATTCGGAGTATTGGACTAAAAATGTATACGGAAAGAAATATAAATTTTATAATCCTGTAAAACAGAATTATTCTCATGTTAAAGCTCTCCAGATATTGTTGAAGATATCTCGGGATAAATTTATACCAATAGTTGCTTTTTTACCTCAAGCTACGTTAAAATGCACCACTAGTGAAATAGTTATAACTTCGAATAAATTATTGAAGACCATTAGAAATTATAAAGATATAATATTGACGGACAATGATGTTGATAGGATTGTGATGGAGTTGTCAAGTTTATCTGGTGTAGATAGAAAGATGAGAAAACAGCATGTGGATGATATAAAAAGGAATGTTGAAATAAAGAAGGAAAAGATAAACGCGTGTATTTGTCCTAAATGTAATGGTGTTTTGATAGAACGTCGTGGACCTTATGGGAAATTCTTGGGATGTAGTAATTACCCTAAATGTAACTTTACTCAGAGAAACTAATTTGCGGAAATTTTATGAAAAAAATAAAAATCACGGTAATGCGGATGGCTCGTTATGAGGACCTAATGGCGAAGTATGAAAACCCTATCGAACATGCTTGTGACTTACAACTCGGTCAGGTGTTTTACGTTGAAGATCTTCAAAAACCAGAGGGATTGTGCGATAGCGCATGGGAGACGCTCTTTCCATTCGTGAAGACATTGTCGGAAGGCGGCGGTAATTTCTTCGATGGTTGGATGAAAAATCCTCATTCTGCAATGCTTTCATGCAACGATGGTTTTCGTCCTGTGAGTTTTTATGTCGAAGTCGTAGAATGACAGCAAATTATGAATTGTGCATTATGAATTATGAATTGAATATAAGGAAGGCAACTAAAACTGATGCGCCTCTCATTGCCTCAGTCGTCGCGATGGCGATAGGCGAGGAGGGAACAAGACATTACTGCGGCGATAATCATCAGTCGGTACTAGAAGAAATCGCTCGTATGGAAGATTCGCAATATAGTTACAGAAATACAATCGTTGCTGAAGTCAATGGCATGCCTGCCGGCGCTGCTGTCGCTTACGATGGCGCCAACTTGTACAGACTGCGTGATGTCACTTTGAAACAGATTTTCAATCATACTGGAAAGACTCATAATATTGAAGATGAGACTGATGCCTCAGAAGTTTACTTGGATAGCATCGCTGTGCTTCCGGAATATAGAGGCCTTGGCATTGGAAAGCAACTGCTGCTAGCTTTGAAGGAAATAGCATTTAAAGAATATGGTAAAACCCTAGGACTTTTGGTCGATTTTGAAAATCCTGACGCTGAGCGTCTCTATAAATCTGTGGGCTTTGAAAGAATGAATGTCAAGGATTTCCTTGGACACAAAATGTGGCACCTTGTGGTGAGACTACAGACAACAGTCAACGGACAACAGTCGTCATCCATGTAGAGACGCGTCGAACACACCAATGAAATGAACAAGGGGTGTTTGACACGTCTCACATTATACGCGTCGAACACACTTATGAAATGAACAAGGGGTGTTTGACACGTCTTTTTTTGTCAACAGTCAACAGTCAACGGTCAACAGTCAACAGTCAATAGTGTTTCGGTGACTTATAAAAATTATTCTTATGATACGTAAGGCAAAAGAAAATGATATTCCTAGAATCTTGGACTTATTGTCTCAGGTGAATGACGTTCATGCTGAAGGTCGTCCGGATTTTTTCATAAAAGGTAAAAGGAAATATACAGAAACGGATTTGATAATGATTATCAATGATGATATGACTCCTGTTTTTGTATGTGAAGAAGCCAATGATATCAAAGGTTATGCATTCTGTGTTATTCAGGATTTGAGTAAATGCAGCAATCTTCTTCCGGATAAAAGTCTATATATAGATGATATCTGCGTTGATGAAAAATACCGTCGTCATGGAGTTGGGAAGAAACTATATGACTTTGTACTTCAATATGCTAGAAAGGAAGAATGTTTTAATGTTACATTGAATGTGTGGGATAAGAATCCCGAGGCTAAGGCATTTTACGAAAGCATGGGAATGAAAGTCCAGAAAGTTTGTATGGAGGTGGTTTTGTAAAGTCGCAAAGTCGCAAAGACGCAAAGTCACAAAGTTTTGGAGATTCTGTGTCAAAAGTCAGTAGTCAGCGTCAAAAGTCTGTGTCAAAAGTCTGTGTCAGTGTCAACGGTCAGCGTCAACAAAATCGGATTCTCTGGGTCGGCGACTATCTCTTCTCCTGGTTTGAGGTTGTCGAAGATTAGCTGGAATGATTCTCTCATCCAATCGGCGTATGGCACAGTTATATCTTTGATGTTGTCGCCAAGATATGTGTTCCAATGGTTTATGAAATCGTTATGAAAAGGCGTGTCTGTTGGAATTTGCGCCACCCATTTGTTTATGTCTGAGGTGGTTAAATTATGCCACAACTTAACGAGTTCGTTGTATTCTTCGATATTTGACACTGCACCTTCATTGATCTTTTCTTCAATGATTTTAAGTTGAGCATCAATGTATTGTGACGATTCTGCAATGATTTGTTTCTCGTTGATGTTGTAGGTTTCGTTTGAAGCAAAATGTTTTGTCACAAAGAAAGATAATGAGAAAAGAAGAACAAAAACGATTGTACTTATAATGCTGATGTTTTTTATCTTTCTGTTTTTCAGTTCTTTTTTGATGTCGTTTGCAGAAGAATAACGTTTCTCTCTATCTTGCTGAGCGCATTTGTCGGCGATTTTTCTATAAGATTTCGGGAAGTTGTTCCGCAGTATTATTCCTAAGGAATAGATGTCGGCTCTGCAATCTATCGGGTTGTTAGGAATCAGTTGTTCGGGAGCAGCGTATTTCTTTGTGCCAGCCGCTTGTTTCAGAATGAGATAATCGTCAGTGTCAGAGAGACCGAAGTCGATGATCTTGACGTTGTTGCCGTTATTGGTTATGAGTATGTTGCTTGGCTTTAAGTCGCGGTGAATGATCTGTTTTGAATGAAAATACGACATCGCATCAAGCAATTCATTGAAAATCTTATCATAAATATTTTTCGCTCTGCGACTTTGCGACTTTGCGACTCTGTGTCTTTCAACAAAATCCTTCAACGTAATTCCGTCTATATATTCCATCATAATGCAGTTTCCTAAATCTGGAATATGTTTGAAATCTATGGTCTTGACGATGTTAGGATGGTCTAATGGATGAGAAATCTCAAATTCTTTTTTCAGGAGATTTTCGTAGAATAGCTTGTTTTTATACTCCGGTTTGAGTCCTTTCAAAATGTGCTTTTTACCAAGGTATGTTCCTGTATACAAACTGCTATATCCTTTAGTCTCAATTTCTTTTATGTCGCTGATGATGACGTTTGAGTCTATGACATCATCTTTAGTTACGAATCCTGAACTTGAAATTTCGTTGGTGTCCATTATAAAATTTTTTACAAATATATAAAATAAGAAGAAGGTAAAAACGGTCTTTGTTAAAGTTAGAACTGATTAGAACTAATAAGAACCAAATTAATTCTAAAAAACTATTTATTTTTGTAAAAAAGTAATTGGTGATATGACGAATAATGCTAATGTAATTAGATTGAGACAATTGGTGGAAAATTCTATTCCTCGTAAGATTAAGACACCTTCAGATTTTACATATCTCTCTGGAATTATATACGAAAGATGCCGTGAAACGATATCTGAAAGTACTTTAAAACGTATTTGGGGATATATTGACGGTTATGATACTGTCCGTTTTCATACATTGTCAATTTTAGCAAGATTTGTCGGATATAACGATTGGGACGACTTCGTCAATAGCAATAGCGAAGACCCTAATGAGCAGTCGGAGGAGATTTTGCAGAAATGCATTCATAGCAAAAATCTAAAGGTAGGGGAGAAAGTTTATTTCACATGGAATCCTGATAGGGAATGTATTGTTGAATATTTGGGTGATAATACATATAAAATATTAGATTGTAAAAATACAAAGCTACAGAAAAGCAGTGTTTTCGTATGTTCTTTCTTCATAGAAGGACAGTCTCTATATCTCGATGACCTGACGGTTGACGGACAGACATTTGCCATGTTTATCGCTGGAAAGAATGGTGGCTTGAAAATCGTGGAGAAGACGGATAAAGAGACTTTATAAAGACTATGTTCAAAGTTAAAAGACGCATCATATGATGCGTCTTTTTTGTCAAAAAAATGTCAAGTTTTGATGTAGTTCAATTATATATAATAGAACTTAAAACAAGATAATGAAGTATGGAAAAACCAAACAATTTTATAAACGATTATCGTGATACTTTTAACAATGCGCCGCTTGTAAGCATAAACGATAATATGGCGAAAAGTGTCTTCGATAAATATTCTGCAAATGGTTTCATAATCGTAAGTCCGTGTGAGAGTTGTGAAAATAACGAATTGAATATTGAAAGAATTCGTGAAATGATTTCCCAGATTAAGTCGTTGAAATATACATATATGCCTGTTTATGCTCTTATGGAGACTGCTAAGGAAGATTATATGTATGAAAAGAGTTTTGTCATATTTAATTGCATACATCATTTTAACAAAAATAACGAAGTCGGTGATTTGCATAAATTGTTTGAACTCGGTGTTGAACTGGCGGAGAAGTACAATCAGACTACTTTCATGTTTCAAGAACCTGATGGAAAACCTAAAATTTTCAAGAAAGACGGAACCTTGGAGTCAGAATGTGATGGCGTGGAATTCAATGATTTTACAAAAAAATATTGGAACGACTTACATCATAACACTATGAAATGTAAAGATGATGAATATGCATTCATGGGATGTTACGTCAATCCTCGACCTCAAAGCCTGAGTGAAAGGATGTCAAGAGACGCTCATGGCGAAGTTTTTATTTGACACTGACTATTGACACAGACAGATGATATTGGATTAAAAAACAATAATTTAGAATTATGGATAGTGATGAAATCTTAAACGAAACTATCATCAATGGAAGCAGGGTGTTTGTTGAGGACGGTGAGGTAAAAACCATATTGAGTGAATCTATTCTGAAAAGTGGATATATGAGTGTGGAAGAATCCAGAAAAATAACATTAGCGGCGATAGAAAAAATATATGCACTGAAATGAAAAAATATAAGGATAAAGTCAAAAGATGTGATAAATGTCTGTTGACTGTTGCCCTTAAAAAATAAATGACCATGAAAACAGAAACTGAAGAAAAAGTCAATGAAGTGTCGAAATATATTCGCGACAACTTCCATCATGAAAAAAAATGTTATTTCTCATCACACATAGATGTGATTACCAAGTCGAATGGCGACAAATACAATTCGCTTTATTGTTTCTATTCTCCTGATGAAGACGATGAATCAATGTATGGAGTGGCCTTGTTGTGGCGCGAAGATAAAGAAGATGGTTTTATGGATAGCGTTGATGGTTTTATGTTCTTCGAAACCGGAATGGAATATATTTATAAGGAAGTGGCGGAGGAATATGAGTTGAACTCAACATTGTTCCTGTCTTTCGACGAAATGTCTGTCGTTGAACTGATGCCGTTAATCCGTACTTTCCTCTTGAAAAAGATTAAGGTTGAAGACAATGCCATCGAACTGCATAATGAATTCCACGATATACAGAGAGAGTATAAATGAGAATTCATAATTCATAATTCATAATTC
>JAFYUH010000181.1 GCA_017549605.1 Bacteroidales bacterium
CATCCTCGTCGGTGGCGGCATCGGCATCGCTCCTTTATATTACCTCGGAAAGATGTTGAAAGAGAATGGCGTTGAACCTCAGTTCTTGCTCGGCGGCCGTTCAAAGACCGACTTGATAATGCTTGAAGAATTCGAAGCTGTAGGTAAGGTCTATATCACAACAAACGACGGTACATTAGGCGAACAAGGTTTTGTGACAGAACATTCTATCTGGAAAGAAAAGAAATTCGACATGATCTATACTTGCGGTCCAAAACCAATGATGATGGCTTTGACCAAGATGGCTCGTGAAAATAATATCGACTGCGAAGTGTCATTGGAAAACCTCATGGCATGCGGTCTCGGCGCTTGTCTCTGCTGCGTGGAAAACACAAAAGAAGGCAACGTCTGTGTTTGTAAAGAAGGTCCTGTAATGAATATAAATAAATTGTTATGGTAAACGAAGTAATACAACTCGGTAAAGGTCTCACATTGAAGAATCCTGTGATGACAGCATCAGGAACCTTCGGCTATGGCGAAGAATATGCTGACTTCATCGACTTGTCACAAATCGGCGGCATACTCGTCAAAGGTACAACATTGAATCATCGTGAAGGCAACCCATATCCTCGTATGGCAGAGACTCCTTCAGGAATGCTCAATGCTGTCGGACTTCAAAACAAAGGCGTCGAATATTTCGTTGAGACAATATATCCAAGAATCAAAGATATTGATACAAATATAATAGTAAACGTTTCTGGTTCAACGATAGAAGACTATTGCGCAGTGGCTGAGAGAGTCAATGCTTTAGAAAATATCCCTGCTATCGAACTCAACGTTTCTTGCCCTAACGTAAAACAAGGCGGTATGGCATTCGGCGTCACTACATCTGGCATAGAACAGGTCGTAAGCGCAGTGAGAAAGGTTTATGACAAACACCTCATCGTGAAACTTTCTCCTAACGTAACAAGCATCGCCGACTTGGCATTGGCAGCAGAAACTTCTGGAGCTGACTCTGTATCTTTGATCAACACCTTGTTAGGCATGGCTATTGATGCAGAAAAGAGAAGACCTAAGTTGTCTACGGTAACAGGTGGTTTGTCTGGCGCATGCGTTAAGCCAATCGCTTTGAGAATGGTATGGCAAGTCGCTAAGGCAGTGAAGATTCCTGTAATCGGATTGGGCGGCATCTCATCAGCAACAGACGCTATCGAGTTCTTGCTCGCAGGTGCATCAGCGATAGAAATCGGTACAGCAAACTTCATCGACCCAACTATCACTGTTAAGGTGGCAAAAGGCATCGTTGAATATTGCGAACGTCATGGCATCAAGAACGTCAGTGACTTGACAGGAGCTCTTGAATTATAATTCATAATTCACAATTCATAATTCATAATTAGTGTGTTTTTTTTCAAATAAATTATGCATTATGCATTATGCATTATGAATTAAAATTGTAAATTTGCACACAAATTTTAAAAATAATATTTAAGAAAGATATACTATGGGAAGAGCATTTGAATACCGCAAAGCGGCTAAGATGAAAAGATGGGGTCACATGTCAAGAGTGTTCCCTAAACTCAGTAAGATGATCACTATCGCAGCTAAAGAAGGCGGCGCAGATCCAGATATGAACCCAAGATTGCGTCAGGCTATCATCAATGCTAAGGCAGAAAACATGCCTAAGGACAACATCGATGCAGCTATAAAAAGAGCTACAGCGAAAGACGCTGCTGACATGGTTGAAATCGTTTACGAAGGTAAAGGCCCTGCTGGCGTTCTCGTTGTTGTTGAATGCGCTACAGATAACACAACTCGTACAGTCGCTAACGTACGTTCTTACTTCAACAAATGCGGCGGTTCTTTAGTTCCATCAGGTTCTTTAGAATTTATGTTCAGCCGTAAAGCTGTCTTCGAACTCGAATTGCCAGAAGGTATGGAAGTAGAAGAAATCGAACTCGAACTCATCGACGCAGGCCTCGAAGAAATCGAAGCAACAGAAGAAGGCGTAGTAGCTTTGTCAGACTGGACAGCATTCGGAACAATGCAGACAGCTTTGGAAAAACTCGGTATCAACGTTAAGAAAGCTAACTTGCAACGTTTCCCAAATAACCCAGTAGCGTTCTCAGCAGAAGACGTTGAAGCTATTGAAAAATTCCTCGAAAAAGTAGAAGACGACGAAGACGTACAATCTGTCTACACAAACATGGAATAATAAAAAAAACAATAAATATGTGGTGGAAAAAGACAGCTTTCGGGCTGTCTTTTTTATTATTTTTATATATTTGTATGCTATTCCCAATAGTTATAGAAATGTCTAACATAAAAACAATAAGTTATGAAGAAAATTATACTTTTTTTGATGGTGTTGATATCAGTGCCATCATTGGCTCAAGATGTAATTGAAGATACTCTTGCCGTTGTGGAAAATGAAGTTGTTCCAGAAGTCAATTATTTAACAATCAATACCAATCAACAGCATTCTATGATTTATGTCAATGATGTGTTTGTTGGTTTTAATAAGGTTGCGAAATTGTTGAATGTGGGAGAGGCTTACACTTGGAAGGTTGAATGTGATATGTACCAGACTGTAAATGGCAAAGATACCATGACATCAGGTGAAGTAGTGGTGCAGAATATTGAGATGCAAGCTGCTTTTGGAATCTTGAATGTAACATCTTCGCCTGAAGATGATGCGGTAATATTTATCGATAACAAGCATGTTGGCAATACTCCTCTTGCTTCTATAAAAATGCCTCTTGGTCAACATAAGATGCTTGTTTTCAAAAATTCTTATGATCCGTATCATTACGATTTTGAAATCACTGGTAATGACACTGTGAATGTGGATGTTGAAATGATTTCAAATGTCAAGAAGATGACGATAATAGCAGAAGATATGTCTGAAATATATGTTGATAATGAATTCAAAGGAATTGGAACTTGGGATGGCAATGTCGCATTTGGTGCGCATATCTTCGAAGCTAAGAAAGTCAGTCATAAGCCTGCATTATTGTTGGGAAACATAAAACAAGATGAGAATATAGATACAATTTTCTTGAGTTCACCAACGCCTATTTATGGCAGTTTGGATATATCTTCAACACCATCAGGTGCATCTGTTTATATCGCAAACGAATATATAGGAAAGACTCCGCTTGTTGAGAATATCCTTATCGGGGAATATGAGCTGACTCTCAAAAATGAAGCTTGTGTCGATATTATAATGAATATCAATGTTACAGAAAATAATCCATTGCTTATAGATGAGAAATTTGATCCGTCTAAGAAGATTTTTGTCAAGACAGATAGAAGTGGCGATAGCTTGTTCGTTAATGATAGATATGTAGGTCTCAGTCCTCAGCAGTTATATTTGACATACAATGTTCACAACATCAAGGCTGTGAGAGATAGGTATAATGTTACAAATGAAATAGATGTTCTTTATGCAAGCGATACCATTGATGTATTTGTTGGTAAAGAAATGAAGATAGTTACTGATCGTGAAAAAGATAAAGTCTATTTAGATGAAAAGAAGATAGGAAAATCACCTTGTACAACGAAGATTTCTTATGGTACACACGAACTTAAAGTGACAAGAGGTAAGCATGTCTATAAAAAAATGCTTGCTGTTGAAGATGATGGCATTGAAGAGGTAAAAGTGAAATTAGGTGAGAATGTGACATTTAAAACCACAAATAAAGGTGATAAGGTATATGTTGATAATAAATATATTGGAAAAGCACCTCTTACAAAATATGTATACTATGGAGAGCGAGATGTAAAGATTGTGAGAGATAAAGAACTTGAGAATACACATAAAATAAGTGTGCGTGAAGATGATGATATAAACGAATACACATTATATATTGGTCAGTTAGTTACTTTAGAATCCAATAAAAAAGGTGATGATATTTATATCGATGGTGTTAAAAAAGGTCGTTCTCCGTTAGAATATGATATGCCAATAGGAAATCATGAGATTCTTGTGAAAAGGAATCGTAAGACAGATGTCCAGAATTTATACATTATTAAAGATGGTCAGACTCATTTCTATTTCAGACCAACAAAAGAGTCTATTGATGAGTTTATCAGTCAAGGAATGAAATTCTTTACGCTCAATGCTTCTCGATTAGATGGCAAGAATTCTTATGGTATCAGCTTGGGATCATATAAAAAAGTAGGTTGGCATTTTTCATTATTGACAAACTTTGATATTGTTGATGGTGAGTATCAAACAGGTTTTAATCAGTTCTTGACAAAATACAATGAGCTTTCACCAGATGTTGTTGATTTTACAGGTAAACAGCTTAACTCAAGATTGTCAGCTACAGCAGGATTGATGTTTAAGGTTGCAGGTCCTGTATATCTTAAATTAGGTGGAGGATACGCTATGTATTCAACTTTTGATCAGGCAGCTAATGAAGAATGGTATAAATCTGTTAGTGATATAAATTACAACGGATTGCTATTGACAGGCGGTTTGCAATTTAATCTTAAGAATTTTGTTATCTCTACAGATCTTAACACCACCAAGGACTTTGATTTTATGGAGTTTAAAGTTGGAATAGGATTCTCTAAGAAAAAGAATAAAAATAAATGATAGCAAATAAAAAAAATAGTTGGTGAATTTCGCCAACTATTTTTTTCATTTGTAGATTTTATCACTTGATGATAGAATATAATAATCCGGAGATGAGCAGCGGTGCTGGTATTGTCAGCACCCAGGCCCATAAGATGCTCTTCGCTGTTCCCCAGTTGATGCCTTTGACTCCGTTGGTCAAGCCGACTCCTATTATTGAACCGACTATGCCGTGTGATGTGCTTACAGGGATGCCGAATAATGAGCAGCCTATGACAGTTGTTGCGCCTACTGTCTCAGCGCAGAATCCTTTATCAGGAGTGATCTTCACTATGCCTGTACCAGTTGTCTTGATGACGTTCTTGCCGCCTATCAATGTTCCAAGAGCAATCATAAGATAGCAAATGACAGCGACGATCTGAGGAACGTGATAGCCTTTGTCTGCGTCAAAGAACAAAGCGATGATATTCTTGAAATTTTCTGTTATCTCAGGCGACTGCAATGATGTGAACAGCATGATGGAGATAAGTCCGATGGTCTTCTGTGCGTCGTTGGCTCCGTGGCCGAGACTGAATGCTGCAGCTGAAACCAACTGCAGTTTTCTAAAGACCTTGTCTAGCTTTTTCTTGTTGGAATTCTTGCATATTCGCATGATGAGACATTGCATGAAAAAACCTAACACCATTCCAATCACAGGCGTTAGAATCATGAATAGTAACACTAAGAAAACGCCGTCCAATACAAGTGCTGATGTGCCTTGGCTGAATAACACAGGTCCGATGATGCCACCGATCAGTGCTTGTGATGATGAAATGGGAAGACCTAACCAGGTGCACATTCCTATCCAAGTGGCAGCTCCGACTAAGGCGCTGAATACCACGTAAGGATTCATGTATTGTGCCTCGACGAGTCCTCGGCTCATAGTCTCCGCAACATGTGAGTTGAAGATGAAATAGGCCATGAAACCCCAGAAGGCGGCCCAAGCGACAGCCTTGAGAGGTGTCAGCACTCGTGTCGTGATTACGCACGATACGGCGTCAGCAGCGTCGTTCATGCCATTTAAAAATGTGATGAGCAACGCTAATATCAATGAGGATGCTACGATAAATGCTAACATATCATGAGTTCTTGATGACAATTGTTCTTATGGTGTCAGCGACGTTTTTCAAGATGTCACTCGCACTCTCGAAAGTCTCAGCGATGTTTTTGTTCTTGACCAATTCGATGTAATCAGGTTCGCTGGTGAATAAATTGCTGATATAATCAGAATAAATGCTGTCGATGACATGCTCAATATGTTTTATCTTGTCGCATTTCTCAATTATATCATTATGCTTCAATGATAAGAATTCTAATTGTTTGATGATTTCGGAGAGCAGACAGGCGCATTCGTGAAGATAGCTGGCTGTTTCTATAAGCTGGCTATCGATACGTTTTGGTTTATACATCAAGAGATTCTTTGCACAATCGTCGATGATGTCCAATGAGTCATCCATATTGGCTGCCAATTCGTTTACGTCTTCTCTGTCGAAAGGAGTGATGAAAGTGATGTTGAGCATCTTGTAGAGATTTCTGAACAATTCATCACCGTCGGTCTCGTCTTTCTTTATCTGACGGCCTAAAAGCTTGCGCTCTTCGTAGTTGTCAATCTTGACCATTTCCAGTAAAGTCTTGGTAGCGTGAACCAACAACTCAGACTGTTTGATATAAATAGGGAAAAACTTAGTTTCCTTAGTTACGAAAAATTGTAAAAAACTATTTAAACTCATCTTATTTATGTTTTAAATGGCTAAAGACAAATGGCTAAAGTTAAAATGTTGTCCATCAATCTTTAGCCTTTTGTCCTTAGTCTTTAGTCAAAATTAAATGATTCCGCAAAGGTGATAGAGTACTCTTGCTCCGACGTTGCCGTCCCATTCGTCTTCGCCTGGAGATACCTCGCAGAGGTCGAAGCCGATGATTTCTTTGCCGCTTTCTTTGACTCTATTTAATAAGTACATCATTTCTTCGTATTCCATACCGCCTGGAACTGGGGTTCCGGTGTTAGGACATAACTTAGGATCGAGGCCGTCGATGTCGATAGAGATGTATACTTTGTTAGGAAGCTGAGCGATGATGTCGTCGCAGATGCTTTTCCATGTAGCGCCTTCGTACATCTTTCTGCGGTTGTCGCGGTCGTAGAAAACAACCATTCTTCCTTCAGAGTTGTTTATGATTTCTTTTTCTTGGTCGCAATAGTCGCGGATTGCAACTTGAACAAGTTTCTCGATATTGTCATATTTCATTGTGTTATAGAATATGGAGGCGTGAGAGTATTTGAAGCCTTCGAATTCTATTCTTAAATCGCTGTGAGCGTCAACGTGGATGATGCCGTATTCTTCGCCCAACTCATTGAAATATGTGTGATATGGGAGTGGTATGCTGTGGTCGCCGCCAAGTAAACCTACTTTCTTGCCTTGTGATTTCCAGTAGGCGATTCTGTCTTTGAGCCATGCGAACATCTTATCGAAGCCGTTTTCGATAGCGACATATTTGTCTTCGTATGCTTCTGGATTTTCGTCTACGTCACCGCTTTCAATGCCGTCGATGATGTCTTCGCTGAGTGGGACCAGTTCATCGTGGAGTTCGCGCAACTCTTGTGGGAACTCATCCATCCAGATGCCTCTTTTCCATACTTCTGGATAATCGTGGTGATGAAGGTCAACTTGCATTGAGCCGTCGAACACGGCCTGAGGGCCGTTGACAGTACCTCTGTTATAACTTGTTGTCAATTCCCATTCAACAGGGATGATTATGATTTCAGCTTCTTCTGCGCTGCATGGCAATCCGTAGATACCTGAGCCAAGAGCAGCCGCTGCATTAGGGTCAAATATTTTTTCTTCCATAGTTTTTTATTTTCTGCAAATATAAAGTTTTTTTGACAACGGACAACAGACAACGGACAACAGTTCTTGTGTTTGAAGTTTTTGTTCTTGCCTTTGTATAGCTGTTGTTTTGGAGTTTTTTTAACCTTTTTTATTACTTTTCATAAAAAAAACTGTTGTCTGTTGACCGTTGTCTGTTGACTTTTTTTATCTTTGTACCGATGAACTAAAATTAATACTAACCTAATAACTTAAAGATGAATTTTACATCAGTAAACAAGATTTTTGAAAAATCTATCAGAGAAAATTGGGACAGACCAGCGATCTCTAATTATCAGGGTGTAACATTACACTACAGAGATTTGGCAAGAAGAATCGCCAAGCTTCACATCATGTTTGAAGAATGCGGTCTGGAAAAAGGAGACAAAGTAGCCATTTGTTCAAGAAATCAAGCCAACTGGGTAGTTTCATTCCTCTCTGCTATGACATACGGCGCAGTTCCTGTGCCTCTCATGCATGAGTTCAAACCAAGCAATATCAATCACTTGGTCAATCATTCAGAAGCTAAGATACTTTTCGTTGATGAAGTAATATGGGAAGGTCTTTCAGAACTTGATATGTCAGGCTTGCAGGCAATCATCCAAGTTAACACATTTAAATTACTTTATTCAGCAAACGAAAAAATCGCTGAAAGCCGCGAGCATCTCAACGAACTCTTTGGAAAATATTATCCAATGGAGTTTGCTCCAGAATCAATAAACTATTACGAAGACTCTGCTGATGAATTGGCTATCATCAACTATACTTCAGGAACATCAGGTTTCTCAAAAGGTGTTATGATACCATATCGTGCAGTATGTTCTAACTTGGAATTTGCCAAGACAGTATTGCCTCAGATGAACCATACTTCACGTGTAGTCTCAATGTTGCCATGTGCTCATATGTACGGACTTATGTTTGAAGTCTTGTACGAACTTAGCTGTGGCTGTCACGTGTTCTTCCTCTCACGACTCCCAAGTCCTAAGATTATCATGCAGGCACTTTCAGAAGTTAAACCAACATTGGTTATCGCTGTGCCTCTTATCATCGAGAAGATTTACAAGAGCAAGGTTAAGCCTGTCATCGAGAATATCGGCATCAAATATGCTTTGAAACTTCCAATCCTCGACCAATTCATCATGAGCAAGATCAAGACTGAATTGATTAACGCTTTTGGTGGCGAGTTTTACGAAGTCATCATCGGCGGTGCTGCTTTCAATAAAGAAGTAGAGGCATTTTTCAAGAAGATGGAATTCCCATTCACAGTTGGTTACGGCATGACAGAATGCGCTCCAATCATCACTTATGATGATTACAAGACTGCTAAGTTGTTCTCTTGTGGTAAGATAGTTCCTAATATGGAAATGAAGATCAATTCTTCAGATCCTCAAAATATACCTGGCGAACTTTTGGTTAAAGGCGCTAACGTATTCTTGGGATATTATAAGAATGAAGAAGCAACGAGAGAAGTTCTTGACGCTGACGGATGGTTGCATACCGGCGACATGGGTATTATCGATGCTGACGGTTATCTTTTCTTAAGAGGTCGTTCTAAGTGTATGATTCTCGGTCCTTCAGGTCAGAATATATATCCTGAAGAAGTAGAAGCTGTTCTTGACACTCGTCCTTATGTACTCGAATCATTGGTTATTGAAGACAACGGCGGCTTGACTGCTCTTATCTATCCCGACTTCGATACAGCTGCAAAAGAAGGTATGGATCAGGCTACATTCATTAAATATATAGAAGACACATTGCCAGAAGTCAATAAGGAATTGCCTAACTACGCAAAACTTAAGAAGATTGAGGTTATGTCTGAAGCCTTTGAAAGAACACCGAAGAAGAGTATCAAGAGATATTTATATCAAAGAAATAATTAAGACACCGAGTCGCCGAGACTCTAAGTCGCCAAGTAGAGACGCGTCAATACACAACATTGACACGTCTCTTTTTTTATTATGAATTATGCATTATGAATTATGCATTGAAAAAATCATTACCTTTGCACATCAATTCTTTATTGTTGAAAAACATTTTAATTTTATATTTTAAAAAAATTTAATCATGAGAAAACACTTATTTTTAATTGCATTGATTTGCAGTATCTTTGTGGCTTGTGGCCCAAAACCAGAATTGCCAACAGTGACAACAAATTCAGTTAACGATATCACAGAAACAAGTGCTTTTTGTGTTGGTGCAATCGTTGACAATGGTAATGCAGATATTATAGCAAAAGGTTTTTGTTGGGGCACCAACCAAAATCCAACATTGAACGATAATGTTGTTGCAGCTGACATGACAAGAGAAGATGCAGCTGATGACTATTTTACAGCGACATTATCAGAATTAACAGCAGCGACAGAATATTACGTGAGAGCTTATGCTACAAACAGCGAAGGTTCTGCTTATGGTGAAAATATCAAATTCGTTACCTTAGAAGTAAATGGAGAACCAGAAACACCTGAAATTCCAGAAGACCCAGAAATTCCAGAAGATCCATATAACGGTTATGAATACGTTGACATGGGATTCTCAAGTGGCGTTAAATGGGCTACATGCAATGTCGGTGCAACAGCTCCAGAAGGTTATGGTGAACATTTTGCATGGGGTGAAATAGCAACTAAAGAAACATACGAATCAAGCAACTGCACTTCCTACTATAAAGACTTAGGCGATATTTCAGGCAATCCTGAATACGATGCTGCAACTGCACAATGGGGTGGAGGTTGGAGAACTCCAAGATTGGCAGATATGTATGAGTTGGCAACACAATGTACTTGGATCTGGGCTACAGTCAATGGCGTAAATGGCTTTAATGTTGTTTCAAATATAAATGGTAACCATATTTTCCTTCCTGCAGCAGGATTTATGAACACACCAGCATCAATCGCTTCAGGCAATGAAGGCGTGTTAGACCAAGGAGTTGTAGGCGGTTATTGGACAACAACACCTTATAGCGAAGAAATAGAAGGTGGTACAAACTCAAATACAAAGGCTTGTTTCCTCGATTTCAGTTCTGCATATTATATCACAGACTGGGCTTTACGTCGTAATGGTTTCTCAATCCGTCCGGTTATTGATTAAGACACCGAGACTCTGAGACGCCGAGTCACCAAGTAAAAAGCGAGTGGAATTAAATTCTGCTCGCTTTTTTTTGAGATGCCACAATGAGACGTCTTTATCTTGGTGTCTTGGAGTCTAGGTGACTCGGTGACTTAAAAAAGTAAAGACGCCACAATGTGACGTCTTTTCTTTATGTCTTAGAGTCTAGGAGACTCGGTGACTTATTCTAATGTATGGATTACGAGACCTGAACGGAGTTTAGGTTCGAACCAAGTTGTCTTAGGAGGCATGATGTTGCCGCTGTCAGCGATGTCAATGATTTGTTTCATTGTTACTGGATGTAAAGCGAAAGCAACTTTCATTTCGCCGTTGTCAACGCGACGTTTCAATTCGCCAAGACCGCGGATACCGCCAACGAAGTCGATACGTTTGTCTGTACGTAAGTCTTTAATGCCTAAAATCTTGTCTAAAACTAAGTTTGATAAGATTGTTACGTCTAGAACGCCGATTGGATCTTCGTCGTTGTATGTACCAGCCTTAGCGTTGAGTTTATACCAGTGACCATCTAAATATGTGCTGAATTCGTGTAATTTAGCTGGTTTGTAGATTTCTGTACCCATATCTTCAACATCGAATGATTCTGTTAAAGCGTTGAGGAATTCTTCTTTTGAGAGACCGTTCAAATCTTTAACTACGCGGTTGTAGTCGATGATCTTTAATTGGTTGTCTGGGAAAATAACTGTCATGAAGAAGTTGTATTCTTCGTCACCTTTGTGGTTAGGGTTATTTTCTTTCTTTTCTTGACCTACGAGAGCTGCAGCAGCGCTTCTGTGGTGACCGTCAGCGATGTACATTGAA
>JAFYUH010000182.1 GCA_017549605.1 Bacteroidales bacterium
AGATGAGATGCATCGCCAAAGTGAAAAGAAAATTGTAACTTACAGAACGAAAAAATGACAACACGGCGCGCCGTGTTGTCATTTAGAAAACTTTAATTATTTTTGTATCAAATTCTGTAACGATTTTTCAGGACGACACAGACAACGGACAACAGATAACGGTCTTTGTCCGTTTTTTTATTGCTTAATAATTCTTTTAACGAAATTTACGTTGTCAGTATAAATCTTAACGAAATAAATTCCGCTGTTTAAGTTTGAAACATCAATTGTTGCATCATCTTGGTGACTTGGAGTCTTGGTGACTTGGAGTCTTCCATAAATATCATAAATTACCATCTCTTCAATCTCTACTTCTGTTTCGATATAAAGTTTGTCGTTAACTGGGTTAGGATAGAGGTTTAATGGTGAAGTTTGTTCTGCTTCCTCGATGTCTGCAGCGCAGTTGATTTTATATTCAAAGAAACTTACTGGGAACATATAGTCGATGTCGCCAGTGTCGACCCTATAGATCTCAGCTCCGTCGAAGAGTATTGAGAAGCTTATCTCTTCATCGAACTCGCCTCTGTGCCATACGAATGTATAGTCGTCTGGACATAATGATATGTTTTTCGTTACAGTCTCAAGACCTTCTTTTTCCAATCCTACGGAATATGTGAAGTCGCTGTTTTTTGGAATGATGTCGATATAGGCTCCGTTCCAACCGTCGCCGTAGCCGTCAAGCATCTCGAATGTGATTTCGCACATGCCGTTTTGCGCACAAGGATAGATGACAGGTGATACGCTGTTTGATGCGTTTGACAGACATTCGCCGCCCCAGTTTGCTTTCACCAAGAACTTATAATAACCAGCCTCCATATTGTCGATAGTGAATGATGTCTCGGTGATGCCTTGGTAGATAGGATCTATTTCTGTATAGCTTGTGTATATCTCGTATGTCACGTCGACAGGGTTTTCTGGAGCGTCCCAGCTGAGGGTGATGCTGTTGTGGAAATTCTCATCAATTGTATAGGTGAGGTTGTCAGGAGCGTCGCACTCGGCTTCAGGGATAGTCACTGCGAAAGTGTAATCTTTACTTTTCATATTGGCAGCTCCAATGAATGTCTTGCCATCTGCTGTGACACTGTTGACGCTATACACCGACCAGCTGTCAGCGTCTAAGATGCCGTTGGTCATGAGGAAATCTTCAAAGAACATCAGCTCGCCGTCTACATAAGCGAAACCTCTTCTTAACTTATAATCGGCAGGATTGTCGGCACTGTTGATATAACCGAAGGCATCGCCATTGTCGGTAACACATAATGCTGTCATATCGCCGCCACCTTCGGAGAGTGTGTTCTCTATCAATGTAAGTTCATGTTTGATGGTATGATAGATGAATGCGTTGCCTTTGCTGTTTTTCAAACCGCCGCAGACGTATTCGCCATTAGGAGATACACCCCAAGATTCGCCTAAAGAACTTGTTATAGTAAATAACTTGTTGCCAGTTCCCCAGTTGCTCCAATAGCAAGGAGCTCTGTAGCCCATATCATCGACAAAGAAACCAGCGATGATTCTGCCGTCGCTACTCATGCCTTGAGGCCTTGTGTTGGTCGACTGTCCGTTAGACAACTTGACATATCCGTCTTCTTTTGACCATATGTAAGTATAGGTGTTCCATGCTTCGTCAAATTGCATGACGCCTACTTCCTTGCCGTCGTTGGACATAGCCCATGCGCTGTTGTAGTCAATATCTGCAAACTCAGGAATGTCTGGATTCATGCCTAAGAACTCCCATTTTTGTGTTGTTGGATACCATAAACCTGCTACGTTATAACCGTCTTCGTTGGCGAAAAAGCCAGCTACTACGCCATCGTCGCTGACTGCGAAACCGGAACCGTCAAATGCAATGACGCCGGTTTCCTCTGACCAATAATAGCTAGACGCTTCTGCGTAAGCTTGGATGACGACATGTTTTTTATTATCGGAAATGTCGTAAGGACAATGATGATCGTTAAGGATTTTTATGATTTCGCCTCCTTCTTCTTGGATGACTCTTATCTCAGGAGCTTGTGCTTTTAATGCAAAGCCATTGAATAAAAACGCACATGCTAACGCTAGGTGTATAAATATTTTCATAATGATAATGTGTTAAAAAATTGATGTTCAAATTTAGTGTTTTATCATTAACAAAATATGTTAAAATATTTTTTTAATTATTAATAGTTACTTTTTTTAAAACAAATCACAAGAATAGGGGAAACGTCATTTTTTTGATAGATGGTATTTTTGCATCGTAAACTGAAAAACTATCACTGATGAAAAAAAATCTATCATTATTATTATGCTTTACAGCGCTCTTTTTGGGAAGAACCAACAACATTTACTCACAGGAAAGTCCTTTGAATTTCAACGCAGAATATACAGGCGACTTTTTGTATAACGTAGGCGGCTTGAAGAATGGCGGCGGATATCTAGGTTATGCGAAAATTGGAATGGGTGCCGACTTATGGAAAGGCGCTTCTTTGTATGTCGGCGGCGGAACGACACACGGCATCGTACCTACAGAGATGTTCATCGGAGACTATCAGGTGGCGAATAATATCGAAGCAGGAAACCACGCTTTCATGGAATATTTCTCTTTGCAACAGACTTTCGGTAACTTCAGTTTTAAAGTAGGTCTTCAGGATATGAACGAGAACTTCGCTTCTATCAATGCGGCCGGCGAATATATCAACAGCTCTTTCGGAATTCACCCAATCTTTTCAACAAATATGAGCGCAGCTATATTTCCTCTCACAGGACTTGGCGTTGAACTTCATATCGACATCAATAACAAATGGCACATACAAACTGCTGTATATGATGGCGAAATGCCTTCCTTCGAAGATAATCCTTATAACCTAGATTGGAATATCAATAAAGATGACGGCGCTTTATTCATAGGCGAGGCTCAATATATAAGAGAGAAAGGCGTTTACGAAGTCGGAGCTTTCTATCATACAGCGGAAAAGAAATACGGTGTTTATGCAGAGATAGAACAAGTGGTTTTCGACAACGGAACTCGTAATCTTATAGGCTTCATGCAAACAGGAATGGTTAAAAAATCTCAAAACCTCAGCATCTCAGCACCTCAAAACTACTTCCACCTCGCTGCTGGTGTCAACCTCGAAGGCGTGTTCTCAGAAGAAGCTAATGATATGGCAGGACTTGCTTTCACATCGGCATTCCTCTCTGACAAAAAAACTGAGACAGCGATAGAGCTTTTCTATCAATATCAAATAACAGATAATTTTGTAGTAAAACCTGACGTTCAATATATCATCAATCCTGCAGGATTAGATGTCCCTGTCGATAACGCACTCGTCGGAACTTTGAGATTTATGATAGGGATTTGAGGAACTAAGGAATTGAGGGTATGAGGAATTGAGGGGTGTAGGGATGCGATTTATTGCCTCCTTTCAAACAATTTAAGAAATTGAGTATTTTTGCAAATATTAATTAAGAATTATGGAATATAATAGCCAACAGCCAATAGCCAACAGCCAAAAGCCAACCACTTTATCAGAAATGGCGACAGGTACCAAATGTGTCATCGTGAAGGTGAATGGTCACGGTGGACTGCGTCACAGATTGATGGAGCTTGGTTTTGTGAAGGGCGAGACTGTCATTGTCATCAAGAACGCGCCTCTTATGGATCCTGTGGAATATCAGGTGCTTCAAGCTCATATATCATTGCGTAGAAGTGAGGCTGATAAGATTGAAGTCGTTGCTCTGGATGATGTGAAAAACCATTCGACAGACTTCAACGGCACTATCGCTGACGATATAATCTCTGATGTAATTAAGGAGAAAACCAATAATATCACCGTGGCTTTGGTGGGTAATCCTAATGCGGGTAAGACATCATTCTTCAACCATGCTACTGGCCTTCATGAAAAAGTAGGTAACTATGGCGGTGTCACCGTAGATTTTAAGATAGGTACTTTCTATCATAAAGGTTATACTATCAATCTCGTCGACTTGCCTGGAACTTATTCCATCACAGAATATTCTCCGGAAGAACGTTACGTAAGAGAATATCTCACCAAAAACAATCCTGATCTTGTACTTAATATCATCGATGCTTCTAATTTGGAACGTAACTTTTTCCTTACAACGCAGCTCATCGATATGAACGTACGTCTTGTCATGGCTCTTAATATGTATGATGAGATGGAAGCAAAAGGCGATGTTTTTGACTATAAAAACCTCGGCAAGATGTTGGGGTTCCCAATAGTACCGACGACAGCGGTAAAGGGAATTGGAATCTCTGACGTACTTGAGACGATAGTCGATGTTTATGAAGAGAAGAAAAATCTTAACAAGCATATCCATATCAACTATGGCCGTGACATAGAAGATGCCATCGTTCCTATAAAGAAAAAGATAGAACTCAACAAAGATATCATCAATATTTATCCGGCTCGATATATAGCTATCAATGTGCTGGAAAATTCTCAGTCGACGATAGAAGAGATAAAGGCTCTTCCTAATGGCGATGAGATCATAGCCTTGGCTAATGAGAAACGCACTGACTTGGAGAAGGCATACGATGAAGATGCTTCGACATTGATAACCAATGCGCGTTATGCTCTCATCAGAGGCGCTTTGAAAGAGACTTATCAGAAAGGCGCGAAGAAGATCAAAAACCACGCTTATAAAGCCGACGACTTCCTTACAAACAAATGGTTGGGTTTCCCTATCTTGATATTCTTTGTCTGGCTTATGTTCCAGGCTACATTTACCATCGGTGCTTATCCTCAAGAGTGGATTGAATCGGCAGTGGCATGGTTCGGTGACTTGGTCGGTTCCTGGATGAATGACGGCATCTTGCGCGACCTCATCGTCGATGGTATCATAGCAGGTGTCGGAGGCGTGCTTGTCTTCTTGCCTAACATCTTGATATTATTCTTCTTTATTTCAATATTGGAAGATACTGGATATATGGCGCGTGCAGCCTTCATCGTCGACAGGCTAATGCATAAGATCGGACTTCATGGCAAGTCGTTCATTCCTTTCATAATAGGATTCGGATGTTCTGTGCCGGCTATCATGGCAACACGCACCTTGGAGAATCGTAAAGACAGATTGCTGACAATCTTAGTGACACCATTTATGTCATGTTCAGCTCGTCTGCCTGTCTATCTCCTTTTCGTGGCAGCCTTCTTTGAGAAAAATCAAGGCTTGATATTGATGAGCGTTTATGCAATAGGAATACTCTTTGCCATCTTGACAGCGATGTTACTGAATAAGACGTCTTTCAAAGGACTGTCGGAACAGTTCGTTATGGAACTTCCTCCTTATCGCATTCCTACAGCTCGTAACACTATGATACACATGTGGGACAAGAGTATTCAATATTTACAGAAAATGGCTACTGTCATCTTGGTCGCTTCTGTCATCATCTGGGCTTTGGAATATTTCCCAAGAACATGCGAAAAAGCTGAGCTTATAGCACAAGAGATAGAACTCGTTGAGGCACAGACTGACATCACAGAAGAAGAAAAAGCTGCTGTCATAGAACAGCTGCAATATGAACAAGGTGCTGCGTTGAATGAAAATTCATATATCGGCCGCTTCGGCCATGCCATCGAACCTTTCGTACGTCCTTGCGGCTTCGACTGGAGAATGGGCGTCAGCCTGACAACAGGTATCGCTGCTAAAGAAGTGGTCGTGTCTACTCTCGCAGTGCTCTTCCAGACATCAGAAGAAGAGGAAGGCAAACTCGTCAACAAGGTGAGGACGCAAGTGTGGACCGACGGCACAAGAAAAGGCGAGATGCTCTTCACTCCATTGGTTGCATTCGGTTTTATGCTCTTCGTCTTGCTGTCGACGCCATGCTTCGCTACAATAGCGGCAGTGCGACGTGAGGCTGGCTGGAAAGGCGTTTTGTTCACAGTCTTCTACAACACTGGATTGGCTTGGATCGTTTCATTCTTGGTCTATCAAATAGGATCGCTATTTTAAAATCTCAGAAACTCAGAATCTTATTAAAATGACTCAAACGATAATAACTTATATAATAATAGGTGTGGCTGTGGCATATACGATTTATTCTGTTGTTAATAAATTGAAAAAGAGCAACGACAGTAAATCATGTGGTGACTGCAGTTGTTGTATCAAAAATACACAATGTAAAACGAAAAAATAATAAATTTGTGAGACGTATCAAGATGAATGTTTGTCATTGGTACGTCTTCATTTATAAATAATAAGTATTGATATGATAGAAAGTCTGTTGTCCGTTGACGGTTGTCTGTTGACATTTGTAAATATGTTGTGCCAAATGGCTCCTTATCTTTTGCTGGGTTTTCTGATGGCTGGAGTACTGCATGTCTTCGTGCCGTCAAATTTCTTCGAGAGACATCTGGCTAAGGAAAATTTCAAGTCTGTCTTGTTGGCAGGATTGATAGGTATTCCACTTCCTTTATGTTCATGCGGTGTTATCCCGACTGCGATATCTTTGAGAAAAGACGGAGCTTCGCGCGGCGCGACGGTGGCATTCATGATATCAACTCCTCAGATAGGCGTTGATTCTATCATCGCTACATATTCCATGATGGGACTTCCTTTCGCTATAGTGCGTCCTTTGGTAGCATTGCTGACGTCGATAGCTGGAGGAGCGGTGACGACATGGTTTTCGAAAGATGAGATTGTCGTACGACAAAATTGCGAATGTGAGTCGACATCGCAGAAGAAAAACAAATTCAAGGAATTCTTGAAATATAGTTTTATCGATTTGGTTCAAAATATCGGTAAGTGGCTGGTCATAGGTCTGATAATAGGAACATTGATAACGGTCTTGATTCCGGATTCATTTTTCTCCAGCTTGAATCTGCCATCAATAGTGACTATGTTGATAGTCTTGGCTGTTGCAGTTCCGATGTATGTCTGTTCAACTGGCAGCATTCCTATTGCAGCAGCTTTAATCATGAAAGGATTGTCGCCAGGAGCGGCGCTTGTTTTATTGATAGCAGGCCCTGGTGTGAGCGTGGCGTCTTTGCTGGTGGTTGGAAAGTCTTTAGGCAAGAAGCAGCTGTTATTCTATCTAGGATCTATCATTTTTGGTTCTATTATCGGTGGATTGTTCGTCGATTATTTCTTGCCAAGAGAATGGTTCGCGATAAATTCATTATGTGAAGCTGGCGGCCATTGCGCAATAGAAGGCGGAGTTTTGACAGCTTCATGGTTCGAGATGATATCAGGAATTATTTTGGTTTTACTTTTAATAAATGCATTTATGTTAAAATTTAAACTTTTTGGTAGAGACGTCACAGCGGTGTCTCAAGATGTAGCATTAGAAACAAATGCGAATCAGATTGTTTATGTTATCGAAGGGATGTCTTGCAATCATTGTAAGGCTTCTGTAGAGAAGGCCATCAGAGGATTGGAAAATGTTGAAAATGTCGAAATAGATTTGGGCAAGAAAGAGGCTGTCGTGACAGGAAAGCCATCTGATGATGCTGTTAAGAAAGCCGTTGAGGACTTAGGCTTCGTGTTTAAAGGAAAAAAATAACAAGATTTCGTTTAAAAAATGAAATAAATTTGTTATCTTTGCACCCCGATTTTAGGGGATACTATGAAAGCAGGAAACGATTACATATTACCAATTGCGGGATTATCAATAGGTTACCATGATTTTGAGTACGAAATTGATGATAAGTTCTTCGAGAATTTTGAGTTCTCAGAAGTGCAAAAAGGCTGTGTAAAAGTGAATTTGAACGTTGAAAAGCACGAAAGAGAGTCAATTTTGACGTTTAATTTTGCAGGAAATGTATTCATCGCATGTGACAGATGTAATGACGAGTATGAACAACCAATAGAAAATGAAGTTGTTATATATTTGAAATACGGTCACGAATATGAGGAGGAATCTGATGATGTTATTGTCATCCCTTCAGAAGAAGGTGAATTCGATGTCTCTTCTTTGATTTATGAATACATCATCTTATCCTTGCCAATTCATAGAGTTCATCAAAACATCGAAGATTGCAATCAAGAGGTGATAGAATATCTTGAAAATGCAGCAAATCAAATCGTCGAAGAGTCTGATGAAATAGATCCTCGCTGGAAATGCTTAGAAGAATTGAAAGAAAAGAAAGATATTAATTAACAATAAAAAATAGTGTAAAATGGCACATCCTAAGAGAAGACAGTCTCACACAAGAGGCGCTAAAAGAAGAACACATTACAAAGCAGAAGCTCCAACATTAGCAGTATGCAAAGAAACTGGTACAATCCACGTTTATCACAGAGCTTACTACGTTGACGGTGACTTATACTACAAAGGTAAGTTAGTCATGGAAGGTGCTAAAAATTAATTTTTGATTTAGCATTTTACTTAAACGAGTTTTTGTTTAATAAGAATAAATTTGTTTCGTCTATATGATGGAACAAATTTTTCTTTTTATCACCTTTGGTTTAAAGTTCAAAGCTCAGAGTTCAAAGAAAAACCCCGCCTCTACACGAGAGGCAGGGAAAAACAATATAAAGATTATGAAAAAAATTCGGCGTTTAAACTTATATAGTAAACGCCGAATTTTTTTTAATATTATAAAAACCTCTTTTTTTTCGTTGTGATAAAACCAAAGGTTTGTTTGATTTTTTCGTATTTTTGTTGAAACTCACTTATAGACTCATAGACTTATTGTCTCAAAGACTCCATTTTTAAAGCACATCGTCTCCTTATATCCAACTGCTTTCAAGGCTTCTTCTGCTTCCTTGAAACATAATGTCAGCTCTTCTGGTTTATGTGCGTCAGAGCTGATGACGACTGGTACATTCATCTCACGCATGATAGGCAAGAGCCATGTCGCAGGATAGAAGTCGCTGCTACGTTTCTTATAGATGCCTCGTGTGTTGACCTCAACGATCAGAGACTTCTCCTTGATTAAAGTCAGAGTCTCCAAAACCAAATCGCGATACCATTTGTCTTCCTCGGTGAAATATCTGTCGCGGTTGTGCATCTTGATCTTGTCAAAATGACCAACTATGTCAAACTCCTCTGTCTCTATCATCTCGTTATATTGATAGAAAAATGTCTTGACACCTTTTTTGATATCTCCGCCATAATAGTTGAAAAGACCTTCGTCATAAGTCTCGACCTTAGAACCATCGATGAACCATAGTTTGTCAACATCATTGCCGACAAGATGAACGGAACCTATCATATAATCCAAACCGAGCTCTTTTTGAGTTTTCTTGAAGTCTTTGACGATTCCAGGGATGAAGTCCATCTCCATCGAGCAATAAATGTCGATCTGATCTTTGTATTTCTCTTTCAAAGACTTTATCGTCGAGATGTAATTCTGGACGTTGTCATTTTTTATAGCAAAGGAATTCTCGAAAGGAACAGGTGAGTGGTCTGAGAAACCGAGTACTTTCAATCCTTGGTTTATAGCTTCCAAGACCACTTCTTCCGGACTTGACTTTCCATCGGAGAAGATGCTATGAGTATGTAAGTTGAATTGTTGCATCTGTTAATATAAATTATATTTCAGCGTCAATGACTTTGTATACTTTGTCACCGCGACGTACCACGTCTTTTGCTGGTATTGAGCAGAGCTCGCCTTTTTCTGTAGCGTCAACAGATTTCAAGTCGACTCTGATTTCTGATACCTGATCTTCGTAAACGCCTGTTGTTGGACCGATAATCATAATGTTGTCGCCGACTTTAAGGTCTTGTGTTTCCATTCTGATTTCAGCGACGTTGATCTTTCCGAAGAAGTTTGTTACTGTGCCGACAAATATCTTGGTCTTTGTTGCTTGAGAACCGTAACGTTGAGTCCATTCGCCGGTCTTTCTTCCGAGGTAGTAACCATCCCAGAAGTCGCGGTTATATACGCTGCGTAAGCGTTCTGTCCATGCTGCTACTTTTTCTTCAGTGAACTCGCCGTTTCTTATTGCTTCGACAGCTTCGCTATAAACGCCTACAGTTACCTTTGTATATTCTGGAG
Organism: Bacteroidales bacterium; assembly: GCA_017549605.1. Lineage (GTDB taxonomy): Bacteria > Bacteroidota > Bacteroidia > Bacteroidales > F082 > Limimorpha. Next base: position 9,975 of record JAFYUH010000182.1, read on the forward strand.
AACGTCCGCGGCCTTCTATCTTCAAGATCTTCACGCCTGCGTCGAGCACTCTGTCGAGGAATGGCAAGGTGCATAAGTCCTTAGGTGACATGATGTATTCATTGTCGATAGCGAGAGTTATCTCTTTGTCGCGGTCTTGTACTGTATATCCGCGGCGGCAAGGTTGTACGCAAGCGCCTCTGTTTGCAGAAGTGTTGAAGTTGTCGAGGCTGAGGTAGCATTTGCCTGATACTGCCATACATAAAGCGCCGTGGCAGAATACCTCGATGCGGATGAGCTCGCCTTTTGGACCTCTGATATTTTGTTCTTCGATTTTTCTTGTGATGGCTTTCACCTGGTCGACAGACACTTCACGAGCAGTCACCATAACATCGGCGAATTGTGAGTAATATCTGATGGCCTCGATGTTGGTGATGTTGCATTGTGTTGACATATGTACTTCCACGCCGATTTGACGAGCGTATTGGATTACGCTTTGGTCGGATGCGATAATAGCAGAGATGCCGTTGGCTTTCACAGCGTCAATGAGCTGGCGCATCTCGTCGAGTTCTTCGTCAAAGACTACGGTGTTAATTGTTACGTAGCTCTTTACGTTGTTCTCGTTACAGATAGTAGCGATTTTGTTGAGGTCGTCGAGTGTGAAGTTCTTAGCAGACTTAGAACGCATGTTAAGACGGCCGATGCCAAAATAAACAGAACCTGCGCCTGCTTGAATGGCAGCTGATAAGGCTTCGTAAGAGCCTACAGGAGCCATTATTTCGATGTCGTTATAATTGTTTTTCAATGTTAATATTTGTTAAGGGATGTTAAAATTATTTTATTCTTTCTTTGAGAGCAGCTGCTCTTTCTTCGTAGCCTTGCTTGCCGAGAAGAGCGAACATGTTTTTCTTGTATGCTTCAACGCCAGGTTGATCGAATGGGTTTACTTCCAACATATATCCGCTTAATGCGCATCCCATCTCGAAGAAATAGATGAGTTCGCCTATTGTTGTTGCTGATATCTCAGGAATCTGAATTGTGATGTTTGGAACTCCGCCGTCAACGTGAGCTAATATTGTTGCGGTCTCTGCAGTACGATTGACTTCCGACAGACGTTTGCCAGCGATGTAGTTAAGCTGGTCGAGGTCGTTGTCTGCTAAAGGAATTCTGATTTCCTTAGTTGGTTTTTCTACAGAGATGATAGTTTCAAATAAATTGCGTAAACCATCTTGAATATATTGACCCATTGAATGAAGGTCTGTGGTGAAGATGTCGGATGCTGGGAAGATGCCTTTTCCGTCTTTGCCTTCGCTTTCGCCGTAAAGCTGTTTCCACCATTCGGCAATGTATTGGAGACGAGGTTCGTAGCTTACCAATATCTCGTTTGTCTTGCCGTCATGATATAAAGCTTGGCGTGCTACAGCATATTGGGCAACGACATTGTCACTGTTTTGGTTTTCTTTACAATAGTTCTCCATGGCCAAGGCTCCATTGATGAGCTGTTCAATGTCGATGCCGGCAACGGCTATAGGAAGGAGACCTACTGGAGTAAGTACTGAGTAGCGGCCGCCTACATTATCAGGTACGATATAGGTTTTGTAACCTTCATTATTGGCGAGAGTCTTGAGCGCGCCTCTTTCCTTGTCGGTGATGGCTACGATACGAGTTTTAGCTTCTTCTTTACCATATTTATTCTCGATATGATTTTTCAAGATGCGGAAAGCTACAGCTGGTTCTGTTGTTGTTCCAGATTTGGAAATGACAGCCATAGAATAATCTTTTGCGTCCAAAAGCTCCAATAACTCTACTAGATATTCTTCACTCATATTATGTCCAGCATAAACTACTTGAGTGTTTCCTGGTTTGTTGATCAATGCACTAAACTGATGTGAAAGAGCTTCAATGACAGCTCTGGCTCCGAGATAGGAACCTCCAATTCCAACAACTACGAAGATATCTGATTTCTTACGAAGCATCTCTGCTTGATCTTTAATGTCTTGGATGAACTCTTTTGTCATTTCAGAAGGAAGAGTGGTCCAACCTAAGAAATCATTGCCAGCACCTGATCTATTATATATGGTATTGAAGGTGTCTTCAATTTTGTTGTTAAAATGTAGAAGCTGATCATCATCAATAAAATTTTTAATGTGCTTCAAGTTAGTGCTAATTTGTACCATGATAATTAGTATTTATATTATGTTGCGAAGTTACAACATATTTTCATAAAAAAGTATTGAAATAATAAAAAAAAGAGACCATCCTTGAGAAGGATGGTCTCGAGAACCAAAAACCAAAATTTATGAAACCTTACGAATGATAGGTATCATTCGCACTGCAAATATATATAATTTTTATCAATTCTAAATAAAAATTAACTAAAAAAGCAAAAAAAATAAGAATTTGTGTTAAAATTTACAAACAGCTATAAAATTTTTGATTTTTCATTTGGAAAAAGATATGTTTACGTTCTATATTTGTAAAGAAAAAGCGATTAAGTGGTAAAATTTTTAGAGAGTGTTGTTAAAAAAATAACCATAAATTATTGTAGAACGGAATTGGTTAATGAAAAAGACTGTTAAAATCTTATTAGTAGAGGACGATAAGAATTTGGGATTTATTCTGAAGTCCTATTTGATTGTAAAGGGTTATCCAACTGTTTTGTCACTTAATGGATTGGAAGCATTGGAGCGTTTCGAAAATGAAGCTTTTGATTTTGTTATACTGGATACATTGTTATCAGGTATTGACGGTTATACCTTGGCCGAGAAAATAAAGCAATATGATAAGGAAGTTCCTATTGTTTTTATAAGTTCTAAGACTTCAAGAGCGGATGTGTCAAAAGGATTCGAAGTAGGGGCAGATGATTTTATTAGCAAACCTTTCAGTATCGATGAATTGTTTGAACGTATTAATGCCATTTGCAAAAGAACCGTTTTGAAAACCAAGAACCAGCATATCTACGAGTTGGGTTCGTATACTTTTGACGGTATTCGTCATGTGCTGATAAGGAACGGTACTGTGAAGAAACTTACAAATAGAGAGTTGGATCTGTTATTCCTGTTTTGTGAATACAAAAATCGTATTGTCGAGAGATCTATGGCATTACAAAGAATCTGGCATAAGGAAAATTATTTTACTGCCAGAAACATGGATGTCTATATTGCCAAGATTAGGAAGTTGTTTAAAGATGATCCTAGAATTGAACTGCAGAACATCCATGGTGTAGGTTATAAACTTGTTGTCAAAGAATAGATTTTATTCTTCGGTAATACGATTCCTGTAAGATGAGTAAGGGAAACGTGAACCTATTTTGGCTTCCCAATATGTGATGTTGACAGAAGCTTCTGGGATAGGGTTGGTCTTGTCGTTTATTATCTTCCAGAAATGCTCTGAACTAGGGCCTTTGCTGGTGTTTGTCAGAACGATAATGGTTTTGTCATTAACATCGTCTCTGATGAAGAATGAACGATAGGCCTTCCACCATCCGTAGTGGTAGTAGCATCCTGGGTATTTGCTTGGTATTCTCCATCCGAAGCCATAGTTGTCTTTGCGCTTTTTACTCTTAGGACTTCCTGGCACGAAAGCCTCGTCTTGAATGGTGTCAGGAAGGAGCAAACCGTAATCTACTGCAGTCATAAACTTAAACATATCTTCGGTATTGGAGATCATCATCTTGTCGCCTTTGACTCCGTTGAGATATTCGTTAGGAGCTTGCATAGGACGTCTTCTGTCCATATAATATCCTTGTACGATATCTTCAATGTATTGAGACACATTGTTGTTTGGATCCATCTCGTAAATGTAAGAGTCTTCCATTCCGAGTGGCTCGAATATCTTGGTTTTCATATAATCTGCAAATGACATAGCAGATGTTCTTTCTATGATAGACGCTAATAGTGCATAGTTGACATTGCTATAGTTGAAGCCGCCGTTTGGCTTGAAGTAAGGGTTAGGTTTATGAATGACATAATATTCTATCATGTCTTCATTCAAAAAAGGTTTCTTCCTGTCAGGCCATTGAGCGTCAGCAAGACTTTCGTATCTCGGCAAACCTGAACGATGGTTTAATAAAAGTCGTGTGGTGATGCCTTCGTATGGGAACTCAGGGATGTATTCTCTGATGTCGGTGTCGTAGTCTATCTTCCCTTCATTTTTTAAAATCATAATAGCTTCGGCAGTAAACATCTTTGATACGGAACTCAATTGAAATCTGTCGTCTGCATTAAGATTGTTGCGTCTATTTCTGATGTCGGCAAATCCCCATGCTTTGTTATAAATGATACGTCCTTTTTCAGCATAAAGAACGGTTCCGTTAAATCCGACTTTTTTCCTTAAATTGCTGAAGACTTTGTCGATGCTGGCTGCTTTTCTGTTTATTATTTCTTCATCAAGACTGACGAAAATGCTGTCTACATTGATGACAGGTAATGCCTTGACTACTTCTGGTTCTATAATAGTGTTGTCTTTGTTTGAACAGGATGATAAGTATGTTATAAGAATGATGATTATGGTTACGAGTTGCAAACCATGAATCAAGAATTTTGATTTCGGATATGAAGATGATATTCTTTTTGACATCGAAATGAAATTTATGAAAGATGCAAATATACGAAAAAGAAAAAATTAGAAGTTTAAAAATATATTCATATTAATTCTGTTGACAAAAAAATATATCGCCGTTTGTCTGTAGTCCGTTGTCTTTTATTATCTTTGCAACAATTCATTAAATAATAATTAATCGACAGAATTTTATGTCTCTATTTCAAGATTACAATTTGAACCCGGCTATACTGAGGGCTATTGACGAGCTGGGCTTCAAAGAACCTATGCCAATCCAACAGGAAACATTGCCTGTTTTATTGTCACAAAGAACAGATATGGTTGGCCTTGCTCAGACAGGTACCGGTAAAACAGCAGCATTCGGTCTTCCTTTGCTCCAAAACATCGATGCATCACAACGTTGTGTCCAGACTTTGGTGCTTTGCCCGACTCGCGAGCTTTGTGTTCAAATTACCAAAGACCTTAAGAATTTCTCTAAATATATTCCGGAAATTCTGGTTGTGCCGGTTTATGGCGGAGCAAGCATTGAAAATCAGTTCAAAGAATTAGCCAAAAAACCTCAAGTCATAGTAGCAACGCCGGGTCGTCTTGAAGATATGATTCGTCGTAATAAAGTTGATTTCAGTAATGTCAGAACAATCGTTCTTGACGAGGCTGACGAGATGCTCGACATGGGATTCCAAGAAGACGTCGACGCTATCCTCGAATATATGCCAGCTGAGAAAAACATCCATCTTTTCTCTGCAACAATGCCTGTTGAAGTCGAAAAGATTCTCAACCATTACATGAAAGATCCTGTTAGAATTTCTATCGGACAGAAGAATTCAGGAACAGCTAACGTAAGACATATCCATTATCTGATTCGTGCAAACGATCGTTATCTCGCACTGAAACGTTTCATAGATTACACACCTTCTATTTATGGTATCGTATTCTGTAGAACAAAACTCGAGACACAGGAAGTTGCTGATAACCTTATCCATGACGGTTATAACGCAGCTTCACTTCATGGCGATCTCTCACAAGCACAACGCGATTTGGTGATGAATCACTTCCGTCAACGTTATCTCCAGATCTTGGTCGCAACTGACGTGGCAGCTCGTGGTATCGACGTCAGCGATCTTACTCATATTATCAACTATAACCTTCCTGACGAAACTGCTGTCTATATCCACAGAAGTGGTCGTACAGGTCGCGCCGACAAGACTGGCGTTTGCTTGAGCCTTATCCACTCACGCGAAAAACATAAAATCAAAGCTATCGAGAAACAACTCGGTCAAACTATCGAAAGAGCAATGGTGCCTTCCGCAAAACAAGTGTGCGAAAAACAACTTTTCAATCATATCGACAGACTTGAAAAAGTTGATATCATGCGTGAAGACATCGCTGACTATCTCCCTATAGTATTCAGAAAATTGGGTTGGCTTTCTCCAGAAGAACTCATTACAAGAGTGGTGGCTCTCAACTTCAACCGTTTCCTCGATTATTATAAAGACGCTAAAGATCTTAACTTCGACGATTCTAAACCTGAAAAGAAAGATAAGAAGTCTAAATCTGAAAAGAAAGACTACGACGACAGCGGCTTGCAACGTCTCTTCTTCAGTAAAGGTAAGAAAGATAAGATCAAACCTAATAATATCATAGGAAAAATCAACGACGTTACAGGTACAAAAAACATTCGTATCGGCAGAATCGATATGATGGAAAACTTCTCATTTGTGGATGTCGATCAAGATCAAGCTCAATTTATCGTTGACTGTTTCGCTGATGATAGAAAGAATACAGAAGGTATCCGTGTTGAAATAACAACTTCTGATCCTAAACCAAAGAAGAAAAAAGAAAAGAAACAGTTCGACGACGACAGACCAGAACGCAAGAACCGCGACAAATTCGGCGACAGAAGCTATAAGTCTGAAGGCAAGAGAGAATCAAGAAGAGATTCCAAAAAAGATTCTAAAAAGGACTCTAAAAAGGACTCAAGAAAAGATTCAAGAAAAGATAGAAATGACTCTGGCCGCAGAGGAAGAAATAGAAGCAGATAAATAAATCAATTAAAATAATAGTGGGGGACGTGGCAAGCTACGTCCCTTTTTTTACATTTTCCTAAACGAAGTCTTTAAATCAAAACCGTGACTTATTATCTTGGTTTCATTGTCTGGTTCAGAAATAGGTTCTTGTTTCATACTCCAAAGATAATTCTCAATGTCTGTATAAACATCTCGTTTGTCTAAATCGTCTTTAATATATTTTAACCAATTGGTTGGTTGTTCGGTGAAAATTATATTTTTGATGATATAATCGTAGGATTTGAAATGATGATTTTCATATGTGCCTTTATGATGGAATAGAAAAACAGGCGTCTCAATCTGTCTGAATAAATCCTCATCTTTCCATGACGGTTTGAAGTTGGAATGTCTCCGATGTTCTGATAGCCATTTATATTTGCTCTCTATTTGAATATTTGAATTGATTTTCTTTAAGAATTCGTTTACTTCTTCGTTGGTGTCCGCAACTTCAAAGGGAACAATGACTTGTCCCTGGGTTAATAGATTTTCGTAGTTATTAATAACGGTAGGAATGATATAACAATATGGATATATGCCAACTATTACATAAGTGATAAAATAATTTTTTATGTGCCAACTGTCAGTGTATGGAATCCTGTTATTGAAATAATCCCTGATTTTATCGTGCTTGCCAAGTTCTTCAGTTTTGGGCATTCGCACAAATACAATATCATCGGATGTGTCGTGCCCGAATCCAGAATAATCATAGAAGTCTTTTTTATTGTGTTTGCTGATAATTTTCATAATTTACTTTTTTATATGTACTTGAAGACTTCGTAATTGTTACAAATATATAAGTGATTTGTAATACTTAATTTGATAAAAAACAAATTTCATTATTTTTGTGTTTATAAAAATGGACAAGGTTTGTTGACTGTATATGTATCTTTCGACTAAATAAATCAGGAATACAATGGAAATGGAAAACTCGGTATCTCAGCAACTTAGTATCTCAGTATCTCAAATTGTCTTAAGACAAAGAGAATATTTCTTGACAAATGAAACTAGATCAATTGACTTCAGATTGAAGCAGTTGAAGAAATTGAAACAAGCCGTTGAGAAATACTCAGATGATATTTATGAGGCTTTATGGAAAGACCTTCATAAATGTAAGGAAGAAGCTTTCTTGACAGAGTTGAGCATTGTGATAAATGAGATAAACGATCACATAAAGCATTTGAAGAAATGGGCAAAACCTAAAAAGGTTAAGACTCCTCTGTATCTGATGCCTTCAAAAAGCTATGTGATGTATGAACCTTTTGGTCTCGCTTTGATCATTGCGCCGTGGAACTATCCTTTCCATTTGATGTTCGCACCTTTGGTAGGAGCCATTTCTTCAGGATGTTGCGCTGTATTGAAGCCTTCGCCATATTCGCAATACACTTCGGAAGTTATGCAGATGATAATTGACGATACTTTCGATAAAGAGTATATCACGATGATTCAAGGTCATAGAGATGTGAACCAGGCATTGCTTGCGCAGAAGTTTGATTTTATTTTTTATACTGGCAGTCCGGATATGGGCAGAGTCGTGATGGAAGCAGCTTCGAAGAATCTTACTCCTGTCGTCTTGGAACTCGGCGGCAAGAGCCCATGTGTCGTCGATAAAGATTGTAACGTCGACTTCGCTGCAAGAAGAATCGTTTGGGGCAAGACTATAAATGCTGGTCAGACCTGTGTCGCTCCTGATTATATGTTCGTGCATAAATCGGTAAGAAAGGAATTGATTGCCAAAATGATTGAATATGTCGAGAAGTTTTATGGAATGGACTCTCAGGAAAGTGAGCATTATTGTAGGATTATAAATGAAAAGGCATATGATAGATTGGTGTCATATCTTGATGAAGGAAAGATAATTTATGGTGGCAAATGCGATGCCGACGAAAGATATATTCAGTTCACACTTTTGGATTTAAGTCAACAGACAACTGACAACAGACAACAGTCTTGGTCAATGCTCGGTGTGATGAAAGATGAAATCTTCGGACCTATTTTGCCGGTAATAGAATTTGATGATATTGATGTTGTAAAGGATTTCGTCGTTAACAGACCGAAACCATTGGCATTTTATTATTTCGGCAATGATGAAAATGCTTTCGACATTTTGGAGAAGACGACATCTGGAGGTGTCTGCATTAACGATACTATCTTGCATGTTGGAAATGATCATTTGCCATTTGGTGGAGTGGGAGAGAGCGGTATGGGAAAATATCACTCACAAGAAAGTTTCTTGGCGTTCAGCAATAAACGTGCGGTTCTGAAATCATCGAGCAAAATCGACTTTGCGATGAAATATCCGCCATATGATAAAATAGATTTGATAAAGAAGTTGATGTAATGAAGTTTTACGATTCTTATACATTATTATAAATAAGGTCTGGTATTATTACTGGACTTTTTTAATATCCTCCCTCTATATTAATTAATAAGGTGTGGAATTCCCTTAGCGAGTCTTAGCGTCTTTGCGAGCGGAAGTGCCTTTAGCCCTTGATCTTCGTTTGGGCGTTCCGGCTATTGCCGTCGGGCTTTCCGCTGTATCTTTTCCCGCCATGATTCCGTCCCGATTCCAGTCTCCGGCCTCATTTCCGGTTTCCGTTCCCGAAACTTGTTTCCGTCAGTCGTTCAAAGGATGCCGCTCCAATCCCTAACGCATGCGTGTGTAAAAAGGGAGAGGCGTCACACCCGCGGCGTCTCAGAACTCAAAGCTCAAAGCTTCCGCCTATATATTAATTTAATAAGGTGTGCTATCCCTTTGCGAGTCTCTGCGCCTCTGCGAGCGAAGGAGCCGCTGTCGTCCGCATCCTGCTATGCTGTTCTTGCCGATGCTTGCGGTTTTCGAGCCGTCATCGTTCTGTTTCGCGTTCTTCCGCCGTCATTTTTGGTTCCGTAGAGCCGTCAATTCCGTTCTGTTTTTCCGCAAAAAGTCCGGATTTGTGATATTTTCCGATGTTTTTTGTCCCGATATGTCCCTTTAAAGAGCGTTTTTTTAGCGGAGAATCCGCCGAATTGCCGTTTTTCCGCCTGTTTTGCCCTCTGTAACGCATTGTCTTTCAGTGTGGAGCTGGGAAAGTGAAAAAAAATAAAAAAAAGTTGATAAAAGTGTTTGAGGGAAAGGAAAAAGTAGTACCTTTGCACTCGCAAAACACGGGGAACGGTGCTGAGGGAAAAGAGAGAGAGTTTTTGCGAAGTTCTTTGAACGAATGATCCAAGCAAAGTCTGAAAGGTAAGAGTACAAGAGTACGAAAAAGAACCTTATCAATTCTAGAGATGAATCCTTA
>JAFYUH010000183.1 GCA_017549605.1 Bacteroidales bacterium
ACAATGGAATACCGAAAGTACAAGCAACGCACACTCAGCGATGTCGAGCGTGATTATCTGTTTTCAATCAAGTCTATCGAGGATTCTGTTAAAAAGAACGATTAGTCTGTTAAAACTTTTCCGGTCGGAGGGCGTGAGTCTTCTGACCGGATTTTATTGTCAATCATTGATAATTATCCGTACTAAAAGGTTGAGACATTTGTACATTATCCGTATTAGAAAAATAAATAACACGTCATTTATCCGCATTATACAAGAAACATTAATTTACCCTTGCATTTCTGCCCCCCCGATTATATTTGTAGTCTGGAACTTCGCCTCGACTGTCTTGTATGAAGAAATTGTAACAAATCAGTCTTTTGAGCGTCTAATATGATAGAACTTAACAATAATTATATGAAAACGAGACCCCGATTATTGATTGCCGGTGTATTGACCGTCTTTTTGTCCACATTCTTTTTCAACGCTTCTGCGCAGTCCTTTACCGGCAAGGTGATTGATGAGAACGATATGCCGCTTGCTTACGCCAATGTCATTCTTCATAGAGCAGATACAACATTCATCGCCGGAACAGTTACTGATACTTCTGGAGTCTTCATATTAGATCCTCATTCGGAGGGTGCAATGATTCAAGTATCTTTTGTCAGTTATGAAACCTGTTATCTGACTATAACAGATAAGTATCTTGGTACAATTAAGATGGAACCTGACGCGCAGATGTTAGACAAGGTTGTTGTAAAAGCCGTACTCCCAAAGACTGAAATTATCGGAGATGCATTTGTCACGAATGTTGAGAACAGTGTACTTGCAGATGCCGGTTCTGCCAACGACGTGCTTAGAATGTTGCCGGGAGTGATCCAAAAGGAAGATGGTATCGAGGTGTTCGGCAAAGGAGCACCGATCATATATATCAACGGCCGTCTTGTAAGGGATAATTCCGAGCTCGAACTTCTTAACTCCAGCGATATCATGAGTGTCGATGTGGTGCAGAATCCCGGTGCAAGGTACGATGCGACAGTGAAGGCAGTCATCAGGATCAAGACGATAAAGAGGGAGGGTGACGGATTCGGATTCAATCTTCGCTCCACCTGGTATCAGTCAGAAAACACTGACTTGTATGAGACTCTTAATATGAACTACAGACATAAAGGATTCGACCTTTTCGGCACTTTGAGTTTCAACCAGTCCGAGTATTATCAAGATACTGAAATCGTGCAGAGCCTTCACTCTTCGTCACCGTTGGTATTGAAGCAGGATGCGTATTTCTCCGGCAAGGATTACGGATTGACCACAGCATTGGGGTTCAATTATCAGTTCAATGAAAATCATTCTATCGGATTGCAGTACAGACCATATATGGACTTACTGACTGCATCGAATAATGACACTTACACTATGGCAACCATTGGTGGAGTTCTTGATGACAACACTCATACATTATCACAGGGAGAGGGTGACATCACACCGACACATTATGTGAATATGTATTACAATGGTACCGTCGGCAAACTAAAAATAGATTTTAACGCAGATTTTCACGACAGCAGAAATGTTGAAAGGCAAAAATATGACGAGTTGAGCGAAATGCAGGATAACAGAGTAGTGAATACTGTCAGTGATACCCGCAACAGGTTATATGCCTCAAAACTTATACTTACATATCCTTTATTCGGTGGCAGCCTTACTGCCGGCACGGAATACACATATACCCATCGGGATGATGAGTATATGAATGCTGAGGGTTATGTGCCGGATGCATTTACGACAATTCAGGAAGACAACGCCAATGCCTTTGTGGAATATATGTATCCTTTGAAATTCGGAAGCATATC
>JAFYUH010000184.1 GCA_017549605.1 Bacteroidales bacterium
CCTTGACGGATACGAGGGCCACAAAGGCGAAAGCGCCATTTCCATAAACACGGAACTTCGCAACATCAAGACCCAGATGGAAACCGCCTTCAAGTATTTTGAGGCGAACGACGTAATCCCGACCCCGTCGCAACTTGTAGAAAAGTACGAGGAAAGGCTGAATGGCACCGTGCCAAGAAAACCGGAACCTGATCCAAAGAAGAAAGAGACCAAGCCAAAGGAGCCCGATCTCTTCAATGTCTTCGACGAGTTCGTTTTTGAATGTGGAGAAAAGAATGCCTGGACCAAAGCCACATTCCAGAAAATGGCAGCGTTCAGAAGAGACCTTTCTACATTCAAGAAGAAACTCAAGTTCTCCGACCTTACGGATAATTTAAGAGACGAGAAACAGCTCAAAACACCAAGAAAGCCAAAAGGAGAGAGAAAGAACTACGACATTGAGGATCTTGTCGGAATTAAAAATTCAACAATAGAAAAGAAGCTGGATTATCTCAAATGGTTTCTTAATTGGGCCACAGAGAAAGGATACAACAATAATAAGGCTTACAAAACCTTTAAGCCTACATTAAAGAAGACGCAGAAGAAGATAATCTACCTGAACAAGGAAGAGATGAAATCCATTCTTGCTCTTGAGCTAAAGGGTGAGGATGTGTACCTCGAGCCCATTCGTGACATATTCATGTTCTGCTGCTTTTCAAGCCTGCATTATTCTGACGCCTCATCTCTTAAATGGAACGACGTAAAAGAAGACCACATTGAGGTAACGACCATGAAGACAGCCGACAGCATTTCCATTGAAATAAACGAAATGACGCGCAGTCTTTTGAATAAGTACAGAGCCGTCCCAGGAAAGAAGAACGACCTCGTATTTCCTTTCTACACCAACCAGGCCATGAACAGGGACCTGAAAAAGCTTTGTAAGATGGCAAAGATTAACGAAGAAATAAGGATCACCACTTATCGAGGAAACGAGAGAATTGATGAAATTAAGCCAAAGTGGGAACTGATCGGCACCCATACCGGAAGAAAGACATTCATCGTCAATGCACTTTCAAGAGGAATTCCACCAAGCGTAGTTATGAAGTGGACCGGCCACAGTGACTACAAGTCAATGAAACCATACATCGACATCGTTGACGAGATCAAAGCCAGCGAGATGAATAAGATGAATTTCATGGATTAATTTCAGAAAAGTTTGGAGATACCTGAAAAGTCCGTATATCTGCGACATCATTTAGTATTAAAGCCGAAAGGCTTGTAAGGAAAAAGAAACTTATTAAGACAAACTATTCTCCAGATACTCAAAAATCAAATACACCAATGTATATGATTTTTCAGACATATCACCGCTACTTGCCATCTGCTGATGTATAAGCCTGGCTCTTTCTGTAGCCAGTTTCAACTTATCATCTTCCAATAATTTCTCCACCCAGACAGGATCTTTAAGATGTTTTTCACTCTTTAAAAGCTTCTTGAATGAAGATGAAGGCTGAGGGAAATAAGGTTTCAGATATGGAGCCAACTCACCTGCGACTCTTGGGAAGTCTCTTAAGTAGCTTGTATAATTTATAAAATGAAGAAGAAGCCAATATTCAAAAGAAGGCATGCTTGGACAAAGTATCACATTTCCTTTGGCTATTTCTTCTTTAAGTGATGCAACAAATTCTTCATGACGCTCCAGCAAGCCATCTCTATAAATCGCATCCATGTCATACACACAGAACACAACAGCATCTGCATTCTTTTCCAGAATGTCATGAACACGTAGCGGAAACTTCTTCACATAATCCGACTCATCACCAAAGTATCGAGGACGGATGTTGAATTTGTAGTCCGTCAGGTCGTTGATGTGAGTAAAATAATAACGTTCAGTATTCCTTCCGCCACTTACGACAAACGGAGCCAACGGATACATATCCCTTGTCCCGGTATCTGTTCCTGGAGTCTCATCCCCTTTCTCAAAATAAGGATGTACTTCGAAGTCTTTTAACGTCCTACTTCCCATTACCCATTGTCGCTCCAAAACGTTTATTACGGTATGCCTCTCTGATTGATGTCAGACGATTTACACCTCTGAAATCGGTCAGTTTATATAAATCTGTCACTCCTGTACCATCTTTTTCGGTAAACCAAATGGAGTCTTTTCGTATCAGATCGTTCACTAAATCCAGCAAACCGTCATTGTGAGTCGCTATGAGCACCTGACTTCTTGACTTCGTCTTCAGATATTCATACAAGATCTTCTCCAGAAGTTTAGGATGCAACGATGTTTCTATCTCATCAATAGGAAGGAAGGCTCCATCCTGAATTGCGTTATATAATGCCGTTTCAATACCAAAGGTCCTCAAAGTACCGACCGACTCTTCATTAGTACTGAACTGATAAGTCTTTCTGCCACTTTCCGCCTCCACGGTATGCTCAAAAGTAGTCTTGATACGCCTTAATGTTCTTTCAGCCTTGATTCTTTCTTTTTCTTCATTTGGAATTCTATCATTCTCAAGAACATACCTCAAGCCCTCTTCTGAAAGAGTTCTGGTAATCGTATCCGAATCGATGTTTGTTATATTGAAGTCTGCCTCCTTTAGAAAATCAAGGATGTAATTGACCAGACCTTTATCAATGGATGTTCTGGATTGAGCATAACTTGTCAAGTCAGTCTGAGGAGAAATCATTGTCATCACCTGTCTACGCATCCAATTCTTCGCAGCATCAATCAAAGGCATGTTTGCATTAGCCTTATCTCTGGCTACAAAGAAGGACATATTATTCAAGCATTCTACAGTAATCTTTTCCTGGACTACTTGTGATACCTTATCTCCCTTTTTTGTATTAAACTCAATTTCAGACTGACCGTCACGAAGTCTTCTTTCAAAAAGCATGGTCGGCTGGGCACTCTTATAGCATACCAGTTTTTCAAAATACACCTGTTTTGTATCAAGTTCCAACTGATAACAATACTTCATTTCATCCACATAGAAGACCAGAGTAAATTTGGACGGCTCTGCATAAGATGTGGAGTCCAGTCTGAATGGTCTTACGTATGTACCACTATCAGGAGTTACAGGAATATAAGACCAGAAATACCCCAAAAAGTCAAATGCAGTAAGAAGATTTGACTTACCCGAGGCATTGTATCCATATACGATAGCACAACGTAAAAGTCTGGTACTGTCATTGATTTTCACTACCTGATAGTCTTCTGCAAAAGTATCACCGGATGCTTCAAAGTTAAAGACCACCTCGTTTTTGAAGGACATGAAGTTCTGAATTCTTAATTCTTGTATCATATGGCGTACTTGTATTTTTGCAAAAGTATAAATAAAAAAATAGATTTACGTACTTTTATTTTCAAATATTGCAAATTTTATGCAAATTTCCAGCAGAAAAGACTATAAAGCTTTTATCCGTGACAAATGACAAAGAGCGGGCCGGAGTCGGGTGACTTCGGTCCGCTTTTGCTGTATAGTTCGGTTTCAGATCCCCGGACGGACCGGGGATTGAGGTTTAAGATTATTCTGAATAGCCGGTCCAGTCTACGTCAATGACAAACATAGTATCTGAGGCATCGCTGGTTTGAGTATCGTTGGCCTCATAATTCTGGTTAG
>JAFYUH010000022.1 GCA_017549605.1 Bacteroidales bacterium
TCATCTGGGGCGCATCATTATTCCTATTATTATTCGTACTAACATTAAATATATTAGCAAAATATCTCGCAAAAAAATGGAATCAATAAAAACTCCTATACTCGAATTCAAGAAGACTTGCGTTTCTTATACCAAGCAGACAATGGCTGTGAAATACGTTTCTGTCGCCATCGAAAAAAATACCATCACCGCCATCATGGGACCTTCAGGATGTGGCAAATCCACATTGTTACGTGCTGTGAATCTGATGCATAATCTTTATCAGAACATACGTGTTGATGGAGAGATTTTGCTCAATGGAGAAAACATTCTTTCAATGGAACCTATCGACGTACGTCGTAGAATAGGCATGGTGTTCCAGCGTCCTGCGCCATTCCCAACGATGAGTATATATGATAATGTGCTGTCGGGATTCGCCTTGAATGGCATACGTCTTTCAAAAGCAGAGAAAGACGCCACAGTAGAACGCTGCCTTAGAAGCGTCGCGCTTTGGGATGAGGTGAAAGACGTATTGAATAAAAAAGGTACATTCCTCTCTGGAGGTCAGCAGCAGCGATTATGTATTGCGCGCGCCTTGGCAATGAAACCAGACATACTTCTGATGGACGAGCCAACATCCGCTCTTGATCCGATTGCTACAAAACATATTGAAGAACTGCTGCTGGAATTGCAGAAAGAAGTCACAATATTGATTGTAACTCACAATATGGGACAAGCGAAACGCATCTCATCAAAATCGATGTTCATGTATCTCGGCGAACTCGTTGAATATGGCGACACTGAGACAATGTTCACCAATCCAGCAGATGAGCGTACCAAAGCATATCTGACAGGAAAGATGGGATGATTCCCGTTTTTAACCGAAGTCTAATTTTTTTGAAACATTTTTGAAACATTTTCTAAGTTATTTTGCAGCATAATTTAGAAAACGTATGAGTATATTACAATTATTTACATTGTTGGGAGCATTGGGAATGTTCCTTTACGGCATGAACATGATGAGTTCAGGCTTGCAAAAAGCTGCAGGAGAAAAATTAAGAGGTTTCCTCACCGCCATGACATCAAATCCATTCAAAGGTGTCATGACTGGTGTGGGAATTACTTCTATCATACAGTCGTCATCGGCTACTACCGTTATGGTTGTCAGTTTCGTCAATGCTGGACTTCTGACACTTACACAAGCGATAGGCGTCATTATGGGTGCCAATATCGGTACAACAGTGACAGCCTGGATGGTGGCATGGCTTGGTTTCAAAGCCGACATCTCAATCCTTGCTATTCCTTTGATGATCTTAGGATTCCTTTTTTCTAATTCTAAGAAAAATAAACGCAAGAACATCGGCGAGCTGATAGTAGGATTCTGCCTTTTGTTCCTCGGTCTTTCATTTATGAAAGAATCTGTGCCAGACTTGAGACAGACACCTGAGGTGTTGGAATTCGTGACAACATGGTCAGCATACGGCTTCAGTTCGGTATTATTATTCCTCGCTTTCGGTACAGTATTGACACTTATTTTACAATCATCATCAGCCACTATGGCAATCACACTCATTATGTTAAGCATGGGATGGATTCCATTTGAAATGGCATGCGCTATGGTTTTGGGTGAAAACATCGGTACTACCATCACTGCAAATATTGCTGCTTCGATAGGTAACACTCAGGCAAAACGAGCAGCCATGTCGCACACCATCTTCAACGTATTCGGTGTTATATGGGCGTTGATATTATTCAGACCGTTCCTTGCATTGGTTGGCAGAATCATAGAAAACCTATTCGGATTGCCAAACCCAGCAGCAGAAGGATTTGCCGTGACAGAATCAGCGACAGTAGAAGGCACAGCTGCATTATACGGATTGTCAATGCTTCACACTTTGTTCAACTTGACAAACACCTTGATATTAGTATGGTTCACACCATTGATTGCAAAGGCTGTAAGTTTCATAATACCAGCTCCAGTAAATCAAGAGAAAGAAGTCTTCAGACTTAAATATATCAGCGCTGGTCCGCTCGAAACACCAGAGTTGTCGGTGGAACAAGCATTTGAGGAAATCATACATTTCGCAGAAATATCAAAGAACGGCTCTGAATATGCAAAGGCAGCTGTTGTTGAGACCGACAATGCTAAGTTTGAGACATTAAGAGAGAAACTTGTGAAATACGAAGAGATTTCCGACCGCATAGAATATGAAATCGCGACATTCCTCAACGCAGTGTCAGCTGGAGAGATAAGTGAAAACACATCATTGCAAATCAAGGCGATGTATAAAATCATCGGTGAATTAGAATCATTAGGCGATTCAGGTGAGACCATCAGCCGTATCTTGTCAAGGAAGAACATACACAAGAAAAGCTTCGATGCTGAGTCGATCGATAATCTCAAAGCAATGGCTGATGCCGTCACAGCTGCTTACGACGCGATGATTACAAACTTGGTCGCTGCTCATAAAGGAGAGCTCGTCAATATCTCAAACGCCTATAATGCGGAGGAGCGACTCAACAACCTCAGAAACAACTTTAGAGAAGTCGTTATCGAAGGCTTGGACAATGGCGACAAGAACTATCAGACCAGCGTTTATTACATGGATATTATCAACGAATACGAACGCATGGGAGACTTTATGATAAACATTTCGCAAGATCTTGAAAGAGGATTTGTGAGAAAATGAAGAGAGAGTTGATAAGACA
Organism: Bacteroidales bacterium; assembly: GCA_017549605.1. Taxonomy (GTDB): domain Bacteria; phylum Bacteroidota; class Bacteroidia; order Bacteroidales; family F082; genus Limimorpha. Next base: position 2,689 of record JAFYUH010000022.1, read on the forward strand.
ACAGTCAACAGTCAACGGACAACAGTCCTACTGAATTTTTAATTACCTCGAATTCGGGGGAATTGAAATCAGGTTTATATATAAACAAGATACGTTTTTGTAACAGCGTATTTAAATATAGACGTCACTTAGTGGCGTCTTTTTTAGTTTAAAGTTTGCTACTCATTATTAGTAGCGCCTTTGCGTTAATAATCGTTAACATTTTTAGTTAACGCATTTATGTAAAATCAAAAGTTTTTACTACTTTTGCGCCCATACTCGAAAGGTGGTGTCCGGTAATGCCTTTAGGCTACCGTGTCTGAGATTATACACATTGCACCAGTACAGGTAATGCTGACGCTGGAAGTTTGGAGTTCCCTATTTAGGTACTTGCCGTACCACTATTTTGAGCAATTATAATTTGTAAAAAGTGGTATGGAATCAACAAAATCTTATCCAATTGTATTGTCTATTGCAGGTTCTGACTCATCGGGAGGAGCTGGCATTCAAGCTGATATCAAGACGTTTTCAGCACTTGGAGTATATGGCGCGACGGTCATCACTGCAATAACGGCACAAAACACATTAGGTGTTTTCTCTCAATTACATCTCAATCCACAACTCGTTTATGAACAGATATGCTGCGTCATGGATGATTTGCATCCTTCCGTGGTGAAAATCGGGATGTTGGCTAATGCTGAAATTGTACATTATGTGGCAGATGCACTCAACAAATATAAGGTCACTATCGTACTTGATCCAGTGATGGTGTCAACATCAGGACACAGATTGTTATCAGAGGAGGCCCGTGATGTCATTAAAGAAAGACTTCTTTCAATGTCAACTATCATTACACCTAACATTCCGGAAATGATAGAATTAACTGATATGACTCTTTCAAATGTGACAGAGAAAGAAACTGCAGCGAAACATCTTCTTGATCTTGGAGTAAGAAATGTACTGCTCAAAGGCGGACATGAAGATGGCGATATAAAGACAGATCTCCTTTTTTATTATGATTCGGATAGCTTGGTGACAAAGATGTTTTCTTTTGAAACGATAGTCACCAAAAACACTCATGGAACAGGTTGCACTTTGTCATCCGCGATTGCCTCATTCATCGCAAAAGGTTTTTCCGTAGAAGAATCAGTGGCAAAAGCTAAACAATATGTTTCTGACGCGATATTTTATGGAGCGGATATCGCTATCGGCAATGGTCATGGTCCTGTAAATCATCTTTTCAATCCTCACAAAATGATAGTGTTATGAATCTGCAAAATATACATTTACAATTTATTACACATTATACGGAGAAATGTTCCTATATAGATTCTGCAAAAATAGCATTGGAAGGCGGCTGTCGTTGGATACAACTGAGAATGAAAGATGTATCGGAAACGATATTGGAACATCATGCCTTGATAATACAGGAAATGTGCAAGGAATACGGCGCAACATTCATTATTGATGATAATGTTTTTCTTGCTAAGAAGATTAATGCAGACGGCGTACATCTTGGTAAAAACGATATGCCAATAACAGAAGCACGCAGAATATTAGGAGATGACTTCATCATCGGCGCAACCGTCAACACATTTGAGGAGATTTTGAAAATAATAGATAATGTACAAGTCGGCACTTCGACAAGCATAGTGACCGAAGAATTAAAAGTTCACAACCCAATGGTTCAAAGTTCAATGTTCAATGGTTCAATGGTTCAACAGCCAATGGTAAATTACTTCGGTTGCGGTCCTTTTCGTTTTACGCATACGAAGCAAAAACTTTCTCCCATACTTGGCATTGAAGGATATAAGGAAATTGTCAAAAAGAAACTCGAACATAATATAGAAATTCCCATTGTCGCA
>JAFYUH010000185.1 GCA_017549605.1 Bacteroidales bacterium
CATAAATTTGCAAGTGAGAATAAAGCCATTTGAATTTATGAGAAACAATTTTGAAAACAATGGTGATATCATCATTTATCAGTCAGAAGATGGTATCACGAAGATTAATGTCAATCTTCAAGATGAGACAGTGTGGCTGTCGCAACAGCAGTTAGTGGAATTATATCATGCAAGTAAATCAAATATTAGCGAGCATATAAAGCATATATTTGAAGAAGGCGAATTGCAAGAATCCTCAGTTATTCGGAAATTCCGAACAACTGCAAAAGATGGTAAGAGTTATCTAGTAACTTATTACAATCTTGACATGATAATCTCTTTAGGTTATCGAATAAAGTCTTCTGTTGCAACATGAACAGATGCAGGATCCGGAACTGTCCATAGAACAAGCGGTGTCCGATTACAAACGTCTCGGTTATCATCTCAGTATCTCATCATCTCGGTAACTTAGTATCTTAAAAAAGATTAACTTTTTTTCTCTTGACATTTGTTTTTGTGCATTGTATCTTTGCGAATAGAATTTCAAACCAGACTTTTTATGAAAACTTTTAATTTTACAACAATGCCGCATAATGGCATTCCACAAGGCGAATTACAAAACCACATTATGAAAGAAAAGGAATACATCGAGAAACAGGAAATCCTAGATGCAATTCGAGAAGGTCTTTTAGAGATAAAAGAGGCACGTCTTTATGGCCGTGAACTTATGAATGCGGAGGATTTGCTCAATGAATTATAGAATTAAAGTCCTTCCAAACTTTGTCAAGGACATCAAACGATTAAGTAAGAAATATGGCGATAAAATCCAAGGGCAGAGGCAAAAGTCACGGCGCCCGTGTCATTACGTATTTGCTGTTGGTTTCTGAAGAGGAAAGTGAAATCAACCTTCTTACCATTTATGACAAGGCGGAACGCGAGAATATCAGCCGTAATGAAATAGAAGCGATCATGGGAATTGAATTATGAATTAAAAAAGTGTTATCTTTGCACTCACAAAGACCACGGTCTTTATTCAACACAACACACTCTCTGCCGGGTAGCAATGCCCGGTTTTTTCTTTGACTTTGAACCAACGGCCAAAAACCAATAGCCAAAAGCTAAAAAATGTTATTTTTGTATTTCAAAATGTTTTTATAGATGGAAGATATTGTAAAGAAGATGAATGCTCTCAATGAGGGTACTATGATGGAGACTCTCGGCATTGAATATCTTGAGGTTAAAGAGGGCTTCGTGTATGCTCGTATGTTTGTGAAGAAGGAACTGTCTCAGCCTTATGGCATGTTGCACGGTGGCGCTAGCATGGCGTTGGCAGAGAGCATCGGCGGCGTGGGTTCTGCCGTTTATGTCGATATGGAGACTTATGTCATCAGAGGCATGCAGATGAGCGCGAATCACGTCAAAGCCGCTAAAGTTGGTTCTTACGTCTATGCCACCGCTACAATCTTGCATAAAGGCCGTCAGACTCATGTCTGGAATATAGATGTCAAAAACGAAGACGGCGACCTCGTCTCCACCTGCAGACTTACGAATTTTGTGTTTAAAATATAAAATTCAAAACTTCAAAACTTCAAAATCTCAAAAAGACGTGTCAACGTGTGGTTGTTTTAAAGTCTAAAATTCCGCTACTAGTTTCAAGTTGATCTGTCTTGGCGTGAGGTAGTTAGGTACAGCATATTGTATGTTGTAAATATCCGTGACCCACATATATGAACTTACGTTGCTGATGCCTAAGAGGTTGAAGATTTCGAGACTTAGCCAGCAGTTTTTCACGTGTGACAGCGGGTTGCCTTTCTTGAAGCTTGTGCTTTCGCTGATGAGCTGCTTGCTGAATCCAATGTCTACTCTTCTGTAAGGCGACATCCTCAAAGTGTGTTTATATCTCTCGCTGTATGGCGCGCCGAACGGCATTCCTGTTCCAAAAACAAGCTTTAGATTGACTTTGAATGATGGAATGTAAGGTATATAATCCTGGAAGAATACCGAGAAGTTGACTTTCTGGTCGGAAGGACGTGGTATTCCTCTTATTATGGTGTCGCATACATATTCTTCTCCGTTGATGACATCTGACTGTGACAATATGCTTCCGTTTGGAGAGATGTAATATTTGATGTTCTCTGCCGATTTCATAAACGACAAACTTGCCCAGCTTTCAATTCCTTTTACGAATTCACCGTTGATACGAACGTCCATGCCGGTGGCGTAGCCTGTGGCTTTCTGGTCGGCGAAGTATTTTATTCTGATGTTGTCGACTTCGTAAGGGATGATGTCTTTCAGGTATTTATAATAAATCTCTGATGTCAGGACGAAAGGTCTGTCCCATGCCATGAAGTTGTATTCGTGAGTAAGCACCAACTGATATGACTTCTGCGTTGAAGCGTCTTCTGGCTTTACCAGAGTGCCGTCGAATTTGCGAAGCTCGCGGTAGAATGGAGGCTGCACATAGACCCCTCCCGACAGTCTGAACAGCATGTCGCTGTTCCATCCTGGTTTGTAGGCTAAGCCTGCTCTAGGACTGATGTTGACTTCATTATTATAGCCCCAATAATTGGCGCGTAATCCTAACGACAGTGTTACGATGTCGTTGTTTTTGCTGTTGAACGACCATTCGTTATGGATGAAGCCGTCGATATTGTTGATGTTTAATATGTTGTGGCTTCTAGATACATGGCGTATGTCGAAGGCGGGATGTGGCGGGTTCGGACTGCCGATGGAGTCTGCAGGATGAGGCAGGCTGAAACCGGCTGAGTCTATCATCTCCCATTCGTTGATGAAGTCGTCGAAATGCTGGTGTTGGTAGCGGACTCCCCATTTCAGTGTGTAGAAATCATTTTTGTACGCACCTTTGTGGTCGATATTGAAGACCTGTGAGTAAAAGTCGTTGCGTGCGTGTTCGATATAAGTTCCGACGCCTTGGTTTGAGATGACGTTGCCGCTTTGTTCGCTGCCAGGGTTTGTCTCGAGCTGTCCGATCCAATATTGGCCTTGTATGTCGTAGTTTTCAGCTTCGACGGCTGAATATGTAGAAGCGATGAGCTTGAGGTTAAGGTCTTCGTTAGGGCTGAAGTTCAATGTGAAAGCGCCGAGGCCAGTGTTGTAGTTGCTCGACTCTTTGCCATCGAAATATATTGTGATGCGATGAGCTTCTTGTATGTTGCCGAAGTCGGTCTGACGTGTGTCGGGTACCATGAGATAGTTGTTGCTGGAATAGTAGCCGAAGGCTGAAATTTCCAGGCGAGGGGAGATGTTGTAAGACAATATGCCTTGGATGTCGGTGAAGTTAGGCTGGTATGTGCCTTTTGTCTCCATATTGCCAAGGATATATTTGTTGTTTTTATAGCGAGCTCCAATGAGATAGGAGAGCTTGTTTTTCAATGTAGAACCTTCTGCGTGAGCCTCTGCGCCGAGGAAACTCATCGACAATGAGGCTGCTGGAAGTATAGGCTTCTTGTATGTGATATCGAGGGCTGACGAGAGCTTGTCGCCGTATTCGGCTGAGAAACCGCCAGCGGAGAAGTCGATGTTAGAAACGAGGCTTGGGTTTATGATACTCATTCCTTCTTGCTGTCCTGAACCGACGAGGAATGGCTTGTATACTTCTATTCCGTTGATGTAAATGAGGTTTTCGTCGAAGTTGCCGCCGCGTACGTTATACTGTGAGCTGAGTTCGTTGGTGGATGACACTCCAGGCAATGTCTTGACGAGGTCTTCTACGCCGCCGGCAGAGCTGCTAGGTATAAGCGATATCTCGCGTGCGTCGAGGCGTGTGATGCTGGCAGAGTTGATTTGTCGGTCGGAGACCACGATGTCGGAGAGTGTCGTTGAGGTGGATTTCAAGCTGACGTCGACTTTACGATGTTCGCCTTCTTTGAGTTTTATTTTCTTTGTCTCTTGTTGGTAACCGACGAAAGAGAAAACCACATCGAGAAGGGTGTCGGCAGGAAGATGTAATTCGTATTGTCCTCTTGAATTTGATGAGACTCCGTATGATGTACCCAATACGGCGATGTTTACCAGTTCCAGAACGCCGCCTTTGTCGTCAGTGATCTTTCCGTAGATATAGTTGTCCTTGTTTTGTCCGAAAAGCAAAACAGGTAACATCATCATCAGGAATAAGGCGTGTCTTAATCTCATCAATTTAATTTAACTATTTTTGGAAAAATATATTGTACAAAAATAATTATGCATTATGAATTATGCATTGTGAACTAAAAAAAAAGTCGTCAAAAAAGACGACTTTTTTTTATAGTGTTTTGATATTATTACCAACGGTTCAAGTTGCCTTTTGCTGAAGCATCCATGATAGCTTGGTATACACCTTTCTTGTCAATTGTACGTAAACCGGCTGCAGAAACTTTCAAAACTACCCATTCATTCCATTCTGGAACGAAGAAACGTTTGATTTGTAAGTTAGGAGCGAAAGTTCTTTTTGTCTTTCTGTTTGAGTGAGAAACGTTATTACCGGTAATGACTTTTTTACCTGTGATTTGACAAATTTTTGACATGACTCTTAATATTTTATAGTTAAATTCTTATCCTAAAAATTGAGGTGCAAAATAACAACATTTTTTTGAAATACGCAAGTGTTTTTGAAAAAAACTTTTTTTATATAAACGCTATTAATTAATGTGTAATAATTATTAACTTTGCAAAAACGACATTTATGTTAAATATCCCTATGGTTGACCTTGTGGGTCAATATAATAAGATAAAACCGGAGGTGGATTCCGCTATTCAGGAGATATTGTCGACAGCAGCGTTTATCAATGGTCCTCATGTGAAGAAATTTCAGGAAAACCTTCAAGAATATCTTGGCGTTAAACACGTCATTCCATGTGCTAACGGTACTGATGCCTTGCAAGTTGCAATGATGGCTCTCAGTCTGGAGCCTGGCGATGAGGTCATCACTACTACCTTCACTTTCATCGCTACAGCGGAGGTCATTGCTCTTCTTCGTCTGAAACCTGTTCTTGTGGATGTTGAAAGAGATTCTTATAATATTGATCCTGCAGCCATTGAACGTGCCATCACTCCAAAGACAAAGGCTATAGTTCCTGTTCATATCTTCGGTCAATGTGCCAATATGGAGGCTATTATGGACATAGCTCGCCGTCATAATCTTTATGTCGTTGAAGACAACGCTCAGGCTATAGGTGCTGACTACACCTTCAGCGACGGCACTGTGAAGAAGTCTGGTACCATTGGAACTATAGGCTGTACATCTTTCTTCCCTTCAAAGAATCTCGGATGCTTCGGCGATGGCGGTGCCTTGTTCACCAACGACGACAGCCTCGCAGAACAGATCCGTGCTGTAGTGAACCACGGCATGAAGGTGCGCTACTACCACGATTACGTCGGTGTGAATTCACGCCTCGACACCATACAGGCAGCGGTCTTGGATATAAAACTGAAACATCTCGATGAATATATAGCTGCTCGTCAATATGCTGCCGCTTATTACGACAAGGCTTTCTCTGCAACAGATAAGATCATCACTCCTAAGAAATCGGATTTTACAACTCACGTATATCATCAATATGTGATGATACTTAATGGAGTTGACAGAGCTAAGCTGATGCAGCATCTGCAGGAAAAAGGAATAGCCTGCGCGATATATTATCCTGTCCCATTGCATGAACAAAAGGCATATCAGGATTCACGATATAAGAAAGGCGACTTCCCGGTGAGCGAATATCTTTGCGAAAACGTCATCGCTCTTCCAATGCACACCGAGTTCACTGATGAAAAGCTGGAATATGTAACAAAAACAATATTAGATTTTATTGGTTAATAAAGAAAGTTAAAGATGAAAATATTAGTCACAGGCGGAACAGGCTACATCGGTTCTCATACCGTTGTGGAATTGCAAAATAAGGGCTTCGAGGTCATCATTGTCGATGCTTTGTTCAACTCACGTGTTGAAGTTCTCGACTCAATAGAGAAGATCACCGGCATACGTCCGGAGTTCGAGTCATTCGACCTCGCAAATCAGACTCTCACAGACGATTTCTTCTCACGTCATAACGACATCAAAGGCGTCATCCACTTCGCTGCTCATAAGGCAGTTGGCGAGTCGGTGGAACAGCCTATAAAATATTATCGCAACAACCTCGACTCTCTGATGAACATCCTCGAGTCGATGAATAAATATAATGTGCAGAACTTGGTGTTCTCATCATCATGTACTGTCTACGGACAGCCTGACGCTGAACATCTGCCAGTATCTGAGACTGCTCCTATCAAGAAAGCGGAGAGTCCTTACGGCAATACAAAACAGATTGCAGAAGAGATCATATCTGAATCTATAAATGCATATAAAGGTTTGAATGCTATCGCTCTCAGATATTTCAATCCAGTCGGCGCTCACGACAGCGCATTGATAGGCGAGTTGCCTTTAGGTGTGCCTAACAACCTTATGCCTTACATCACACAGACTGGCTACGGAATAAGAGAGTGCCTCAAGGTGTTCGGCAGCGACTATCCAACTCACGACGGAACTGCAATACGCGATTACATCCATATCATGGACCTCGCCAAGGCTCACGTCATCGCTGTGGAGAGAATGATAAATGATAAGATGAAGAAGTCTTTCGAGATATTCAACCTCGGAACAGGAACAGGCTATTCTGTTCTGGATGTGATAAAGTCTTTTGAAAAGGTCTCTGGCGTTAAATTGAATTATGAGATCGTTGGCAGACGTGCTGGTGACATCGAGAAGGTCTGGGCAGATCCTACATATTCAAACAATGAATTAGGCTGGAAAGCAGAACGCCATCTTGATGAGATGACATTGTCGGCCTGGAACTGGGAGAAAGCTTATAGAAAACTTTAAAAACTCAGAAATTCAAAAAAAGACAGGTAACTTTTGCTGTTTTATATGCTCGTTACCTGTCTTTTTTACTCAATTACCAACCGTTTTTTGGCAATTATACCTGTTTTTTGAATTTTAAATAAAAAAATCCGATTCATTTCTGAACCGGATTTTTGTTTTCATGTTTATGTTATTAATAGAATAAGATGCTGTTGTCTTCAATCTTAGCGTTATCCTTAAGAGCTGAGTAAGCTGAGTTGTTAAGGATTTGGTTGTTGAATCTTGTGCGTTGTTCTCTTACGATGTTGCTGTAATCTGCTGTTGTTTCAGCTGGAGTTTCTTTAGTAACTTTAACAACGTAGAGACCGTTACCGCCGATGATAGGTTCTGAAGTTTCACCTTCTTTCATACCGATAACTGTACCGATGACTTTGTCTTCAACGCCGAAGTTGCCGAAACCACGGCCTTCGAATGTTACGTTTTCAACAGTTGTTTTTTCACCTTTTAATTCGTCGATCATCTTTTGGTAGTCGCCGCCGAAAGCTTTAGCTTTTTCTGCTAACATAGCGCCTTTCTTTTCTTTCTTGATAACGAATTCGTAACGTTCAGCGATGTCTTCAGCTGGTGTGTAACCTTCTTTAACAGCTTTTGTAAGAACTGCTACTACGTACATGTTGTCGAGGTCGAAGATTGTTGACATATCACCTACTTTTGTTTCTTGATCGAATGCCCAGCGAACGATTTGACGAGCGTTGCTGATACCTGTGATATAGTTTGTATTTGTTCTCAAGTTAGGATATGTGCGTTTGTTGAGACCTTGTTCTTCGATAGCTTTGTTGAATTCTTCAGCTGTTGTGTTTTCTGTAACGAATCTGTTAGCTTCAGCGAATACGTTTTGGTATGTTGCTGTGCTTGGAGTGATTTCGTGAGCTACTACAGCGAGACGAACCATTACAGAGTCTGCTGAGTATTGTTCTTTAGCAACGATCTTAGCAACGTTGTAGTAACCTTCGTGTTCGTAAGGACCATAAACGAAACCTACGCCATTGTTGCTGTCGAAGATGACTGATTCCAATTCAGCAGGAACGTCTTTTCTTGACATCCATGTGCTGTCGTAAGGAAGGTCTGAGTTAGCGTTTACGAAGTTAGCAGCGTTTTCAACTTGAGCGAAGTCGTTTTTAAGTTCGTTAACGAAGTTTCTTGAATATTCAACGTCAGCTTGTGATGGGTTGACTTCAAAAACGATATAGTCGATGTTGCGAGTTGCTTCTGTTTGGTATTTGTTTTTATTGTTGTTGTAGAATGCTTTGTTGTCAGCGTCGTTAACAACTACTTCAGCGTCATCGATTGTGTTGTAACGTACTGCATAAACTTCAGCTGCAGTCTTGTCGTTTTTGTCTGAGTAGATGCGAGCTGCGAATTTGCTTGGGAGGTAGAAACCTTTTTTCAAAAGAGTTTCGTATTTTGTGTGTAATCTGTCTTCTTTGATAGCGCGTTCAAAGTTGAGCCAATTTGATTTCATCTCTGGAGAGAGTGATTGGAATTCTCTGAGGTATGTTTCGATGAGTTCTCTGTTGAATGTGCCGTCAGGATTTGTGAAGCTTTGAACTACGTATTGATTTGGATTTTCGCCTAAGAATTGATCGTATAATTCATCACCTGTAACAACGAGACCGAGGTCTTTGTATTCGTTTTTCATGATGATGTCTCTGATCATTTGTTCTAATGTGTTAGCATGTACGTAGTAGTTGTCTTCTGAGCTTAATGAACCGCCGTTTTGTGCTTTCACGTTTTCAAGATTCATATTGACTAAGTTGCTATAATCTTGATAAGTGATTTTTTCATTGCCAACAGTAGCTACGTTTGTTGTTCTTCTGCTGTTAGTGCTCTTGAAAAGGTCGCCTAAAACGAATGCTAAGAGAGCGATACCTACGATAGCGACTAACAATCCATAATGCTTTCTAATGTTTCCAATTGCTGCCATAATTCTATGATATTATTTTAATTTATTATTTTTCTTCTATAGTTCTTTATTAAGTGTGCAAATTTACAAAACCATTCAATATAATCGACATTTTTATAAAAAAAATAATCTATATTGCTAAAAGAGTTTTTATGTCTTCTAACTTACTGATTATTTTTGATTTCCACTTCTTCTAGTCGAGTGTCTGTGGCTTTGATTATCTTGAAAATATAGTTTCCTATCACAATTTCTTCGCCTATTTGTGGAATACTTTCGTGATAATGAATTATGTAACCTGCAAGTGTTTCATAATCGTCAGATTCAGGGAAATTGAATTTATAGTTTTTGTTAAGATAATCAATTTCTAACCTTGCGGAGAAGATGTAGTCATCGGTGTTGATGGTCTGTTCTACGACATCTTCAACATCGTATTCGTCTTCAATTTCGCCGAAGATTTCTTCTATCAGGTCTTCGATGCTGATGATGCCGGATGTGCCTCCGAACTCATCGACTACGACAGCGATGCTCTGACGTTTTTTCGACAGTTTCTTAAGAAGTTCCTGCGCTGAATATGTCTCAGGATAAAATTGTATAGGTCTGATCTTAGACCTTAAATCTGTTGTCTTTGTAAGGATGTCGTTGGTATGTATATATCCGATGATATTGTCGATATTGTTCTCGAACACCAGTAATTTGGAATGTTTGGTTTCTTCAAAGACTGCCTTTACCTCTTCTATTGTGTTTTCTATGTCGATGGCTTGAATCTCGGTACGTGGTACCATACATTCTCTCAGTTTTACATTGTGAAAATCGATGGCGTTCTGGAACAGCTCTATTCCTTGTTGTATGTCTTCGTTAGCCTCGTCTGGATTTGCGTATTCTTTAAGATAATCGTTCAAGTCGACAGTGTTGAGTTTGTATTCTTCATGAGGTATGTCCATGCGAAGGACGTATTTGATTACAAGTTCAGAGATGCCGATAAATATCAGAATGATAGGGTAGAGGATGATGAACAGCAGCATTGCTGGCACTGCGAAGATCTTCATGCTTTTGTTAGGATTGATGCCGAAGATTATTTTTGGCAAGAGCTCGCCTGTGATGAGTACCAATAATGTTGATAATATTGTCTGGCATAATAATATTGTGAAGTCGTTGGTCAATATTTCAGGCAATATGTCAATGATCCAAGGTTCTAATATTCTTGCTATGGCAATACCGTAAACAACGTTGGCGATATTGTTGCATAACAGCAGACAGCCGATGAATTGTGATTGGTTCTTGAAGAACTTATTGATGATCTTGGCTGAGAAATTGTTTTTCTTTAAATCCAATTCCAGCTGTAATCTGTTGGTACTCAAGAATGCAATTTCTGTTCCGGAGAACATGGCAGATGCAAGCAATGAAAATATTACTATATATATGTCGCTCATTTTTATTTTATTTATTCTTCTTCGTCTAGTTCTAGTGTAGCTCTCATGCCGTGAATGACTCTTTGAGAGAAGTCTTCGTTGGCGTTAAGGCTGTCTCCGTATACAATCTTGTCTGGACTTGTAATCTTGACAGGATTGCGTGTATATATCTTTTTTGTCTTTTGATTCCAATACAATGTTTCAGTGAGCATGGTTTCTTTGGTGTCAAGGTTCTCCACTTTGACGCTGTCTTTGGCAAACAGCATTTCTTCTTTCTCGTATCTTATTCCGTATTCCCCGCCAATCTTTGTTGATTGATGTCCGTCTTTGCTATAGAGATATGCTGTAAATCCTTTAGGGAATTCCAATATAGCACTATCTCCTTCTGTGCTGTGCATTACCGGTGCCATAAGTCTGGCTTGCACGAGACCGGAGTCGCTTCTTGTGAAGACGACATTATAAGCCAACACTCCGTTGATAGTGTCGGTGTCAATGAATTCCTTTACTTTATCTAAGGAGTTTTCACAAGAAAACAACACCATAACCATATTGGCTATGATGTTGATTTCTAGAAATATTTTTAAAAGTTTTTTCAAAATTTAAGACTTTAGTCTTTGTCTTTAGCCGTTAGACTTAATTAGTTTTTAGCTGCTCTAATCTTTGTTTTTCCACCGATCCAGCAGTTTTCAAGTGAATATTCTTGACCTTCTTCATAACCGTTGAAGAAAAGTGTTTCGACTGATGGGAATGAGTGTGAATAAGCATTGATGAGTTCATTAGCTTTAGCTGTAACAGATGGGTCTAATGCTTTAGCTTTTTCGAATTGGTCAACAGCAGCCCAGAAAGCAGCTTTTGTTTCAACTTCGCTTTTGCCGCATTCTTTTGAACTTGCAGCGTACAAGTTGCCGATGATGATGAAAGGCTCGCCTTTTGTCTTGTCTAATTCGTGAGCTTTTCTTGCGTATGTACGGCCTTGTTCATAGCTCTTGTTCATGTTCATGATTTGAGCGAGGTAGATATATGATTGGTAAGCCCAGTCGTTGTTAGTGCTCTTTGTTGATTGTTGGAGGTAAGTTGCTGCTTGGTTGTAGTCTTTTTCAGCGAGATATTTCTTGCCGATTAAGTAAGCTGACTCTGGTGAAGGATTAACTTTGTGTAAGTTAACAGCTACAGAAAGATATAATTGTGAGTCGTCGCATTTTCTCTTTTCTAATGTTTCAGCGATTTTTGTCAACAATTCTACGTTTTCAGGATCTGCATCGAATTTAGGTTGGTAGATGCGGATCAAATCTTCGCAGTTAGCGTAAGGTTGAACAGCGAGGTCAAGGTTTGCTTTTGTAGCGTTGAAGTTGTTGAGAAGCTTTTCGTTAGCCATCTCTGTGTTGACTTGGATGTTGTATTCAGCGATTTCCATGAGGCGGCCGTATTCTTCCAAGATTGTGCTTTCTTCCAACTTGCCGTTTTGTACCATCTTGATAACGAGTGGGAAGTAAGTATCGATGAAAGCATAGTTGCTGTTGTTGCCGTCTAAATCGATAGCTTGTTTAAGAGCGTTGTAAGCTTCTTCGTAACGGTGAGGTGCCCATGTGTAGATGTCGATACCTTTACGGCCCATGATGTTACCTATTTGTGAACCGTTTTTGCCGTTTGGGAAATATTGAGCTCTCTTGTCGTAGATCATAACGAGAGTGTCAACGTATTTGTCTTTTATCTCAGCGTTCTTTTCTGGTCTGATGAAAGCGTAAGTCATGATTGTAACGCCGTCGAGATATGTGTTTTGTCTTAAATCTGGACAGTTGTTGTAAACATTTCTCCATGATGTGATCATCTGTGGATTGATGTTGTTTGGATTGTACTTAGCTTGTTTCCAGTGACCAATGTATTCACGGTACAATGAATAATCAGTTTCACAGTCTTGTGCTTTTGTAACATTTCCTAAGAGGAAGAATGTTAAACCTAACAGTAAAAATCTTCTAATTTTCATTTTGATTTTAATATTTTATGATTTATTATTGATATCTTTTTTTGATGAACCATCTGTCGTTGATAGACATACTTACAGATATGTTGAAATAATTTTCCTTTACGAGATTGTTTTTGATAGTACCCATTGAACCGACTTCAAAAGCTACATTGAATGATGTCAATGAACGAGGTACAGGCAATCCTAAACCGAATGTCAAGCCATATTTATTGATGGATTCTCCGTAAATGTTGTAATATGTCTGATCGAAATGGAAACCTGCACGGTAAGTCATCTTCTTGTGATATTTTGATATTGAAGTTGACTTTGGTTTATATGAAGCGCCGATTGCTACATTCCATGCATTTTGTAAAGAGTCGTTGACGCCGTTCATTGTGAAGCCTTCCCATCCAGCCCAGTTGAAATCTGCTGCAAGAGTAAGGCCTTCTTTGTTGTCGAAGCATATCCCGACGCCGAATCCATCTGGAATAGTGAAGCCTACTTTTTCATTTTCAACGTATTTCAAGGTGTCAATAGGTGATTCCACTTGGTTGCCGAAGCCTTTGAACATGCTTCTGATGAAGATATCTCTTTCTGATGCAATCTGTGTTCCTTGAGAATATGTGAAACCGAGAGATATATCGTATTTGTTGATAGGCAATCTGTATAACAAACCATAGTCGAGTTTGAAGTCGCTGACTCTCATTGTTATTGAGCGTTTGCCATTTATGAATGATACTGAGTCAGGGTAGTAGATGGATGTGTTGTCTAATAATGTTCCGAAGATGTAAGAACCTGTCACACCTACTGATAAGTTTTTGGTTATTTTGACGCCATTGGCGAAGAATACTCTGTTCAATCCGCCTTCGCCTTGGAATTCGATGTTGTATGATCCTGGGCCACTGTGTTCGGTGATGACGTTGTACTCTCTATTTGTGTAAGGCATGATGCCAAGGCCTATTTTCCATCTTTTTGTTGCGCTTAAACCTATGCTGGTATAATCGAATGATGCGTTGGAACCGCTTGCTGTATTGTTTGTTGTTGAGAAAGATGCGGCTTTGATGTAGAAGCCGGCATCAAATAAAAGTGACAATGAGTCGATAGCGGTGTATGAAGCAGGATTGTTTGGGTTTAACAAGCAATTGTTGCTCATTGCGTTAGAAACGCCGCCCATTCCTTTTAGCATGGTGCTTGGTGAACCTGTGTAGATGTCGCCTAGGCCGAATCTTGAATAAGGTGTGCTTAAATCAGATTGAGCAGTGACATTAAGACTTATCATAAAAATGATAAAACCTAGTAAAAAATATTTCGTATTTTTGTATTTCATTGATAATTAAGGATATATCTTAAGCCTTTAAATGTAAAATTTGAGTCTGCAAATATGCAATTTTTTAACTGATTTTCAAAGAAAATATTGTCTCCACCTATAATAAAAACATTTAACATTTCATAAATGTTTGAAAATCTTTTTATAAAACCTTCAATTTCAAGAGAAATGCCTAGAATCACTCCTGATTTGAGACATTCTTCGGTGGAATTGCAAATTAATTTTAACTCTTCTTTATCAGGTGTGCATAACGGAAGCTTCTCGGTATAGTCATTCATCGCCTTGAAACGTAAGTTGATACCAGGACTAATAGGACCTCCGTGGTAAACATTGTCGGATGTAATGATGTCGTAGGTGATGCAGGTTCCAATGTCGATTACCAAATTATTTTGGTTTGGTTTCTCCATCATAGCAGCTGCCACAGCAACCAATCTGTCGCTTCCGACTTGTTTTTTGTCGTAATTTAGCTTGAAAGGTAGAGAGATGTCGCCAGAAAGTGTGATAATCTCTATATTCTGCAGCTGTTTTTTGCATTCTTCTATTTTGCCGCCTACAGATGATATTATGCATCTGCTTATTTCTGGTAGTCTTTCTGTAAGTTGTTTTAAATCATTGTTATAAGGATTGAATACGGCGGTCTCTATTATGCTGTCGTTGTCAAAAACAGCATATTTCGCTCTGGTATTTCCAATATCAATAGTTAAAATCAAACTCATTATATTTTTTTGCAAATATACTGATAATGAATGAATAAAAAATAATTTTAAAAAAAATATATTTTTTTGTTTGCAGTATTAAAAAATGTTGTATCTTTGCACTGCAAAACAACGGAGGTACCATAGCTCAGTTGGTAGAGCAATGGACTGAAAATCCATGTGTCGCTAGTTCGAATCTCGCTGGTACCACCAAGAAAGCTGACTGAAAGGTCAGCTTTTTTTATTTCCACTTTTATCCCCAAACAATATGAATCGTAATGATGCATTGACATCGTCAGTTATAAGATTTCTCAGATTCCCATTGATTGTTATGGTCGTGATGATACACTCTCATTTCAAAGTTGTTTCAATGGGAGGCGTCGACTATGTTTTTGATTTGAAAGAATTTCCAATTTATTGCAATGTTTCATTTCTGCTATCTAAACTTGTGGCTAGTATTGCAGTGCCAATGTTCTATGTTTTCTCAGGATATCTTTTCTTCAAAAACGACTCTTCTTTTACTGTAAACAATTATCTCGGAAAATTACGTAAACGCTTAAAAACTCTTCTGATTCCTTACATTTTCTGGAATATTGTCGTTGTATTATTTTATTTCTTGGCACAAACATTTATGCCTTCAATGGTGAGCGGTAATAATAAATCAATTGTCGATTATAATATAATAGATTGGTTAAGAGTGTTTTGGAATTATCAGGATGAAATGCCTATATGTTATCAGTTATGGTTTCTAAGGGATTTGATGGTAGTGGTTTTGATGTCGCCAATCATTTTTTTTGCTATTAAAAAATCTGTGTTTACAATATTTGTACTTGGAATTGTATGGCTGCTTGGCATTACAATTGGAATATGCGGCATTGATATAACGGCAATTTTCTTTTTCGCTATAGGCTCTGCATTTTCAATTCATAAATATGATTTTGTCGATTTTTGTAAAAAAATAAAAATAGCCGGATATATAATGTCGTCGCTATTTATTATAATAGAGGTGCTTATCTATAATAAAAGAGGTTCTATTGATTTGTTATTTGTCAATACTCTATCAATAGTGTTATATAAACTCTGCACATTGAGTTTGATAGCTTCTTGTATGAATATTACGATCGCTATTATGCAAAAGGGGCTGCTCAAAACAAACGATTTTCTTTATGAATCAAATTTCTTTATCTATGTTTGTCATGCCTTGCCTCTGACACTTTTTTTGAAACTGCTGATACGTTTCGTAAATCCGGCTTCTGATGTTCAAGCAATTCTTATATATTTTGCTGTAATCATAATAACAATAATATTTTGTCTACTGCTTTTTGCTTTGATGAGAAAGATATTACCAAGATTTACATCTTTCATTCTTGGAAATAGAACTCCGCAAAACTCAACACACTGAATCTTTTGTATAAACTTGTGATAATAACTTATCAAAAAAAGCAAGGAATCATTGATTTCTTGCTCTTTTTTTATTTGATATTTTGAGGATATTAGAAGCAGTATCTGAAACCTGCACCGAGACCGATGCCGCCATAACGATTATAACCGCCATGATAGTAGTAATCCCATCCTTCAGAAAGCTTGAGTGAGAAGCTTCCTTGTGCATACAATTGGAATGGATATAATGTGTTGAAAACAACGCGTACTCCGGTATTTGCATAATAAGCTGTATAATCCATGATATCATCTTTGGTTACGAATCCAGCGTCAACAATATCGATGGCGTATGTTGCATAAGGCTGGATTTCAAGGAGTGTCTTGAGCTTTAATCCTAACATATAACCTATGGATACATTAAGAAATGTAGCATCATATAGTTCTAACATATCCAAATCGTAACCGACGTTAAGTAATGCATAGTGACTGATGCCTCTCTTTTGGATATATGTGAGATAGTCGATGCCGAAGTCGATTGTGGAGAATGAGCTTATGTTTAAATTGGTATGGAATCCCATACGTAAGTCGTTGCTCTGCTTCATGATTTCGGTGCCGTTCAAAATTGACATGCCAGATATTCTGTAAAAATATGTGGTGTCGTTTTCTCCATCAGCGACTTTTGCGTTGTCGGCGACTACTGTAGCACGTGCATAACCTTGACGTTTTAATTCTACAGTTTGAGTTTTTTTGTCGAGAACTTGTTTGTAGATGGCATAACGTTGTGCGTTTTTGATACCTTCTTTAATACCTGCATTAGCAGTGATAAGTGGTCTTACTGTTTGACAGTCGAATGTAACTTGCCATTTTTCGATGTTTTGTTCAAGGCGATTCAGGAGTTCATCGTAGATTGATTCCAATGCAACATCGAGATGGTCGTCTGTTTTGTTCAACCCAACGGCGGTGACGAGTTCCATTTCGACCTTGAGGTCTTTGTAGGCTTGTCTTTTAGCAGCTTTTGTCGCAGCGTCGTCGGTTTTGTAGATCCACATGTTTTCTAGAATGTCATTGATGACTTCTTCTGCGTTGGCGATAGTGAATACGTAAGCGAAGACATTTGCACTCCAGGTATATGATTTGTTGGTGTTGCCGTATTTGTCTTTTGTTACAACGATATTTTTATTAGGGTTTTTCATGTCAAACACAACGATGTAGCTGTTCTTCAAGAGCAACTCTCCGTTTTGACCAAATGTGTTGACTTGTTGCATCTGAGCTTCTAAGTATTCATTGTCAGAGGCATTCCATAATCCGCGTTCGTCAAGAACAGTGCGAGTGAAGACTCCTTCTTTTGTTGGTGCAAGAACGTAGTCTAAGATTTGTTTACCGACGTTATTCTCATTAAGGTTGGAAAGAACAGTGTTGACAAAAGATTTGTTGGCTTCTACTTTAGATCCTATATTGTAAAGGAGTTTGTCGAGATATTTGTCAAACATACTTGATAAATCGAATGACGCACTTTTCTTTGTGGTAAATGTTGCAGGAGCCCAAGTTGTGTAATCGATTGGAGTAGTACGTTTGCCGTTTAATACGATGGTTTTTGTTTTGATTTTGTTTATGTCGAATTTATAACCAATATCGAAACTGTTTACCAATGATGAGAAAAAATTATCATATTGGTCATTGTAATTAATGGTAATGACAGAAACGCTATTACGATTGTATGCTGTAAAGTCATCGCTGGCTTCAACTGTTTTCTGAGCTAAAGCAGGAATACTCAACATAATAGCTAAAATGAATGTTGTAAATATTTTTTTCATAAATCAATAATGGTGTTTGTTTTTAACGTGATGATAACCAACCCAAAATGGCATTAATATTATAATGTCTGTAAGTTAATCTAGTTAATTTTACATCAAGGAGAGCTGAGTCAACCTCTTGGTTTTTAGCTTGTTCGAGAGCTTCGGTAATGATATCGTCATTCTTAACATCGTAGTAGTTGATTATGTTATCCTTTGCTTGGGCAATCGTTTTTTTGAATACAGGGTCTGTAACTTTGATTTTCTTCACTGCATTTAAATAAGCTTTGCTTTCAGATTCGCCAGTTCCTTTTACGATTGTGGTGCCTTGAGAGAATAAAGTTCCAGCTATAGCATCTCCAATGTAGAATGTTACTTCCAATTCGACGACATGCATTACTGGAGTTGTCGCTGTTGTTTCTTTGCTTAGTTCATTGACGCCTGCGATCATGATGAAACGTTCACCTTCTGTACTGCTTAAGCCGTTCTTTAAGATAGCTTTCGTCATTCTATCTTTAAGGATATTTTTTGCGTCGACAGGGATGTCCATTTCTACATCCATGAATGCGGAAATGGATATCATATCTTTGTTGTCAGTTATTGTGTTTTCTTGCGCAAATAAAGGTAAGGCAAGAAATAAAGTACAAGCTATAATTAAGATTTTTTTCATATTTTATTCCTCCTCTGTAATGTCTAATCCTAAGGTGATGAATACTTTACCTACGCCACGTGCTTCAACACGGCATGGTTCGTTTGTTATTTCTGTGATATATTCAGCGAGGCCTTCTCCGAAGTCTTTTGCGTATTGTGCTGATTTTACGACTTTACCAGTTCTTCTGTTTTTCTTCTCTTTGAAGAGAGGGATGTGTACTTGAGAGAATTTCAATTTGTTTGCAGAAGCTTGGTCTGTTGAGAATCCTGTGCCTTCAATTATTTCAGATTCAATATAGTCGGCAATGATGAGTGAGAGTTTGTCGCCATCGAAGCTAGTGTTGTATGTGATGCTTGATGATTCGAATCTGTCGCAGATCACGATGATTTCGCGACCTTCTTTAGCCATCATGGCGAATTTGTCGTTGATTTGTGTGAGGAAATGGTCTTGGATGTTTTGGATAGCTTCTTTGAGTTGGTTTACGAGCTGAGCGTTGCCAGATACTGCGGTGCCGCGTGCTACATTAGAGAAGAGGGATTTGTTGGTAGCGGCGTCGTAAACACCGATGTTGAATTCAACGAATTGTTTTCCAGCTTCATTCTTGACGCGATAGTCGAATTCGATACGCATGTCAGCGCGTACTGCAGAAGCGAGCATGTCTTTCATAGAAGCGGCTTTTTCGTTGCCATATTCTTCTGCGAGGTCATAAGCTCTGGATGTCTTATAGTCGTTGAGTTCTTGACGTAGGTTGTTGATGTCATAACCGGCTTTGCTCATGAAACCTTCAAAAGCAGCAATCATATCACGAAGATTATTGTCAGAAAGAGCCTTGTCGTAATCTACAGCGCCGTTACTGTCGGTGAAACCTGCGTTTTTGCACCAGTCATCTGAAGGGAATATAATCATTTTTGGTTTTGCAATACCGCTTAAGTCAGCTGCAAAAGCCTTTACTTTTCCATTGTCAACAAGGTATTGTTTGAGTTGGTCGTAGCTTACCTGTACTTTTAATTTCACTTGGTAGTAGCCTTTGCCAAGATTTACAATGTCTTTGTTTTCTGGTTTGATGCTGTTGCGGTTTGCAATGAAGTGGAAGAACATACCGTCAGAAGCGAAGAAGTCGTCGAAGAATGCTACGTCTTCATCTTTTGGTTCTGGAGAATCGTACAATTGTGGTACGCCATCAGCATTAGGTGTGCCAGGGATGTTCTTGAAGATACATGCGTGGATGGCATTTTGTTGAGCTTGAAATACAGCTTTTTCAAGTTTCTTGCCTGTTCCGGTGACGTAAATATATTTGGTGCCTGTGGTGCCAACAGCTATAACTTGAGCATCATAATTATTGTCATTATTGAAAACTGTCGCACGTTTGTATTTCTGTGCAACGCCTTCAAATGATATTAAGGCAAATAAAAATGTAAAAGCGATAAAGATTTTTTTCATGATATATAAATTTAATTGATTTACAGGGATAAAATACTCTTTGTTTTTAGTTTTGATTTGTACAAATGTAGTGCTTTTTTTAAACTCTACAAATAATATCTGTTAATTTTTTTGAATAGATGTTAAATGAAAATGAGCCCCAAATTTTAACTTTGGAGCTCATTTTATGATTATAGATTTATCTGTTTTTGGATTAGAAGTTGATCCAGAATCTTTCCCAGAATCCTTGTTCCATTTCTTTCCATGTATTGGCTGTTGCAGCTTCGAAGTCGGCAGTGTATCTGTTCAATAATTTTTGTGCTTCTTCTTTCTTGCCTTCTTCTAATAAAGCCTTTACTTCTTCTTCCAAAGCTGGGATTTCTTTCATGGCTTTTTCTTCATATCTCAAGATGTTGTTTGTCATGGTGTTTTTTGTTGAACCCCATTGAATCTGAGCTAATTTGTTAGCTTTACGATAGCGCCATAACAAAGCTTCTTCGTTGTAGTTGTTATGTCCGCATTCGTTGAAGCATGAAGGTAATTTTGTTGAGCCAGTGAAGATTGGTATTCTTGGGCTTTGTCCTGGGTTTTCTACTGAGAACCAGCAGATGCCGCCGATTTCGTCTGGCATCCAGCTTCTGAGTTGAGTCACGAATGAGTATGAGCACCATGAAACTGATACTGTACGCATAGCATTAACTGCACCAGGAGCGATGTGGTTGTAAGTTGCAATGTCTGTGCTTCCCATCCAAGGGTTTGCGATAGGGCTTACGATAGTGTCGCCTTTTCTGTTGACAGTCTTGATGTTGCGTGTTACGTCCAATTCTGTTCCTTCGTATGTGCTTCTGAGAAGTTCCATGACTTTACGAGCGTCTACTTTTTCCTCTGGTTTGACAGAGAATGGGAGGTCTTCGTCGTCCATGCTTAATCCTAATGATGGAGCAAAAGCGTTGAGGATAAAGTATTCACGTTCACGGAAGTTCTTGCCGTTTGAGTAGTCATTGCCGAAGACTTTGTACCAAATGAATTCGCCTTCGCCGTCCCATAAGCCATGTTTCTTGGCGACTTTTTCGATATTGTCTGAGCACATGAAGTTTTCGCTGTCTTCTCTGTTGAGGTATTTGATTCTTGGGATGTTAGCAGAAACGCTGACTTCGCCATCTGGAACTCTTTGAGCTGCCCAGATGCCGCCTTTTTTCTTTTTGCCTTCGCCCATGATTTCCATGCACCATACTTCTTCTGTGTCAGCGATGGTGATACATTCGCCGCCGTCGCCATAGCCGTATTCTTTGATGAGTTCAGCGATGAGTCTGATGGCGTCTCTTGCGTTGTCGCAGCGTTGGAGAGCGATACGTTCCAAGTCTTCGATCATGAACAAGCCTTCAGGGTTGACTAATGTGTCAGGACCAGAAAATGTTGTTTCGCCTATAGCTAACTGTTTCTCGTTCAAGCATGGATATGCAGTGTTGAGGTATGAATATGTGTATTCTGCTTGTGGTATTTCGCCTGCTAATTCCAAACCGTAGTTGTCGTAGGCGTTTCTTGTGTGCATGCTGCCTCTGTATATTTTTTGAGTAGCGCCTTTTTCATGTTTTTGGGCTTTTTCCCAACGGAGCCATGTGCGGTACATGCCGTCGCATGTGTGTGATGTCATGACAGAACCGTCTGTAGATGCTTCTTTGCCAACCATGATGCTAGTGCAGTTTGCACCGTCAAAAATTTGTGAGTCGGCATCTTGTGCGTTGATATTAAAAGATAATAAGATAAAAGCCAATGATGCTAATAATGATAATCTTTTCATAGTTTATTAATTTTTATTTGAAGAAACTAAAATTAACTTTTCCGTATCTGCGTTGCTCAACGAAGCGTGGATGGTCTTTGAAGTCGACGAACTTATTGTGTTCCACTACAAACAAACCGTCTTCTTTGAGCAGGTTGTTTTCAAAAATCAAGTTTACCAACAAGTCGTAATGTTGGCTGTCGTAAGGAGGGTCGGCAAAGATAAGGTCGTATTTTACCTTATGCATAGGAATGAAACGGAATACGTCTGAGCGTATCGCGAGAAGTTCTTCCATATTTAACTTTGTCGCTGTGTCGCGTATGAACTTGACGCAGTTGTTGTTTTCGTCAACGGCAGTGACGCGAGGGCATCCTCTTGAAACCAATTCGTAAGAGATGTTGCCTGTGCCAGCGAAAAGGTCTAATGCAATGATATCTTCAAAATCAACATGGTTTTCCAAGATGTTGAATAAGCTTTCCTTAGCCATGTCGGTAGTAGGACGAACTGGCAGGTTGCTAGGAGCTGTGATTTGTCGTCTTTGGTGCTTTCCTCTTATTATTCGCATGATATGAAACTATATAAGGTGTAATAATAATAATAAGGTACTGAATTTAATTCGTTTATGTAATTATAATCGTTATCTCTGTTGAAGAATCTTATGTTTCTGACATAACGTGAGCATAACTCTACTAAAGTTGATTTCTCTTCGATGAATCCAATGAAATACAAATGAACGCTTTCATTGTCAATGTTTAGCTGGTCGAAAGTGAAAAGTATGAAATATAAGAAATCTTCTTTGGTATTAAAGTTAAAATAGTTATGGAATACGAGTTTGTCATTGTTAAGAATTATTAACTCGTATGAATTGTTTTTAACATTAACGAAAGCTCTTGTCTCAGGCGTTCTGTTTGAAAACTCCTTGATGAGTCTTTTTATCAAGATGCTTGAACTATGGAAGACCTTGATGTTGCTGTTTAAGAAACCTAGGTCTTCTTTTGAAGAATAGACATTTATCATGTCTTGCTCAGCGATGATATCTGTCATTACGTTAGAACTCTGCAGGTTCAGTAGCGACAGATAGCTTTCTTTTGTCTCTTCCTGAAAATAATCTTTAGGCACGAAAGTGTTGTTGTTATTATCTATCAAGATATTAACACTTTTAAAGTCTTCCATCTTCCAAGATTCTTTTTCTTGGAGTTCTGAAAGCAATGTCTCCAGAGATATGCCTTTCTCTGTGGTGTGATAATGTTTCAGGGCTATGAATTTGTTTTCAGCAGTGTCGAAGATGACAAAAGAAAGACCATCCAAGTAATATTGGATGGTCATGATATAATTATCTGTATTCTTGCTGTTTAAATTAATAGACTCCTGGATATATGGATATAAGTAGGAAGTCATATTATTTATTAAAGGTTTTCCCAGTTACCGTCGGTAGAAGCTTCGTTCATAGAACCGACTTTCATACCTGGATATTTTTCAAGGTTTTCACGTTGAGCAGCAGCATTTCTGATTCTTTGTTCATCAAGACCGTTTAAGTAAGTGTTGTAATGAGCTTTTACTTCAAATACAGGAACGTGCATACCACCACGCATGATGTAACCAGCTTGGATTTCGAATTCTTGTTGTGGTTCTGAGAATGGGATGTAACGCAATGACTCAACGTTGAAGTTATGTCTTGTTGAGAACAATGAGTCTAAAACTTTGATATAACCAACTGTATCGTTGATAGTTTTTGTAAATGTTGTGTCGTTTGGATCTGGAACGATATTAACAACAGGAAGTTCGCCTGTGCGGATAAATTCGATCAATGTATCGAAGCTTGCTGTATATCTGTTATAGTTTTCTTTGAACAAACCTTGTGTGCTTCTGATGTCTTTAAGGTTTTGAACAACTTTTAATTCACGTTCTGTTTTTGTATTTTCGAAAATAACAGGTTGGCTGATGCTGTGGTAAACCATATATGCCAAGAAGATGGCAACGACTGTTAATGCGATGTTGATAATTGTTAATTTTTTATTCATGATTAAATTCAATTTTTTTTGCTTCGCAAATTTACTGTTTTTTTTGATTGTAACAATGATTTTTTTTAAAAATTAAACTTATTTTTTATCGTGTTTATTTGCCAAAACATTCTACGGTAAAGCCTGATTTTCTTAGTTGTTCCGCTATTTTTTCCAGTTCTTCCTGACTGACTTTCTCCAGGTTTTTCTCAGGTGTTTCTCTATCGATGGCATAAATCATTGTTTTCTTTGGCTTTATCTTTTTGATATGTTCAACCCAGAGTGCTACTTCTTTTTCAGTTGTGTTGTCAATCTTGACGCCGTTATGTTCTCCTCTCAGGAAACATGTCTGTATGATGAGGTCGCCTTTGTATTCCTGAAGCAATTCGATATATTTTTCTAAATCTAAATCGACATTAGGCTGGTTTATGGATTTTATCGTCTCATAAGTTCCGCCGTCAATCTTGATGATATTGTTGTCGACTTTTGAAATGGCGTCGAAGATTTCTTTTTTATGCAACATCGTGCCGTTTGTCAGGACGCTGATCTTTGCATTTGGAATATATAAGTCGCGAAGTCTTATTGTGATGTCGATGATTTCAACGAAGTCTGGATTCAGTGTTGGCTCGCCGTTGCCGGAGAATGTGATGCTGTCAGGCTCATCAGCGGTGCCTTTGAGTTCCTGCAATCTTTTTTCAAGAGTCTTTTCAAAGATGTCTTTTCTTGGTATTCCGCTGTTCTTCTTGTTTTCAGGATTCCAGCCGCATTCGCAATAGACACAGTCGAATGAGCATATCTTGCCTACTTCAGGCAGCAGGTTGACGCCTAATGACTTTCCAAGTCGGCGACTCTTGATAGGTCCAAATATTAATGGTTCAACTAAAAATGACATTGTTTTAATTTTTTGCAAAATTAATAAAAGTCAACGGACAACAGACAACGGACAACAGACTTTTTGTATATTTGCGAAAATGTTTTATAATTATGACTTACGAACAAATTCTTGCCGACATAAAAAAGAGGGTTTACTATCCGATTTATTTCTTGATGGGTGAAGAGCCTTTTTTCATTGACACTATAAGCAATGAGTTGGAGAACACCATTTTAGACGAGGCGGAACGTTCGTTCAATCAGGTTGTCCTTTATGGCAGCGATGTCAATGCGAAAGAGATAATGTCGCAGGCTCGCGCTTTCCCGATGATGGGCGAGTATCTTGTGGTGATAGTTAAGGAAGCGCAGAATGTGAAAGATATTGAAAACCTTGCTGATTATCTCGACAAACTTCCTCCTACAACGATTCTGGTCATCAATTATAAATACAAGAAACTCGACAAGCGTCGTGCCTTGGCCAAATATATAGATAAGAAAGGCGTATTGTTCGAATCGAAGAAATTGTACGACAGCAATATTCCAGAATGGATTACCAAATATCTAGCTTCTAAGAAATATAACATCACGCCTAAGGCAACTCAGATGATAGCCGACTTCCTCGGCAATGACCTTCATAAGGTAAGAAACGAACTCGAGAAACTGATGGTGGCGCTTCCACCTTCAAAACGTATCGATGATGCAGACGTGGAATATAATATAGGTATATCAAAAGACTTTAACGTCTTTGAACTGCAGAAGGCGATAGGAAATAAGGACTTTGTAAAGGCTAATCAGATAATAAATTATTTCGGCGATAACCCTAACGACAATCCTATATTTATGACGATAGTCGTTCTTTACGGCTATTATACCAAGTTGTTGAAGCTTCATTTTTCTAAGGATAAAAGCAAGACTACCTTGGCAACAATGTTGGGTGTCAATCCGTATTTCGTTAACGACTATCTGGATGCGGCACGTCATTATTCCTGGACAGATTGCATGCACTGCATCGAGGTGCTCCGTGATTTTGATATGAGATCGAAAGGATATAACAGTACTTCTGATGTCACACAGAAGGAACTTTATAGAGAGATGCTTTATAAGCTGATGACGAATTAAAGACACCGAGACTCTAAGTCACCGAGTCGCCGAGATCAGGTTTTAAGGTTTTATAATAAAAAAACGCTGCGATTTTTTGAAGTGAACCCCAAAGTTTGGACAAAAAACTTTGGGGTTTCTTTATGCGCAAAAAACACGATTATGAAGCATTACTTAAATACATGAGAATGCTAGAGGAAGGTTATTCTTTCAGAGGTATCAGTAATGAATTCGGTA
>JAFYUH010000186.1 GCA_017549605.1 Bacteroidales bacterium
GGTCAAGACGGTCACGACCGCGGTGCTAAGGTTGTAGCAACAGGTTACGCTGACATAGGCTTCGACGTAGATATGGGTCCATTGTTCCAAACACCTGCAGAATCAGCACGTCAAGCAGTTGAAAACGACGTTCACATCCTCGGCGTTTCAAGTTTGGCAGCAGGTCACAAGACTCTCGTTCCTCAAGTTATCGAAGAACTCGAGAAGTTAGGTCGCCCAGACATCATGGTAGTTGTCGGTGGTGTTATCCCTCCACAAGATTACCAATTCTTATATGACGCTGGCGCAGCAGCTATCTTCGGACCTGGTTCAGTCATCAGCGACTCTGCAATCAAGATGTTAGATTTGCTTTTAGCAGCAAGAGGATAATAGCAGCGAGCTATGAGCCTTGAGCTGTGAGCTCAAAATAACAAAAGGCTAAAGGATTTCCTTTAGCCTTTTATTTTTACTACATCTGTCGCTCCTACGGAGCTGATTTGAGTACACTTTCTTTCCTATTTTTTTTGACAAAAAAACCTCAGAACTTTTTAATTCTGAGGTTTGATTTTTTTGAATCTCTGAGTTTTATTTAACTACGAGTTTCTCAACTTTGTTGTTTATATTAATAATGTAAACTCCTTTGTTCAAGTCTTCAATATTGACTGTTGTGTTGTCAACGACATTGACTTCTTTCACGCAGCGGCCTGTCATGTCGAAGATTCTTGCCATTCCTTCTTCAGCACCCTCAATGATGATTGATGTTGTTGCAGGATTTGGATAGATGTTGAAGTTATTTTCAACGATTTCTATTGTGCCTTCCAATGTTGTCTTGAACTCTATCTTTGTGATTTCGCCCCATTCGCCATTGACGTTCTTGCCTTGTGCGATAGCGAAATATTCTGTCTCTGCTGTCAAGTCAATCCATTCCCATTCATCAATGTCATAAAGAGCATATGGATCTTCGTGAAGAATCTGCATTGTTGAGTCAACGCCTATTGAATCAGCATAAAGTTTCTCGATGAGGATGTAATGATATTCTGATGTCTCTTCATTAGGTGTTGCTGTCACAAATACAGATGTCGTTGTTTTGACTTCCACTTTAAGATCTATGATAGATACGCCTTCTCCGCCAAGTATAGCTGTTGACACCTTCTTGGTATCTAATTGTATTGT
Organism: Bacteroidales bacterium; assembly: GCA_017549605.1. GTDB lineage: Bacteria > Bacteroidota > Bacteroidia > Bacteroidales > F082 > Limimorpha. The sequence continues at coordinate 1,153 of JAFYUH010000186.1, forward strand.
ATTTCCTTCAGCATCTTTTGACAATGCATAGAGTGTGTATTCTGTGTTAGGGATAAGTTTATTCCATGTGCTTTTAGCAGTACCTGTCTTTTTGCCGCCCCATGATTCAATGAGCTGTTCCAAAGATGCACCCATCCATGTAATCCATTGTTGCATTTCTGCTTCAGTGCTGAGCAAAATGATATATGATGCGCACTCTCCTACTGGAGTGAAAGTAGCTTCTACTGTTGTGTAAGTAACTTCGCCTACAGTTATATCAATTATAGGTTCTGCTGTTTCTGGTTCTTCACCGCATTCATATTCTTGGATGCCGAAGGCAGCGAGAGCTGTTATCACATCTTCAGCTGTCTCTATTGAAGCGATGTCATCAAGAGCGATGCTTTTATCTGGAGCGATGAGCATTGTTGTTGGCATCTCGCATTGAAGTGCTTGCCAGATGTCCATAGCTGGACCTTCCATGCCATAACTATCGTCTGTGTTATGAATCATTGGAAATTCGATTCCATATTCTTCTACATATTTCTGTGTTGCGCTTGTTGTACCATTAGGAACGATGCCTACAAAGAACACATCGTGTTGGTTACATCCTAAATTCTTATAAGCCTCCACCAATGCTGGAGTGACTGTTGGAGTAGCGCCATTTGTTCTTGTGTTAACATGCAACAAGACATATTGACCGCCTTCGAGGATTTCGTATAAATGGATTTCGTCACCGAAATAATCTGTTGCTGTAAAGTCAGGTGCTGTAGTTTGTGCATTCAATCCAAGACCGAATATCACTGCGATTAGAATAGATAATAATTTCTTCATAGTTATAATTTTTAATTGTTAAAAGTTGAGCAAATATAACAATTATATCAAATAAAAAAAGTAGCAATCAAAATTTGACTGCTACTTTTTTCAATATGATTTTTATCGATATTATTCAACAACTAATTTTTGGATGTTGTAGTTGCTATCTTGTTTTACAGAGATGAAATAAACACCTTTGTTCAAGTCTTCGATGTTGATAGAAGCGTTGCTCATTTCAACAACTGTTTGTTTTACACAACGACCTGTCATGTCGAAGATGCTTACTTGAGCTTCACCGTTCAATGATGATTCGATATTGATCATTGATTTAGCTGGGTTTGGATAGATGTTGAAGTTAGCGTTTACTTCTTCCAAAGCGTCGCCAGCTGGAGTTGTGAAGTGTACGATTGCTGTTTCACCCCATTCGCCGCCAGCGTTCAAAGCTGAACCTAAAGCAACGTATTCTGTTTCTGGAGTAAGATTATCCCATGAAGCTGATGTTGTCATGTAAGCTGGATAACCATCGTTGCGAACTTGAGCGATAACATACTCAACGCCATATTCATCAAATACTGATTTCTTAACAAGACCGAAGTGGAATTCTACTGCATAGTCATTTGGAGTAGCTGTGATAGTAACGCTTGTTGCCATTGGCTTAACGTTCAATTCAACTGTAGCTGGACCAACTGGTTGTTCAACGATGAATTCTTTAATGATTGGTTTGAACCATTCGCCTTCGCCGTTTCTACCTATTGCAACAACGTAGTAAGGAGCATTAGGTTCGAATCTTGGAGCGCCTGTTTCTTCGTTCTTGATAGGAACTTGATATGAGTCAGCGTCGCATAATGGATAATCGTCATTAACAAGGCTGTTAAGGAAGATGAATTGTTTTTCTGATGGGAATACACCTTCAACAGCACCTTCTTCATAGTATGATTTCTTTACGAAGCCGAAGTGGTATTCTGCTGTTGATTCGTTTGGAGTTGCATTAGCGATAACGTATGCTGCTGTAACTTGAACTGAAAGTTCGATTTCAACATCACCTGCATCACCAGGACATAATGTTCTTGTTTCGATAACACTCAATTCACCGTTTTCACCATTACGGCCAATAGCTTGTGCATAAACGAAATATTTTGTTGATTCTTTCAAGCCTTCGAATGTGTGAGTGAATTCTCTGTCTTCTGTTCTTTCACCATCTGCAATAACATCTTCAGCTGTTAAGTTAGCTGATTCTGAAATTGTATAGTAGAATTCTTTTACAGCACCGTTAGCACGGAAGTCAGCGTAAACTTTTGTTGAAGCTTCGATAAGGTCTTTACCTGTTGCACCGTCAACTTTTGTTTTTTCAACAGAAACTGATGGAGTTTGGTCTGAACAGTAGCTTTCTTCGATATCAAAGTTTGTTGTGAAATATTCAACCATTTCCTCTGCTGAGTGAGGATAATAGTTTTGAAGAACGATTTGATGGTCAGGAGCGATGAGAATAAGTGTTGGGTAAGAATTGATTTGATACATTTCTCTGATTTTATCGCCTGTATCACCACCTGTTTTTGTGTGGATTGTTGGATATGGAATATCAAATTGTGAAAACCATTGTCCGATAGAGTAAGATGCTCCGTGGTCAGTTGGAGAAACTTCCATGAAATAGATATCAGCTTCGTTACAGCCTAACATATAATAAGCATCAATCACTTTTGGAGCTGTTTCTTTACAAGGAACACATGTTGAGAAGAAAAAGTCGATCAATACATATTGACCACCGTCTAAGATTTCGAAGAGGTCGATTTCTTCGCCATTATGAGCTGTTGATGTGAAGTTAACAGCTTCTGTCAAAGGTGTTTGTGCGCTTACGCTAATGCTTAATAACAAAGCGAAAGCAAATGATAAAATTTTTTTCATTTTTTGGATGATTTTGATTTAAAATGTTAATTTAAAATAATTTGCAAATTTAAGATAAATTTAAAAGCCATAAGGCATTTTTTCTTAAAAAAGTGATAATTTGAGTTAAAAACGGAAAATTGAAAGCTGAAAATTAAAAATTAACTTTCAACTTTCAATTTCCAATAACGATCTTCTCATTCTTGCCATTGACATTGATAATGTACATTCCTTTTTCAATATCGCTGACGTTTATTGTAGCATTGCTGATGTCTGATATGCTGATGTTTTTCACAAGACGACCTGTCATATCATAGATGCTGACATCTGCTTTTCCTGACTTCTCAGATCTGATATTGATATGGGATGTTGCAGGATTTGGATAAATGTTGAAGTTATTTTCAACAAGTTCGATAAGGTCTTCCAATGATGTGACGAATTCCACTTTTGTTATCTCGCCCCATTCTCCATTTACGTTCTTGCCTTGAGCGATAGCATAGTACTCTGTTTTCGCTGTCAGGTCAATCCATTCCCATTCATCGATATCATAAAGAGCGTATGGGTCTTCGTGGAGAATCTGCATTGTTGAGTCAACGCCTATTGATTCAGCGTAAGCTTTTTCTATAAGAATATAATGATATTCCGATGTCTCTTCGTTAGGTGTTGCTGTCACGAATACTGAAGTGTTTGACAATACTTCAACTTCAAGATCAATTACTGAAACGCCTTCGCCACCGAGTATTTCTGTTGAAACTTTTGTCTTTTCCATTGGCAATGCGTTGCCTTCAGCGTCTTTTGGCGAGACATAGATTGTATATTCTGTGTTAGGAATCTGATCTTTCCATGTATGAGTATAAGTTCCAGTTTTTTCAATGCCCCATTCTGAAACCAAAGTCTTCAAATCAACGCAAAATGCACCAGCCCATTGTTCCATCTCAGCTTCAGTACCGATCATAAAATCGTAAGAAGCGCATTCTTCACTTGGAGTAAAAGTTGCAGTGATTGTTGTGTAAGTTGTCTCATCAATTTTAACATCAACGACTGGATCGTCGCAGCTGTGTTTCTCGATACCAAACTGTTCAAGTTGATCTATGATATATTGAGCGCCAAGTTCTTTGATTGAATCATAATCCATATCTTGCAATAAAATCTTGCGATCTGGAGAAATCAGCACCAATGTTGGATATGCTGGAATGCCATAAGCTTGTTGTATCGCAACACCGCCGCCGTCTTTTCCAATAGTAGGATATCCTACACCATATTTCTCAGCCCACCATTGGCAGATCTCATCATTATCAACATGTGTTACCTCCAAGAAGAACACGTCGTGTTTGTTGCAACCGAAAGCCTCGTATGCTTCAACTACACGTGAAACCGCTGTCTGACAAGGAGGACATGAATAGAAGTAGAAATCGATAAGAACATGCTGTCCTCTGTCCAAGATTTCAAACAAGTTTATTGTCTCTTCGCCGTAACAGTCTGTTCCAGTGAAGTCGACAGCTTCTGTTAATGATGTCTGAGCCTTGATGTTAAAGCTCAATATTGCAATAAGAATAAGGGTAAAAATCTTCTTCATAAATATAAATTTTGTTATGGCACAAAGATAATATTTTTTAAGGTAATATTTTATTATTTTTGCGAACAAAGACATTCTGTATTAAAGACGCCACAGAGTGACGTCTCTACCAGATTATCTAAAAAATAATTATCATCTTTCTAATGTGGGCAAAGTCTGTTGACAATTGTCCATTGTCTGTTGACTTTAAAATATTATGAAAAAAAGAGATATCATAAAGAAAGGTTTTTCAAAGCTTATCAAAGAAGATAAGTTGAAAGCCGTTGCAGAATTCGTGGAGAATCCAAGTGAATTCATTGCTTTATTGAAGAGTTTCTGGCATCAGGACGAGAAGCGCCAGAAGCAGTTTGACGAGTTCAGCGAGAACACCATTTCCAACTATCACATACCTTACGGCGTTTCACCTAACGTGATCATCAACGGCGAGTCATATATCGTCCCAATGGTAATCGAAGAGAGCTCTGTTGTTGCAGCAGCTTCTGCCGCAGCTAAATTCTGGGGCGAACGTGGCGGCTTCCACGCTGAGGTCATCGATGTGAAGAAAGTCGGTCAAGTGCATTTCTGCTGGAAAGGAAAGAAAGAGACATTGTTGAACCTCATGCCTGAGATCAAGGCCGAACTTCTCCGCAACACAGCTTCCATCACCGAAAAGATGGAGAAACGCGGCGGAGGCATCCTCGACATAGAACTCATTGACTTCACAGATAAAATCGATAACTATTATCAGCTTCGCGTCACCTTCAACACCTGCGACTCCATGGGCGCCAACTTCATCAACTCGATATTGGAGAGCTTCGGCCGCAGTCTGCAGGACTTCTTCGCTCGTCAAGAGTCTTTAGATAAAGAAGAGAGAGAAGTCGAGATCGTGATGTGCATCTTGTCAAATTACACTCCAGAATGTAAGGTAAAGGTCTGGGTTGAATGTCACACCGACGAACTCAACGGCGTCTATGACCAACTCGACGGCAAGGCTTTCGCAGAGAAATTCAAGAAGGCAGTCGACATCGCAAACATAGATGAATATCGCGCCGCTACACATAACAAAGGTATTTATAACGGCATCGATGCCGTGGTCATTGCAACAGGCAACGACTTCCGCGCCGTGGAAGCAGCCGGCCATTCTTACGCTTCAAGAAACGGTCATTACGGCAGCCTCTCATACGTCGAGATCAAAGACGACATCTTCAGATTCACACTTGAAGTTCCATTGGCACTCGGCACAGTCGGCGGACTCACTTCATTACATCCTTTGGCAAATAAATCACTTGAGCTATTAGGCAATCCTTCAGCGAAACAGCTGATGATGATAGCTGCAACAATGGGTCTCGCCAACAACTACGCCGCTGTCAAGTCATTGACAACAAAAGGAATCCAACAAGGACATATGAAGATGCACCTTGCTAACATCCTCAACCAATTCGGAGCGACAGAAGAAGAAAAAGGTTTGGCAGCAGAACATTTTAAAGATAAAACCGTTTCATATTCTGAAGTCGAGAAATTCCTTCATACAATTCATTATGCATAATGCAAAATGCATAATTATGAATTGTGAATTATGAATTATGAATTAAATTAAGGAGTTATGCTTTATAAATCGAATGGTAAGTTTTTATTGACAGGAGAATATCTCGTGTTGAAAGGTGCGACAGCATTGGCTCTGCCTTTGAAAAAAGGACAAAGTCTGGAAGTTGAAAATCTGGATAGCAACGATGGTCTTATCCATTGGGATGCTTATTATAAGACAACAGACAACGGACAACAGACAACAGACATTGTCCACAGTTTAAGTTCAACAGACAACAGACAACAGACAACAGACATTGTCCACAGTTTAGTTCAAAGTTCAGAGTTCAAAGCTCAAAGTTCAGAGTTCAATAGCCATAGCCCTTGGTTTTCTGCTGTTTTGGATAAAAATGATTTCAGCATTAAAAGCACCGATGACAAAGAAAAAGCAGAGCGGTTGTCAGATATTTTGACGAAAGCCAAGGCATTGAACGAAAACATTTTCACCGAGGCTCACGACTATAAATTCAGCACACACCTGGATTTCGACCCGCAATGGGGTTTGGGCAGCAGCTCCACATTAATTAATAATATAGCAGAATGGGCTGAGATAAATCCATATAAGCTTTTGGATCAGACATTCAAAGGATCAGGCTACGACATCGCATGCGCGAAATACAACCATCCTATTTTCTTCGAGGTGATGAGAACAGCGCCTCAGGCCATAAGCCAAAAGATAGAAGCTGCCAACTTCGACCCTGTATTCAAAGACAACCTCTATTTCGTGTATCTCGGGCATAAGCAAAACTCCGCAAGAGAGATAAAGGCATTCTTAAGTAAGGACAAGAATTACGACAGCGAGATAAAATCTATCAGCGAGATAAGCAGAGCCTTGCCTAACATACAAACACTACGCGACTTCTGTTATTTCATCAAGATACATGAAGAAATAACAGCGGCATGCCTAGAACAAAAACGACTCAGAAAATATTTCAACGACTTCGAAGGAGAGATAAAGTCACTCGGAGCATGGGGCGGCGACTTCTTCCTGGTAGCTACCGAATGGGACGAAGAGAAAGTCAAGAAATATTTCGACAGCAAAGACCTTAATATTGTATTTAGATATCAAGATATTGTTTTATAAGCATTGAGCTACGAGCCATGAGCTGTGAGCAAAACCTCAACACAGCTCATACTCAAAGCTCACAACTCATAGCAAAATGAATAACAATCAGATCATAAAACGCAGTCCTTCTAACATCGCAATCGTGAAATATTGGGGCAAACATGGAAATCAGCTTCCTAACAACCCTTCAATAAGCTTCACCTTGAGCAATTGTTTCACAGAGACAAAAGTGACATATAACGAAAACGGCACCGATTCCACCAATATGGAATTCTACTTTGAAGGCAAAGAAAACCCAGCCTTTAAAAGTAAGATCGAGAAATATCTGCTTGAAAACGAACAGCATTTCTCATTCCTCAAAGGACTCGACCTTAAGATTGAGAGCTACAACTCTTTCCCTCATTCTTCAGGCATTGCCTCTAGCGCTTCTTCTATGAGCGCGCTGATCATGTGCTTGCTGGCGATAAAATATCAAGACGAGCCTATCGACTTGCAAGAAGCTTCGTTTCTGTCGAGACTGGCATCTGGAAGCGCCGCACGTTCAGTCTATCCGTTGATGACAGTATGGGGCGAGACACCATCATTGCCAAGCAGCTCTGACGAATTCGCCATCCCTATCGGAGATATGCTGCATCCTGTCTTCAAGACTTATCACGACACCATCTTGATAGTAAGTTCAAAAGAAAAAAGCGTCTCCAGCCGCGCAGGACACTCCTTGATGAACGAGCATCCTATGGCTGAAATGCGTTACGCCACAGCGAGAAAAAATACTGAAGATTTATTAACAATATTAAAACAAGGTGATGTGGAAGGTTTCATAAGAATCGCTGAAGCGGAAGCAAATCAGCTCCACGACCTTATGGCGACTTCAACACCATCATACACTCTCAAAGAACCTAATACTATCAATATTATCAACAAGATTTTAGAATTCAGAAAAGACACCGGTCTCCCTGTATGTTACACCTTAGACGCAGGTCCTAACGTACATCTTCTCTACCCTGACTCATGTTCTGAGCAAGTACATGACTTCATCGAAAAAGAGTTGAAAGACTATTGCTTTGAAAACAAATACATCGAAGATAAGGTTTTGAGATGAAAAGGTATAACGGCAAACTCATTTTATTCGGAGAATATTCTATGATATTCGGTTCGGAGGCATTGTTAACTCCTTATTATTCAGCATTTGGAGAATGGAGTTCTGTCACAAACCGTCCATCAGACAGAGGTTTCGAGTCGAATGCAAGCATACGCAAGTTCTATGATTATCTCTGCAATAATGATGGATTCAAAATCCTCGATTTAAGGAGATTCGGCATGGAACTCGACGCTGGATTATTCTTCGATTCCAATATTCCCCTCGGATATGGTGTCGGCAGCTCTGGTTCTTTGGTAGCTGCTATTTACGACCGTTATAAGCTAATAGAAATTAACGATATTCCTAAATTGAAAGACTTTCTTGCAAAGATGGAGAGTTTCTTTCATGGCAGCAGTTCCGGTATGGACCCTTTGCAATGTTATCTGGGAAAACCTTTTATCTTAAGACAACAGATAACGGACAACGGTCAACAGACTTCCTTCACAATGTTGGAGGATGATTTTATGTCGGAAGATATCCATATCTTCTTGATTGACACAAAAATCAAAAGTCCGACTGCTCCTTTGGTCACACGTTTCAAGGAACTTAGAGAAGATGCCACTTACCTAAATAAGTTTGATAACGAATATATTCCTACTGTAAGTAATTGTATAAAATCCTTAATCGAGAAGAAGGATAATGAGTTTTACAATTATTTGTCACAGCTTTCAAAATTACAGATTGAGTTGTTGTCGCACACCATCCCAGAAGAGACAAGAGAATATTTCTTAACAGATATTAACAAAGAAGGTTTCCAAGTGAAACTATGTGGTGCAGGCGGCGGCGGTTTCCTTTTAGGATTTAGTAATGACATTCAAAAAACCAATGACTTTTTTGAAAAAAATAATAAAAATATAATCTGGGTCAAATAATTTTCAAATAAAACCGTTTTACAAATATCTACAATATCAATAACATTATCAACATTATCTATTTGCTTAAAATCTAGGAACTCAATACTTTTGCAAAAAAATAAGACACTTTATAAAACCAGACTAATAAAAACTTAAAAACTTTTAACTATGAAAAAAAACATCCTAGCACTAGCATTAATTATCTTTTTGAGTGTAAACGCTTTCGCTCAAAACGGCATGGCTAAATTCGAACAACTTCCTGCAACTGCACAAGAATTTGTAAAAACTTATTTCAAGGATTATAACATCCAATACATTTTCTGCGACAAAGAATTTGCAGATGTCGATTACAAGATTCGTTTCGAAGACGGTACTGAAATCGAGTTTAACGCTAAAGGCGAATGGACCGACGTAAGCAGCAAACAAAAATGCATTCCTACAGCTTTCATCTTGAAAGAAATCACCGACTATGTCGAGACATATCACAAAGACATGTGTATCACTGATATAGAAAGAGAATTCAATCGTATAACCATCGAACTTAACGATACCTTAGAAATTGAATTCAACAGCAAAGGAAAACTAATTTCTTACGATGATTGAAAACAAAAAACTCCAGCAGCTGCTGGAGTTTTTTATTGATCAATAATAAATCACATTCAAATCAGGGAACTTACGTTTCAGCAATGTGATATGCTTACTTTTAATCTTAGTCTTATAAGCTTTCAGATGCTTTAAGGAAGTGAGTCCTTCCAAAGGAACTATGCTTTTTATAAATGTATTGACTATAGACAAGTCCTCTAAAGACTCATATTCCGCAATCGGTTTGAGATTTCTTACAGATGTTCCACCAATGTTAAGAACCTTGATATTCTTCAAAGAAGCTATAGGTGTCAAATCCGAAACAGGTGTATTCTCAATATTCAAGTTCTTCAAAGAATGCAATTCAGCCAATGGAACAATATTATCGATAGGATTACCGCTTACAGATAAAACTTCCAAAAACTCCTTATCGCTCAATGGTGTAAGATCGTGAATCTGATTGTTGTTTATTATAAGCTTTTTCAAGAAAGCCATTTCGCTTAGCGGTTCTAAGCTCTCTACCACATTTGTTGGGTCAACGACAATTTCCTCAATGTCAACAATAGATTGCAATTGTTCAGCTGTAGGATTCAAGTTGCACAAGATATGGTTGTTAAAGACCTCACGCCAGCCTGGTGAAAGCTGAGTTCCCCACCATAATCTAAGATCATCTGTTTGGTAAATGACAGTTACTTGTCTTTGTTTTTTCTTCAACTCAACGACCTCATCTTTTTTCACCTTGCTTCCATCTGCATATATCTTAGAGATGTTTGAAAGTTCATAAAGAGGTTGCAATGACTTAACTTCTGTATTTTCTATATTGAGTTCCTTCAGATTCTTGAGATTCGACAAAGATGACAAATCTGAAACAGCTGTATTTTTAACATTTAAAGATTTAAGATTATGCAATCCATAAAGCGGAGACAAGTCATCGATCTTTGAGTCTGACATATCAAGGAACTCTATGTTAGTCAAACGACTGATAGGCTCTGCATCTTGAATGAAATGGTTTATCTTAAGATTCTTTATGTTAATGATAGAATGTAATTCCTCTTTAGAAGGTCTCTTGCTTGTCATTGCCTGATCTGTCAAAAGATCTTTCCAGAATGAAGGAAGAGCATTCCACCATAATTCAAGAGCCTTGGTCTCGTAGATAACAAGAACATTAGGATTAGAGCTCATGAAAGTATCTGTCATCTTCTTATCAACCAAAGAGTTGTCACAATAAATCTTAGTTAATCGTGACATCTTGTCCAATGGCATCAAATCTGAAATCTGAGTATTCGAGAAATTAATCTCATTAAGTACGTCCAAATTATCAAGTGATGCTAAGTCAGTCACTTTAGTGCCTTCTATATTCAAGAAATGGAGGTTTACAAGATTATGTAATGGAGCGATGTCAGACACTGGAGTATTGCTGATATCCAAATCATAAAGATTCAATAAGTTAGACAAAGGAGCGAGATCTGTGACCTGTGTTCCTGACAAGTTAAGAGTTGTCAAGTTAGTACATTTCGACACTGGAGCGATATCGCTAACGTTGGTATTTGCCAAAGACAAATTATTCAGATCTTTGAAGAAAGACACCACAGAGATGTCGCTTATCTGGACGTTATCGGCTTTAAAAGCCTGAACGACGTTAGCATATTTCAGGTTAGAGATGTCTGTCACATCAGTTCCGCTGATATTCAGTTCCTTGATTTTATTCAAGTTACGGATTGGATTGATATCAGATACTTTTGTATCAGAGCAATTGAGCGAACGAAGTTCTGACAACTCTGACAAAGGGTCAAGGTTGACGATATTTTCATCACCAGCAACATTGACTTCTGTAGTTTTCGCTATCTGTTGAAGTATCTCATAAACAGGTGACAATGAAGTTATTATAGTATCTTCAACCCAACGTGACACCACATCGTCAATATATACTATAGTATCAGGTCTATGACCGTACAACTCACCAATGCGATCCATTGACATTGTGTCATTGCCAACGATCATGAAAGAATCTTGAAGAACAAAATCCTTCTTAACCAACATAGTATAGCCATCTGTCAGGATTTTATTGATCTCGCTAATTTCCACATCCTCGGCTATGAAATAATCTTTGCCAAGATACTGTTTCCAGGTGCTACTCATAGAATTCCACCAATTGTACAATTCTTCTTTAGCATTAGGTTTAGTGGTATAGAAACTGACTATCTTAAGTTCTTTCTTATATGTATCAAGATTTATCTCAAGGAAACGATTTATGGAATTATTTATTGAATCGCCTGTGATTGCATTTCCAGCGATTGTTCTTACCATCTCCACCTTAAAGAATGTCTCGCCCAACTCATTTATTTGAGGGATAACATTCTGAATATCAAATGTAAATTCTACATCATGAAAGAAGAAATCTATATCTTTAAGATATGCCTGGACATCTTTATTGATTGTTGTACCTCTATTTTCATCGAGGTCATCTTCTATCTGAACATTTTCGTCTCTGAAGATCTTGCTATAGCTCTCCTTAAAGATTATATCTTTTTCTTGGGCATAGTTGTCGGGATCTCCGATGAAGTTAACAGTCTCTTGAAGATAGTTCACCATCTGATATATCTGATTTTCATACTCTTTGATATCTTTATCAGACAAGCTGGTTTGAGCTGTTATTGATAATGTTAAGAAAAATAATATTAAAGATATTGATATTTTTTTCATTGTTATTTATTGATATTTGGTTGGTAAAATTTCAGAAGCTCTTCTTTTTCATTATCTTTCAAGAAGATGAGATTTGATATTAACCATCCGGTATTCATGCCATCTCTATTGAACCATGACACTTCGAAATACCAGTTATCTATTTGGAATACATGGAATTTCTCGCTATTTATCTTTTCAAATACGAGATTACCTTTCTTTATCTCATAGAAAAACAGAGTAAGATAATCAGGTGAGTATGTTTTAGATGCGTAATATTCTATGCATTCTGGTGTTTTGAACACCTTATGGATATTCATGAAATCCAGTTCGTGGCTCATTGGATGAAGGAAATGTTTTTGTTGTTCAGCGATATCACCTTTAGGGAAAAGCTTGCTGAAATCTGAGAAATAAACATTTGTAAGCACCCATTTAGAGCCGAGGTTCTCTTGTTCTATTGCGAATATCATGCTTATATCGACGCTTTGGCCATTCATTTTGAACGTTGCCGATACTTCTGAATACCATTTTCCTCCGAGGAATTCGAAGTAATTAGAATCTGCCTGTGTGAGGTCGGAGATGAAGAAATCGCGCAGAGAGCCGTTTGTTCTTGGATTTTCCATATCGAACAAAAGAGGCAGCACTGTCTTGCGTTTCATTCTATTTCTGTAGTCGGGAGAGTCAGGATGGATTTTCTTTCCATACTGATCTTCTTCATAGTTGAAACGGCTCATAAACTGACTCATCTGTTTTGTCATAGTATAAAAAGCCCTTTCATCTGTTTGCACGTTACCTAGGTTAGTATAGACTTGAGCATCAGACAATTTAACAGACATACCAAGTATCAACAAGGTACAGATTCGCAAAAATTTATTCATTATGATATTTTAGTAAAAACAGCTCCAAAAATTAGGAGCTGTTATGTTTCATTATTTAAGTGAAGTTTCTTTAACTCTCATGTCTCCGAGCAAGACATCCCAGAAACCGATGAGGCGACCGCCGATCTGAGTCTCTTTACGTTTCACGTAGACCGTGATATCTTTTTTGGTTGTGTCTTGGTAGATGAGACGGCCTTCTTTATCGAAGCCTTTGAATGTCTGGAACACTGTGATAACACCTACATAAGTTCCGTCTGGCTGACGTTGCAAGTCGCTGACGTATTCTATTTTATACCAGTCGATTTCGACTCTGTCGTAGTTGAGGCGCATCAAGCGTTCGAGGTATTTACGTACTTTGTAGTACATCACCTCATTAGATGCCAATGAAGAAACGCCTATCTCTGCATCAGGAGCGAAGAGCTCTTCTGCGCGGTCGATGACTCTGTTAGCTTCACTCCATGGAGTCTCTTTAGAACCGACGATCTTGATATATTTGCTAAGGTCACGAACTTTTTCAAGAGCGAGGCTATCGACAGCTTGTTTACGTTCAGGGCTTAATTCTTGAGCAAAAACCTGTGTATTACCGATAAGAAATATACCGAATAACAATGTCAACAATATTTTCTTCATAACATTTACTTTTTAATTAATTCTAACTCAGTGATTTTGTTGTTGCTGTCATATTTGATGTTATAGATGCCGACAGCCACTTTCTTTTGGTCTTTGATATAGTTCAAATATCTCTCTGCTGTTGTAGGAGCGTCATAGTCAATGATATCGCCAACATGATAGACAATGATGAGGACTGGAACATCAGGTGATGCGAACAACTTCAATGCCTCTGCTATCTTAGCGTTAGCAGTCTCTGCATTTGGAGCAGCAGCTATGATTGTGAAGTAATCTTCCAAAGATGTCACCTGTTTGACCTTATTCTGTTCTTCTATCTGGCGGAGGCGTTCTTCTTCAGCAACGCGTGCAGCTTCTGCCATCTTACGTTCAACGACTTCTTTTGCCTTGACAATCAATGCATCTATTTCTGCATTTTGAAGATCAGATTTTTCTATTTCTTCAATTCTTGATTTTTGTTCTTCTAATGTCCACTGTGTAGTTCCTTCAATAATAGCGTTCAAGTCAGTCTTTGCTTGTAAAAGCTTAGCTTCATACTCTTTCTTTGCTAACTTTTTCTTACTGCTGCAACTTGTTGTACCACCTATAGTTACAAAAGCTAGCATTGTAATTAAGATAATGTTTTTAACGTGTAATTTCATAGTTATTGTAATTAAAATTCATCTTTGCAAATATAATAATTTTGGGCTTAAGTTTTGAAATGATTTTTTTATGATTTTTGCAGTATGATTAAACACTACAACATACCTATCTTTTTGCCTGAATTGGCCTGTCCTTATCGTTGCGTTTACTGCAATCAGTTTAGCATTACAGGATTGAACGACATTGTCAAAGCCGATGATGTCAAGACTATTATTGACAGTCACTTAGCCTCATTCAAGGAAGAGAAGCGTTTTGTTGAAGTGGCATTTTTCGGAGGTAATTTCACAGGCCTTCCGCTCCAGATGCAGAACGATTATCTGGATGCCGTGCAACCTTATCTCGACAAAGGACTTATCGACGGCATACGCTGCAGCACTCGCCCCGACTACATCACGCTCCAACGCGTCCAAGAAATAAAACGCCTCGGAATGCGTAACATCGAACTCGGAGCGCAAAGCACCAACGACGAAATCCTGAAACAATGCAAACGCGGACATACTTACAACGACATTGTTGAAGCTTCGCAAACAATCCTTTCTGAAGGAATCACATTAGGATTACAGATGATGATTGGATTGCCGTCGAGCAGCGAGGAACACGACTTGCAGACAGCAAAAGACATAGTAAATCTCGGCGCAGAAGAGACTCGCATATATCCTTGCATAGTAGTAAAAGACACCGAGTTAGCAGCGATGTATAAATCAGGAGAATATGAAGCGCTCTCTATTGAAGAAGCAGTCAAACGTTCTTCAAAACTTTATTCTTATTTCACAGAAAATAACGTCAAGGTCTTAAGAATCGGACTTCACACCTCCGACGAATTAGATAATGAAGCTTACGTAGCAGGACCTTATCATAAGAACTTCGCCGAGATGGTCTTCAGCAATATCTGGAAAGAGAAACTGAGATGCTTAGATCCTGAGACTCTGAGAAGTAAAGACATTATCATCAATGTTCCTGAGTCGCAGATAAATCACGCCATAGGATGGAAAGGAGAGAATAAGAAATTATTATTGGAAAGATTTGATAATGTTGTTTTTAAATCTTTTGTCAACGGACAACGGTCAACAGACAACAGACTTTATCCACAGAACGATTTTGATTTCACTATTACTTCAAAAGAAGAGTTGCCAACTATAATCGCTGACGGACGAATGCCGGAGGAAGCGAAGAAGAATCTCAAAAAACTAGGCGATGTCTTATTCTTAAATCCGACTGATATAACATATAAATCAATATCTGCTCATCCTGACATTTTCTTCTTCCAAGGAAAAGACGGATTAGTCTATGCGCCCAACGCACCGAAGAGAATCGTCAAGGAACTAAAGAAACGAAAGATAAAACTGACAGAAGGCAAGAAAGAAGTCGGAAGAAAATATCCAGACACAGTGCCTTATAATGCAGTCGGCATCGGCGACACTTTAATACATAATCTCAAACACACTGACCCTACGATTTTGTCACTATATGAAAACCATATACAAGTAAATCAAGGATATACGAGATGTAATCTTGTAGCGTTGAAGGAGGGTGTTTTTATTACGTCGATTCCGGACAACAGACAACAGACAACAGACAACAGACTTTGTCCATCAGAATCTCACGTAGAGACGTACGGACGTACGTCTATCCTCTACATTGATCCTAAACAGATAAAATTAGAAGGTCACGACCATGGATTTTTCCCTGGATGTTGCGGCGTCTGGAAGAACAATCTGATAGTCTGCGGCAACACTAAACATCTTAAAGAAAAAGCAGAACTCGACAAATTCCTCAAAGACAACAACTTCAACCTCATCGAATTATACGATGGAGAACTGGTTGATGTTGGAAGCATTTTGATAATTGAAAACTGAAAGTTGAAAGTTGAAAGTTGGCAACCATCTTAATACAGCAATCCGAAAGTCCACAAAGGAACTATATTTGAAGAACCATATTCTATATCATCTTTAACGAGATATGAATCTTTAATATCCTTTATCTGCTTCTGTTTCTTGTTTTTACCACCCAATTCAAATGTATATTTCTTATCTACAATAAAATCAGAATATGGAGATGATGTAATATCGTATATTGGCTTTAACAATGATAAAAATACCGTCTCTCTGGCATTTCCTATATCAGTCATATCTCCAACCAAAGCATACGACAGATTCGTGTTGTTAAGATATATTTTATCAACTTTACCCAAAGAACTTATTCCAAAAGAATTATCGCGCAAAATATTGATAAGCTGAGCTTTTTCAAGGTATATCATCAGGTCGGAGACCAATTTTCTATTTACATCTATATCATTGGAAATCTTGCTGTAATTAGGTTTAAACGGAACAGACTGCGCTATTATATACATCAATTTCTTCAAAGCATGAGCCGTTGAAACCGTCATCTCCGCAAAATCTTTTATATCATTTTCAAGTATCTGATTTACAATTGAAGATAATCTCATATAATATCCATAATCCTTAAAGAATGGATAATAACCTTCTTTCATATAATCTTTAAACAACGCCAAAGGTTTATAGTCAGCATATGGAAATTCGACATTATGTGACAATACCTCTTGCAAAGAATGTGTTTTCACATTGACATCACGCGAAATCATCAGATATTCTCTGAACGACAGACCAGGCAATCTATACTCCAATTTGCGACGCGACAAATCAGCACCGCCTTTTTCAAGTTCCAAGATAGACGAACCTGTATATACGATTTTTAAGTCAGGAAACGAGTCATAAATATTTTTTATTTCTTGAGACCAATTCTTATACTTATGAATTTCATCTATATATAATGCCTTTCCACCTAAATTATAGAATTCATTAGCTAACTCCAACAAAGAATGAGCTGAAAAATAAATATTATCAGCAGAAACATACAATGTTGAATTTATATCTTCATATAATTTGATATGCTGTAAAACAAGTGTAGATTTTCCAACGCCACGAGCACCAAGAATTGCTATCAACCTCGACTTCCATTCAATTTCATCATGTAAATATCTCACATATTTTGTTGAAACCAATTCTATTTCTTTCAAAAATACATTTTTCAAAGCATTCATAACACAATGATTTTTAATTTATAAACGCAAAGATAATAAAAATTGCAATCTCCATCTTACATTTTTTTAAAAAATTGAGACTTGCATCTTGCAATTTAAAAAATATCATTATAAAGAAATATAAATCAAAGAGTTAACTAAGTCTTTTTGGTTAGGAATCAGTAATTTTCTGTCGTCCTTTCAGGACTTAATACGTATCTACTAATTTTAAATTCTTGGCGACTTGGTGTCTCGGTGACTCGGTGACTTTAAAAAACTTTTGTCTTTTGCCGTTTGTCCGTTGCCTTTTCTTATCTTTGCGACAAACATTTCCTTATGAAAAAAATAGAACTTTTATCGCCGGCGAAGAATCTGGAAGTTGGCATCGCTGCCATCAACCATGGCGCTGACGCAGTATATATAGGTGGACCTAGTTTTGGTGCACGTGAGAAGGTGGGCAACAGCATCGAAGACATAGAGGCTTTGTGCAGACACGCTGCTCTCTTCGATGCAAAGGTTTACGTCACAATGAATACTCTTTTGTACGACAGTGAGTTAGAAGACGCTCGCAAGCTCGCTTACGACTGCTGGAATGCTGGTGTCGATGCGCTCATCGTACAGGACATGGCGTTATTGAACATGGACATGCCTCCTATCGCATTGCACGCTTCAACACAATGTCATAACATTGAAGCAGAGAAAGTCAAGTTCCTCGAAGACGTCGGTTTCTCGCAAGTGGTGCTCGCACGAGAACTCAGCATCGAGCAGATAAAAGACATCAGATCAAAAACCACAGTTCCTTTAGAATATTTCGTTCACGGCGCGTTATGCGTTTCATATAGCGGTCAGTGTTATTTAAGCCACGTCATCGGAGGCCGTTCTGCCAACAGAGGCGCATGCGCTCAGCCTTGCCGTCTCAGCTGGAACCTCGAGAATGCAGAAGGCAAACGCCTGATAAGCAACAGACATCTTCTCTCATTAAGAGATTTGAACAACAGCAAAAACATAGAAGAACTCATCGATGCCGGCATCACTTCTTTCAAAATCGAAGGCAGGTTGAAAGACATCGACTATGTCAAAAATGTCACTGCTTATTACAGAAATAAAATTGACGAAGTCATTGCAAAACGCGACGACCTTTGCAGAAGCTCTCGCGGAGAAAGCAGCCCTTCGTTCTACCCTGCTCCAGAGAAGTCATTCTCAAGAGGCTTCACCGATTACTTCATCCACGGCCGTCAGAAATATATCGACGCTCCTTATTCCCCAAAATCAATGGGAGAATATCTCGGCACCATCGAGAAAATCAAAAACAAATCCATCACCATCAGAACAGGAAAAGAACTTCATAACGGCGACGGACTTTGTTTCTTGGACAGAGAAAACAATCTCTTAGGTTTCAATGTTAATGCTGTTGCTGAAAACAAAACAAGGAGTCTTTCACAGACCATCACAAGCAACACCGACATCTCGATGGCGACAAGATTCAAGATCGAAGGAAGCAAGATCTTCAGAAACCACGACAATGTCTGGGAAAAAGAACTTGAGAAATCCAATGGCAACAGAAAGCAGAAGATCAGCTTGAGATTCACTGATACAGAAGACGGATTTGCTTTGTCAGCGAAATTATATAATAAAGATTCAGAATACGTTACAACAAATATCTCAATAGATAAAGAAGTCGCGATAAACACAGAAAAGGCTCTTGACAACATTAAAAGCAAGCTGTCACAATGGGGCGATACTGAGTTCTCTGTTGAGGAGATTGACGTTGAATTCGGACAACAGACAACAGACAACGGACAACAGACTTTGTCCACAGCATATTTCATCAGAGCGTCGGTTTTAGGTGAGATGAAGAAAGATTTAGTGGAGAAATTAAAATCATATCTCATTGAGAAACATCGTAATGAGAGAGATTGTAGAGACGTCACTCCTGTGGCGTCTAACGTGATTTATCCTAAAGAAAGTTTAACATATTTAGGCAACGTCATCAATGAAAAGTCGAGAGAGTTTTACAAGAGACACGGTGTTGAAATAATCGAAGACGGATTGGAGAAATTACGTTCTGGCGACGAGCTCGTTGTGATGACGACAAAGCACTGTGTTCGTTATGCCAACAATATATGTAGCAAGGAGATAGGCAAACCTGCGACATCATTATATCTTGCTAATGACAAAGGCAGATTCCGCTTAGATTTCGATTGCAGAAATTGTTGCATGAAAGTGATAAAAGAAAAATAAAAATCATTATTTTTGTAGGTCAATTTAGGTAAAAAACAAAACAGATATAACTATGTACAGAACACATACATGTGGAGAACTTCGCCTTGCTGATGCAGGAAAAGAAGTCGTTTTAAGCGGTTGGGTGCAACGCGTCCGTGACAAAGGCACTCTCTTATGGATTGACATCCGCGACAGATACGGATTGACACAGCTCTTCTTACAAGAAGGTGTCAGTTCAGCAGAAGTGATGGAAAAGGCTCGTACTTTAGGCCGTGAATTCGTCATCCAAGCTAAAGGTACAGTAATCGAAAGAGAATCAAAGAATCCAAATATCCCAACAGGAGAAATCGAGATTCAGCTCAACGAGTTGAACATCTTGAATGCAAGTAAGACTCCTCCTTTCACAATCGAAGACAAATCAGATGGCGGCGACGACCTCCGTATGAAATACCGTTACTTGGACTTACGTCGTAACCCATTGAAAAACAACCTTATCTTACGTCATAACGTAGCTATCGAGACAAGAAGCTATTTGTCAGAACAAGGATTTATCGAAGTTGAGACACCATGTCTCATCAAGTCAACACCAGAAGGAGCACGCGACTTCGTCGTTCCATCACGTATGAATCCAGGCGAGTTCTACGCTCTTCCACAATCACCACAACAGTTCAAACAACTTTTGATGGTCGCTGGCTTCGACAAATATTTCCAAATAGTACGTTGTTTCCGTGACGAAGACCTCCGTGCCGACCGTCAGCCTGAGTTCACACAAATCGACTGCGAGATGTCATTCGTTGAACAAGAAGACGTTCTCAACACATTCGAAGGCTTGGCAAAACATCTCTTCAAGAAAGTCAAAGGTTTGGAATTCGACAAGTTCCCACGTATGACATGGCACGACGCTATGAAATACTACGGCAGCGACAAGCCAGACATCCGTTTCGACATGCGATTCGTTGAGTTGACCGACTTGGCACAAGGCAAAGGTTTCCCTGTATTCGACGACTCTGAAATCGTGGTTGCAATCAACGCTAAAGGTTGCGCATCATACACACGTAAACAAATCGACGCATTGACAGACTTCGTCAAGAGACCACAAGTAGGCGCTAAAGGTTTGGTTTATGTAAAATATAACGAAGACGGCAGCATCAAGTCATCTATCGACAAGTTCTATTCACCAGAAGATTTGAAGACATGGTTA